>JBFMFE010000022.1:0-7126 GCA_040752295.1 bacterium
GTTATTGTGGTATAATTCGTTTCACCCATAGGGTGAGCCTCCTTTCAGCCTTGTTTTTGTTACATCTCTCTATGATAATCGGCTCAGGAGGCTCTTTTCTTCAGGGGGGAGTGTGAATAATCCGGGACCAATGTGAAAGACTGTGTTCAAGATCCAGAACGATTTGCTGCCTCACGACACCATTACAGAAACTACTTTGAAAGAGAAGGTTAAAATTATGAAAAATCAAATTCATACGTCAATACAACAAGACATTTTAAAAGAAATTTTAAAAGAAATGGAGAAAATGATAAGTGTAGAGGATAGTTGGGAACCAGACCCGAATCGTTTTTTAAGTGGATCACACATGGGATTAGCACCTAAAAAATTATTTCTTACGGGACATTCGCTGATAGCAGCGGTTTTCATTTCTGAGGATAAGGGATTGAAAGATGAAGAAGATTGTTTAAAAGTTATCCGGGAAATAGCAAGATATCTTCGATATGCAATCATTGATTCCTTTACCAATCTAATTCTTATTATGATAGCATTTATTCATGATGAATCTCTCTACAATAAGTTACTACCGAGATTTTTCGATCAAGATTTTACTTTAGGTGAATATATGTTACGCGTAATACATTATGGACCTAGTCCAAATATGGAACAAATTAAAAATGAGTTGTCAGTTGTCGTGGATCCGGATCAGAAAACAATGGGAGGAAGATACTTCAGTCCATTTGGCACAGACGAGGTTATAGATATAATCAGATCAAAATGTGAAAGGAGGGACCTGAAGGACACGTTTGATCTTATAAGGGATTCGTTGAAAGAATGCAGAAATTCCGAGGACGCTGCAGCGATATTGCGTGGAAAATTAGATGCCTGGGCTACTAATGAAATAAAAAAAGCAAGAGGTTAAAAGCAATGATTATAAAAAAACTGAGGATAGCAAAGATTGCGATAGAGAATTTCAAGTCTTTCAGAGAAACAAGGGAGATCGATCTTGATGCGGATGTGGTATTGCTAAGCGGTGTAAATGGTACAGGTAAAACCTCGTTGTTAGAGGCAATTGAAGTCGCTCTAACCATGAAATATGAAACGCGGTTAGGTGGCAATCTTGATGGGAAAGAATATCCCTGCGCGTTAGTTAACAAATTTTCAGAAAATCCCAATAATGCCAAAGCCTTAATAACAGTAACATTTCACAATGTTGAGCAGACAAACAATAGCACAGAAAAAGAAATTAGAAAAATATCTGTAGATCGCCAAGATGGAATTAAATTCATCGATGGGCTGAAATCAGATGATGAAATCTTGCGGATAATGACAAGAAAAGCGTGCTTTTTTTATCAGGATGCTATTAACAAAATGCTTTCTATGGATGATGAGATTACCAAGGACATTTTGGATCGTATAGTACCACTACCACCCGAATTTGAATATTTATTCAATGAATCTAACTTTCTTAAAGATAAATACTCAAAATCTCTATATGAGGGTTGGGAAGATCCCTACGATTTACAAAATAGGAAGCAGGATAACCTTCGCATTTTTGAAGATTTGTATAACAGATATAGCAGCAAGAATAAGATAAGCATGTTTAAAAGAGATGGAAAACTATTATCTGGTTACGAAAAAATACTTAAAAAATATTGTAAATTCGCGGAAGGATCAAAAGATGAAGATACGCCTATTAGGGTGATCGAAGTAATCAAAGGTAATTTATCAAAAGAAATAAAAGAATTCAAAAAACAGGCATTTGAAGAAAAACCAAAAAGAGAAGAAAAAGATAAATTAAAAGAAGATTTAAGTGAAAAAAATGTTAAAGAGCGAATGAAAGGAAAACTTCAAATTCTTGGAGATAAGATATTAACGCCACTTTCAATAAGAGAGGAAATGATCGACATCGGACCCTTCGATGATATACAAAATTCGATAAATGAATTAGTAAATGAGATTAGTAATATAGAGGAACAAATTAGTCTAATAACTCACGATGTGTCCATACAAGATCAAGGCTTTAGTGGGGTTTACAAATTAAGCATAGGAAGTTTACATCTACTCTATTCAATGCGAGAAGCACTCAAAGGCGAGAAGCCCGATGATGTTCTTAATAAATTGGCAGACAAGGGGATTATAAATCATGAAGCACTAAAAGGGAATGGGCTAGAAAAAGCGCGTGAAGACATAGAAATATTACTTGAAGAGTTAAAAGACAAAAACAACAATCTTCGCCGTAAGCGTGAAGAACTGAATGAAAAACTTGAAGTGCTGAAGAAAAAGGAGAAACGAAGTATAGAGTTGAAAGAACAACAACAAACATCAGAACTGATTCAGGAATTATTTAGAAAAGTATTTCCACGCGGCGGCGATCTCCCTACTAAAACAGATCCTGATACAGAAAAGGAAATAGTTGATAAACAGAAGATTCTCGATATGTTAGAAAAAGAAGGAGATGTGGTATCAGAGACTTCAGAAATAATTGTTCCTAAACACGAACAATTAGAGATGCTGGAGAAGATGCTTAACATTTCAAATGAGCTCAAAAGCATATTGGCAAAAGAGAAAACTATAGAATCGCATGAAAAGTTAAAATCTGTAAAAGATAAAATTGAGGGAGTGGCAGAGTTTATACGGCCAAATACCCTTGTAGAAGTAAAAAGCGAGATTTTAGATTCTAAAGTGATGGATACCTTTAAAAAACGAATGAGTTATTTTTTTCAGAAATTCAGTGTAAATGATACAATAAGACAGGAAGTTACTATTGATAGAAAAACAAAGAGAGGAAAATCTGGCATAGAAATAAAGTTTCGAGATATCGGTGTACTAAATTTGCTCTCATCAGGACAGTTAAACACATTGTCTATGGCTCTAACACTTGCTATAAATTACGGCTACGATGCCATTCCATACAATGTGATATGCATAGATGATGTTTCAAGCACGGTTGACCTTAATAACCTTGCAGCATGCGCGGCGTTAATCCGATCTGTGGCTTACAATTCCGATCCTAAATACCGTCGCCAGGTGATAATTTCAACACATCACGATGAGATGACTACTCGAATGGTACCATTGCTTTTACCACCACGTTATTATGGAGATAGAGGGAAAGACAAGTGTGAATACAACCTCAAACTCGTGGAATTTAAGGGGTGGAGCAAGGAAAAAGGACCGCAGGTGGAATCCTATAGACTAAGGTCCAAAGACATAGATAAACCTCCTGATCTAAAGGAGGATATACTGATTGAGGTTGGTAAATCTTCTAATTAAATATAGTGTAGTGATCGGTTCAGGTCTTGCGTTTTTGACGAAACTTTTAAATTCTTCTGGCTCTGAGGGTTTCCATCACTTTACGCAGTAATCACATCTTCCCCCACCTGAAGGTTTCCATTAAGACGGTGCATGATTATACCGCTGTTTGTGATGCGATTACAGTAGATGTTTTTATTCCATTTCGCCGGCTGCACTGTCCTGAACATAAGCTGTTCCCTTTTTCAGGACGGTTTCGGCGCCGGCAGGTTCACTGCCCGTGTATACCCCGCGGCCCAGCCGGCTTACCAGATTAATCTCGATTGCCGCTCGAACGACGGCGGCAGCTCCATCTCCATGGATTACTTTCGTGAACGTTCGACCGTTATCATGGCGCTCCATGAGAATCCTTGAAAATATATTGTGTCACTCGGTGTTGTGATAATATATCATCGTGAAAAAACGCGGAATATCTCATTTCCGGCGGCGCGGAAGATGCCGACCCGGTTTTTCTCATCCGTTATCCGGAAACCGCAAGCCATGAAAGCTGTGTCGCGGTCGTTCCTCTCGGCGCTCTTATGCGCCGCGTTGCTGTTTACACTGAATTCCTGCCGCAAAGCGCCGCCGCCGGCGGCGGAGGGGAAGAAGGTGATAGTGCTCGGTTTCGATGGACTCGACCCAGGACTTCTTCTGCGTTTCACGGCGCGGGGCGAGATGCCGGCGTTCAGGGAGCTGATGGAGGGTTCCGCGGCTCTTGAACTGGGGACGAGCCTTCCGCCGCAGAGTCCGGTCGCGTGGGCGAACTTTATCACGGGTATGAACCCGGGCGGGCACGGGGTTTTTGATTTCATTCACAGGAAGCCGGGTGAATACGTTCCGTATCTTTCCACCTCGGAAGCCTATCCGGCGGAGAGGACGGTGAGCGTCGGACGGTGGGTTCTGCCGCTTTCGAGGGGGGGCGTGAGGCTTCTCAGAAAGGGAAAAGCGTTCTGGAACGTCCTCGAGGAGAACGGCGTGCACGCGACGGTGTTCCGTGTCCCGTCGAATTTTCCGCCCGAGGAATCCGGCGCGCGGACTTTTTCCGGGATGGGGACGCCCGACCTTCGCGGCACATACGGTTCGTTCACGTATTACACCGACGACGCGAGCATTGACGCACAGGAGATCACGGGCGGGGAGGTGGTCTTCGTCAACGCCGCCGGCGGCAGCTTGGAGGCGGCGATCACGGGTCCGCAGAACACCTTCCTGAAGGGTTCGCCGGCTGCTGAAGCCCCGTTCACCGTTTATATGGACCGCGATCACGGCACGGCGAAGATCGTCGTTCAGGATGACGAACTTCTGCTCAAAGCGGGCGACTGGAGCCGCTGGGTGAGAGTCGAGTTCGAACTCATGCCCTTCGTCGAGGTGACCGGCATCGTGAGGTTCTATCTTCAGGAAATGGAACCCAAGTTCCGCCTCTACGTCTCGCCCGTGAGCATCAATCCGGCTGACGCCGCGCTGCCGCTCACGACGCCTCCCGGTTACTCGAAAGAACTGTACCGCCGCTTCGGATTCTTCACCACCCTCGGAATGCCCGAGGACACCAAGGCGCTCGACCACGGGATTTTTTCGGAGAAGGACTACGACCGCCAGTCCGGGCTTTACATCGCCGAGATGCGGAAAATTCTCGACTTCGAACTTTCCAGACTCAAATCCGGCTTCCTTTTCTTTTATTTCTCCGAATCCGACCTGGGGCAGCACATGTTCTGGAGCGCGATGGACGAAAACCATCCCATGTTTGAACGCCGTCCCGATGAATACAGGGATTACATATACGGGATTTACAGGGCGCTGGACGGCGTGGCGGGTCGGGTTTTGAAGTGCATGGATGACGAGGACACCCTGATCGTCATGTCCGACCATGGATTCACCCCCTTTTACCGCGCTTTCAACCTGAACACGTGGCTCGTGGAAAACGGGTACATGAAGCTGCTCGATGAATCAAGGCGCGGCGAAGACGAGTTTTTGGTGAACGTGGACTGGAGCGGGACGAGGGCGTACGCGCTCGGGTTCAACGCCCTCTACGTCAATACCATCGGACGTGAGGGAAGGGGGATCGTTATGGACGGGGAGGGGAAGGACAGGCTTGTGAAGGAGTTAAGATACGCACTGTTGCGCGTGGTTGATCCCGCGACGGGTCGCAATCCGGTCGCCGGGGTGTACGTCGGGAAAGAGGTTTACCGGGGTCCGTACGTTGAGGACGCGCCTGATTTGGTGGTGGGATACGATATCGGCTATCGCGCGTCGTGGGAAACGGCGCTGGGGCAGGCGCCGGAGGAGTTGTTTTATGACAACGAGCAGCGATGGAGCGGGGATCACTGCGTGGACCCCAACGTGGTACCCGGGATAGTGCTCAGCAACAGGCGGATCGCCGCGGAAAGACACGACCTGCGCGACATATCCGCGACCGTCCTCGGTGAGTTCGGCATAGAGCCGCCCGAAAACGTGGAGGGAACCTCGATTTTCAGGGGCGATTGAGGAGGCGCCCGGGTCGAATGTCCGCACAGGCGGGGTTTCTGCTTAACGAGATTTTCGCCGCGGTTTTCGCCGCGGCGCTCTACCCCTTCAGGGGGTTTCACCCCGGCGCGGGGCTGACGGCGGTTTCGGCGTTGAGCGGCGCCGCGCTTCTCCTCGTCTTCAAGAAAACCTCGAACCAGGGACGCATCGCGGAAATCCGGGATCGAATCCGCGGGCTGCTTCTTGAAATACGGATTTTCCGCCACGATCTCGGGGTCGTTTTCAGGGCGCAGCGCGGGATTCTCCTCCAGACGCTCGTCTATATGAGGTATTCCTTATCCCCGCTCGCGTTCATCGCGCCGCCCGTGGCTGTCATACTGATTCATCTCACCCCGTATTACGGGTACCGCCCGCTCATGCCGGGGGAGACGGCAGTCATAAGCATGAAGGTTGACGCCGGCGCCGCACTGACGGCGGCGGACGTGAAGCTGACGGTTCCGGATGGTTTGAGAGTGGACGCGCCTTTTTTCCGCGCCTCGGACATGGGGGAGATCGCGTGGAGGTTGACCGTGGAGGCGCCGGGGAGGTACGAGGTGGGGATTTCGGTCGGCGGCGCGGTTCTCGCGAAGGAGGTTGTTGCGGGCGCCGGCGTGATGAAGGTGTCGCCGGTCAGACGCCGGGGAGGGTTCTGGTCCGCGTTTGCCGGCGGCGGCGAGCCTCCCCTGCCGCCGGACGGACCCGTGGAGTCCGTCCGAATCGCTTACGGCGCGCGCGAGGATGCTTTTTTCGGATGGAAGATGCACTGGGTCGTGCCGTTCTTTCTGCTGACGCTGATTTCCGGTTTCGGGTTGAGGGGATTGTTCCGCGTGGAAATTTGAGCCGGGGCGCGTGAGCCTTGCGCTTTACGTTTTCCGTTTTTACGCTATCTTTATTGTACGCTGGATTTCCCGGACGCAGCGTGCGCCGGGCGAGGGAATAGCGACATGACCGAAGAGACGGGCGCCTATTACATCAGACCTGCGCAGAGGCTCAAATACTTTCTCGTGAGGAAGATGCTTGGGGCGCTGGGTTTTGTTTTCGCCCACGTACCCGAGAGCGTTTCGTATTCCGTGTGTCAGTGTCTGCTGCTTTTTTCGTACTACGCTGTTCCGCGGTACAGAAGACTGATGATGAAACATCTGACGATCGCCTTCGGGAACGAGATGAGCGACCGGGACATCAGGCGGATAGCCATAGGCACGTATAAAAATTACGGGAAGAACCTGGCGGAGTTTCTGATGTTTCCGAGCAGGCGGCGCGAGTGGTTCGAGAAGAAGGTGAACTTCAACGATCCGCGGTTTCACATAAGGACGGCGCTGGAGAAGGGGAAGGGGGTGGTGGGGCTTGGCGCGCATTT
>JBFMFE010000023.1:0-6863 GCA_040752295.1 bacterium
CGAGTTTGTCGCATTATGGAACAATGGATAGGGAGGAAAACCTTTGTAAATAAAGCGTTTTTTAACGCATTGTCTCCTTGCCTTTCAAATTGTTTCTTGATGGTCTGCTTCCTTTTTCATCCGTCTGATCAATGGGTTACCCACACAAATTCCTGAAGCGCCATTTTTGAAATAGTGGGACAGGCTTCCAGATAGTGGGACAGGCTTCCAGCCTGTCAAAACGAAAATTGCGCCGTAGTGTTAACTCCCGGCATGAAAGCGGTACTGAAGTGCCGCACTCCCGGGCGGCTGTCGCCGCAAAAAAGCAAGGTTTTTACTGGTTTTTTACACATTAAAGCAGGTTCTGTCACGGCGCCTGCAAGCACTCGCGATTTACCAGCTTATGGGGATTGCACTCCTTCAGCCCGCCCCGTGCCCCCGCCGCTGAACGCCTCATCCCGGCCTTTTCTTCTCTTTCGCCAGCCTGTTCAGAAGCGTCTTCACGACGGGTATCAGCGATGGGTCCTTCTCGACGGCTTCGACGATGAGGTTGAGTTTTCTGACCGAATCCGAAGCGATTTGCCCCGCGTAGCGCTTCTCCGCCGCCTCCGCGACTTTCATTATCCTGTCCGGTCTGTCGCACCGGGAAATATCATAGGTGAACGCGCCGCGTCCGCGCGCCGTTCCCGCATCCTTCGCGAATTTCGGTCCCGCCCCTTCGAGCACCCACAGCGGGGAAACGCCGAGACTCCGGTAAAGCCTGATGAGAAACTCCACCGAAGGGTTCCCCGTCCTCAGGTAGTTCGAAATCTTCCTCTGCTCGAAACCGATAAGCCTGGACAGGTTGTTCTGGCTCTTGTTTTCAAGGACGATCCCGGCGATTCTTTTCCTGATTCCGCTTCTAATCTTTTCGTTCATAAATTTTTTTTCCTTCCCATTGATACTCTCACCCGGAACCCATAAAATAGAAAATAGGTTCTAAGTTTTTTTAATCTGAGGGAGCGGCGGAACCTCGCGCACCCCGTTCCCTCCAGACAATTATATAGAGTTTTTAACATACGTCCAGAAGTAGAACGGAATAGATTTCCGCGCTCGTAATATCGGACTGAAAAAACGCCCTCCCGCGAAGTGATCACCTGGAACAAGCACCTCCTTTTTCAGGCGAACGGGAAGGGCGTTTTTTCACGCGCCGCCGCGCCGGTTTCCCCTCTTCATAAACCCCGCTAGTCTTGCGGCTAAAAGAAACGGGCGGGACAGGGACAACAGAAAAGCTTTCCACGGGGGCGCCGAGTAGCGGAGCGCGGCAAACCCTGCGCCCGGAAACACGAAGGCGCGCAGGAAAGCCGTTTTTTTCCCGCTCAGAAGAAACGGGACAAGCCTCGACTCGGCAAGCCCGCGCCTGTGCATGAGGCACTCGACGACGGCTCTCTCCGTGAGGCGCGACGGGCGGCGCCCCAGCCCGCGGTAAACTTCCTGCGGCACGGGAGCGCCGAAAAATTCCTCGCAGAATCCCAGCGCGCACGCCGCCAGCGCGCGCATACCGAACCTGCCGGCGGCGTCCACCACCTCGTCCCAGCCCACGCCGCGGACGGCGAGCCTGTGAACGTCCATCAGCCACATCAGCCTCGAAAAAGAGTGCGCCGCGCCGAGGTGGAAAACGGCATAGACAACCGCCGCCTCCGCGGTCAGCCTCCCCCCGCGCGCCGCCGAGTCCATCACCCACCCCGCGTCGAACCCGTAGCCCCGCTTCAGATACGGCGGCGCCGCGATGTCCCACTGCGCCTCGACCATCGCGGGAAACGCGGCGTCCGCGGAGCTGAATTCCATTTCCCCCATGAAACGCGTCATGAAAGCCGCGGAGAACCGTCCCGTTTCGAGGCGCAGCCCGCGGCTTTCCATCAACTCTTTCACCCTGCCCGCGTCGGACTCGCGTATCAGAAAGTCAACGTCGCGCATCGGGCGCTCGTCCGGCTCGTAATAAAGTGGAATCAGGTGCATCCCCTTCACCGGGACAAGCGTCACGCCCGCATCCGCCGCCGCGGCGATGAGTCCTTCGCCGAGGCGGTAAAGAAACGAGGTGCAGGCGATCATCCCGGCGGCTTCCTCTTCCGCGCGCGACCGGGTTTCGGAGGGAACGGCGCCGAGGAGACCCGCCTTCCTGAGATTCTTGAGTATGAGCGGCAGGAGAAAGTGTTCCCGCGCGTCTTCGAGGATGCGGCGCCATTGCCCGGTTTTCACCGAGGAAAACGCGCGTTCGAAGCCCGCGGGGTCATCCGCCGGGGCGGCGGCGAGCGCCGCGATGCGCTTCAGCCATGCCCTGCGAGCGTCTGCCACGGCTAAAAGTTCGCCCTCAACTCGGTCTCGATCACCCTTCCCCTGTTGCCGTAATCGGGCTGGGTGGAGCTGGACAGCCTCGTGAGCCTGATGTCGAGACTCCAGGTGAGCAGGCTCGAGAGCGTCATGTTTGAGTTGAGGTAGAGGTTCCTTCTGCGCGTGGACGAACTCGCCGTGCCGCTGCTGTTCATTTCCAGTTTCGTCGTGACCGTCCAGTCTTCGCTCGGGTGATAGTTGAGATTGTACCAGAGGGTTCTGTTGAGGTCCGATCTCTGGGGACCGCTCGATGCGCTCCTGTCGTATTTGAGGCTGGAATCCATCTTTTCGGAGAACTCGTATTTGAACTCGGCGTTGAGGCGTTTTGTTGAGGCGTCGCCGCTCGTGCTCCCGGAGTCTCTCGTGCGCGCGAGTTGCAGCGTGGCGCCGTACGGGCGCCCGGCGGGCGTGTATTCGAACGCCGTCGCGCGCGTCGTGGACAGCGTCGAGTTCGACCCGATGACCTGCGTGAGGTTCTTGCTGTAGGAGGGCTTGACCCTGAACGCGTTCGAGACTTTGTACGTGAACGCGCCGACGAGGTTCTTGCTGCGGCTGCCGGAGGTCTGCCCGGGAAAATCGTCCCTTGTGATGCTGAGGGAAACGCCCGTGAAATTCCCGAATTCCTGCGACTCGATCCTCACGAAGCTCGAGTCGTAACTCGAAGCGGTGGAATCGGGGCGCGTGTCGCTCCGTCCCTGGGAGTTGATCTCGACGTCAACGGTGAACGGCTTCAGCGCCGACCAGCTCGCGGATATGCCTCTTGAGCGGTTGGTGGTGGAATACTCGGAGGGACCGGAATAATCCACCGTGCTGCGGGAGAAGTTCGCGCTCACGGTGAGGTTCGGTCCCGGGGCGTAGGCGAAGCCGTACTGGACGTCGCTGCCGGAACTGCTCGTCGTCTGCCGCGTCAGGTCGTCGTAGTCGGCGTCCGTAACCCCGTAGTTCGCGGTGAGTTTGTCCGGTATCAGTTCCACGTCCGCGGCGTAGGCGGTCGTGCTCCTCTCGTAGTTTGTGACGTGGGGGTCGCGGTTGTCGCTCGAGTCCTCTTTCGCCGACGAGAAGCGGAGCGACTTGAGCCTGCCTGTTCCGTAGCCTATCTCGTAGGAACTGCTGTCGGTGTCCGTGTAGAAGATTCTGTCAACGTCGCTCGCGCGCGAGAAGCGGGATTGGGCGTACTTGAGGTCGAGTCCCGACGGGGAGTTCCATGCGATGGTCGCTTCTGTGCGGTCGGTCTCGAGAGTGGTGTTTGCCGTCAGAGGGGCGTAGTAGGTGTCGGCGGCGTTTTTCGTCAGTCCGAACGACACGCCCCCGAAGCCGCCGTCCGCCTGGAAGGTATAGGCGCTGCCCGTGACGACGCCCGTCTCCACCGCCGGCGGGTGGTACTGGTAGTCCGCGTAAACGATGACGTCCGTGGCGAAAGCCGCGCCTGCGGCGAACGTCAGCACTCCGGTGTCCAGTTCGAGCGAGTATGAGGTTCCGGGGGCGAGCGGCTCGTCGGTGGAGCTGAGGTATATCCGCTCGGAGTTCTCGACTACGTCGTCGTATTTCAACTCTCGCCGGCAGGGGTCGGGAACCGCGCCGGAGGGGCACGTTACGGCGGCGTCGAAAACCGCCACCCTCTCTCTGAATATCTGTATCGGAGTGCGCGAGATGTCGGAGTTGCTGGAGGCGTACTCGAAAGCGGCGGTCACGTTCTCCCCGAATTTCCAGGTTGAGAAGAAGTCGGTGACCGTGTGATCGTAGCGCGAGCCTGACGGAGCGGCGCCGGGCACCGAGGTATATTCGACGCACACGTACTCGTATCCGAAGGTGACTATGCTGCTGACGTTGAAGTTGAAGATTATGGAATTTTCGAATTCGCTCACCCTGTAGGGGTCGGCGCCGTAACCGTGCGCCTCGTCAATGGTCTCGCAGTCGGGCGTGCCGAGCGTGCACTTGCTGTCCCTGCACGCGGCGACGGTCTCGGTACCGGAGAATATGCGTCCCGGGCTGGCGCCCGTGCCGAGGTATATCCGGTTCGAGGCGCTGACGACGTCCGCGGGGGTCGCCGAAGCCCTCGCGCTCTGCTTCAGGCTCGGGCTGTAGTAAACGTACCCGACGACGAAGACAACGCCGGGGGAGTTCAGCGGCTCTTCCACGAGGTTGATAATCCCCCTCGCGTAGCCGTCGTACTCGAAATAGAAGTCGCCGCCCGCCGCGGCGCAGTCGTCTCCGGTGGAGACACCGCACCCCATAAGCGGCGTTCCGCTCCTGGACACCTCCTCGAACCCCGGGTCGAGAAGCAGGAATCCCCCCGCGCCCGCCGGCTGGGGCAGGACTATGCGCGTGGAGGTCGCGAACTGAAGCGGGTCGTGAAGCTGCTCGCCCGTGACGGTGAAAGTGCGCTGCTCCTTGAGCCTCTGGTCGGACTGGAACGCCTCCTTCACGAGATACGACACACCAGCCTCCTTTAGGACTCCGCCGGGACGGTATGCGCCGCCGAACCCGTGTATGCCGGGACCCTTCAGCGCGAGGATGGATCGCTCTTCGTAGGTCACCTGCACGCGGTCGCTCTCGGTCAGCTTGCGGCAGTTCGGCGGCACTTCGGCGTCGCAGAACGTTATTTTCCCGAGATAGAAATCGAGCTTGTACTCGCCCGGCGGCACCGGCTGCCCGTTGATCTCGACGATGACGCTGTCCGGCAGGATTTCGACGGACTTCAGCTTGTACGGTCCGTACGAGCCGTTGCCGGGAAACGTCTCGGTCTTCGTCTCGCTGTCCGACTCCGAGAATATCCATCCGGCGTCGTACTTTTCTGTGGAGTACAGCACCTCGCCGCCCGACACCTGCTTGTCGAATGGGGAAAGCGCCCCGGTGCGGAAACCCGTCGTGAAACTCCCCATCTGTCCGCTCATCTTCTTCTCTTCGGAAGCGGTCGTATCGAACTTGAAAAGCAGGCGCCTGTCCTGGAGGGGAAGCTGAAAAACTTCGCCGGAGAGAATGAACTTCTTCTTGTATTCGGCGGAGAGCGTCAGCTGCGTCCCCTGCTCGAGCGTCGCGCCGTACGTCTTCAGCGCGTTCTCGTTCAGGAAGCTGTCCTCGTTTCCGGTCGAGCCGTACGTGCGGTACTTCAGGTAGTGATATCCATCGAGCGTTACCTCGACGTCGCCGACGAGGAGCCTCTTTTTCGTCTTTTCCTCGATGGTGACGGGGGGGCGCTCTTCCCCGGCGGCGGGCGCCGGCGCCGCCTCGACCGGAGGCTTCACTCCGGGCTCCGTCTCCGCCGGCGCGGCGGGTTCTTCGCCGGGGACAGCCACGGGGGGCGCTTCAGCCTCCTCCGCGGCAGCCTCGAACCTCCTCAACTCGTCGCCGTCCCTCACCGGAAGCGTGAAACCTGTCATCCTCGCGTAGTACGCGGGCGGCTTCACTTTGTAAACCTCTGCCTCGCCGATGATGAAGCCGTCGCGCAGAACCTCGAACCTGTCGCCGACCCCGCCGCCGTCCTCAACCCGGCTGTAGAACAAAAACGTTCCGTCGGGGAAAGCCGCGTCAACGACCAGAGCGCTTTCAACGCAAAACGCGGCGATGGACGGTAAAAACATGAGCGCCAGCGCTGGAAGTGAAAAAATCGCACGGAACCGCGCGTTCTTTCCCACGAATGCCGTTTTTGACATGCGTCCGGGACCGGGAATCCTAACTCTCATGAAAAAATACCGCGCTCATTTTGCGCGAGGAGGGAGAATTCCCCCTCAAGGAAATGAAAAAATAATAACATATCCGCAGCCGCGTGTATATCGGAAAGCGCCGGAGTCCGCGGGTTCGCTATTGAGGTTTGCATAAGTAATGGAATATCTCTTCTCTCTCAAATTGCCTGTTGACAGGCTGGAAGCCTGTCCCACAACTACAGGAGAATCCTTTTTATTAATGGGAGCGGAAAACATTGGACAATTTTTCCTGATTACTACATGCAGCCACGGAAGCGCGGAAAAATAAAAGAATGATTGACCACGGAAACACGGAAGCACGGAAGAACAACAAAATAACCACGGAAGCACGGAAGCGCGGAAAAATAAAAGAATGATTGACCACGGAAGCACGGAAGCGCGGAAAAAAAACAAAAAACAATATAGCCACGGAACCACGGAAGCACGGAAAAATAATTAAGATGGAACAGCGGGTGAAAAGATTGTGTAATAATCATTGAAACACGTAAGCGAGGAGAAAAAGGTGTTATATGCGCCGCAGGCGCGCTGTAAATTTTCCGTGTTTCCGTGCTTCCGTGGTAAAAAGGGGGTATTTCCTGGATTTTCTGGATGTCCAGCATAAAATGCTCTCATTAATAAGTGGGACAGGCATCTTGCCTGTCGGAAAAAGATCGCCTTGTTTTCCTTATACTCTTTATACTCTTGGTGAACTTTCGTACTTTTTGATTCCCGCTCCACGGAGGAAGCTTTAAAGGCAAATGAATTTTATGTATGTCCGATGCAAATCCGATCATGCGAAAAACAGTATGCGCGAAGCCCCTTGGAGTGCGG
>JBFMFE010000024.1:0-2313 GCA_040752295.1 bacterium
GCCTCATTCCCCGCGGCGCTCGCCGGCGCGATGCTCGGCGTTCCCCTCTTCGTCCAGGAGCAGAACGTCGTGCCGGGCAGGGTGAACAGGATGCTGAGCCGGTGGGCGAAGGGGATGTTCACGGCGTTCGAGGAGACGGCGAGGCACGCGGGGTGTCCGGTTCACCGCACGGGCAACCCCTCGCGGTTCGCCGGGACGCCGCAGCCGGGGCGGGAGGAATGCAGGGAGCGGCTCGGGCTGGACCCCGGCAGAAGAACCGTGTTCGCCTTCGGCGGAAGCCAGGGAGCGGCGGCGATAAACGGGGCGATGCTCGGGTTCGCGGCGCTCGAGCGCTAGAACGCCGCGCTCCAGACGCTTCACCTGACGGGAGAAAAACACTTCCCACATGTGAGCGAGGGATACTCCGCGCTGGGGCTGGACCCGCGGCGCGGCTTGAAGGTCAGGGCTGCGCCGTTCCTCGAGGAGATGAACCTCGGATACGGCGCGGCGGACGTCGTGGTGTGCCGCGCGGGCGCCGGGACGATAGCCGAACTCACAGAGTTCGGCGCCCCGGCGATCCTTGTGCCGTATCCTCACGCCGCCGAGGCGCACCAGGAACTGAACGCGAGGTTTCTGGAGCGCGAGGGCGCCGCCCGCGTCGTGCCGGACCGCGACCTCGACGCCGCGGCGCTGGCGGCGCTCGTCCGCGGGCTTCTGGAGGCGCCGGACGCGCTCGGGGAAATGTCCCGCAGGAGCAGGGCGCTGTCCGGGGAGAACGCAGCCGATAAAATCGTGGACATAATCTCTCGATACCTGGGGAGTCCGGCGTGAGCAGGAGAAGAACGCGCGGAAGGCTCGTCACGAGGAGGATGCGGCTGAAGAGCCGCAGAAGAAAAACGCTTGCCCTCGCCATCGCGGGCGCGGCGGCGGTCCTCATTCTCTCCTGCGCGGCGCTCCGCATGGAGGGCTGGAGGGTGAAGGTGCTGGAGGTGACGGGGACGCGGCGGGTTGACCCCGAGCGGGTCTACGATGCGTCGGGGATACGCATGGGGGATCACATGCTGCTGTTTTCCGCCGCGCGCAGCAGGAGGGAAATCCTCAACGTGCCGCTCGTGACGGACGCCAGGGTCATGCGCGTTTTCCCGTCGCGGATCGTCATCGCCGTGAGCGAGAGGGAGCCGTACGCCTGCCTCGCGAGCGGGGACGCCTGTTACGTTGTGGACCGCGAGGCGGTGCTCCTCGAACCCGCGGCGGAGAAGCCCGCGGCGCAGCTCCTGCGGATTCGGGTCGAATCGCTTCGCGCCGAGGGGGTCGGCGCGCCCGTGAGCTTCGCGGGCGCGGACAGGTTCCGCGAAGTGTGCGAGGCGCTTCAGGTAACGCTCGGCGCGAGGGTGAAAAGCATATCGTTCGCAAAAAGCGGAATCAAGGTCTTCCTCGACGACGGTTTCTACGTTCTGCTCGGCGCGGGCGACGGGGCGGAGGAGAAGCTCTCGCTCGTTCCCCCGCTCATCGAAAGCGCCGCCGGGCTTGGCGAGAAGTTCTCGGGACTGAACATCAGGAGCCTCGAGAACCCGTCGTTTGTCAGGTAGACCCGGCACTGGAGGTCGGTCGCCATGGGCGCGGTGAAGACACGGGGATTGTTTCTTTCAGGCGCCGCTTTCATTCTGGGGGTTTCGCTGTCCGGACTTTCCGGCTCGCTCCGCGGCGGTGATTTCGCCGGGGTGGGAACGCCCGGGCGGGAGACGGAGCCGTCGCGTCGCGAGCACGTGCTCGCCGGAACGACGCCCGTGATCGGAAGGGGGCTGCGGATCGTCATCGCCGACGCCGGGATCAGGCGCGCGGAAGACGGGTCGGTGAACGTCGAGCGCATGCTCGTTCACGAAAAGCACCTTCTCATGCTCACGAACGAGCTTTTCGCCGCCGGCGCGGAGGCGGTCTCCGTCAACGGCGAGCGCCTCACGGCGGTCACCGCCGTCAGGTGCGTCGGTCCCGCCGTCAGGATCAACGACGTCAACGCGGTACCCCCCTTCGAGGTGAAGGCGGTGGGCAGCCCGCAGGTACTGAAACGCTCGATCACGATGATGGGCGGCGTCGTTGATTCCCTGTCCGCGGCGGGTATCGAAGTGAAGATATACGACGGGGAAGAGCTGAGGGTGGAGCCGTACCGCGGGACGTTCAGGGTGCGGTTCGCCCGGTGAGGAGGCGCGCCATGGATACGGAACGGGAAACGCTGTGCGCGCGGGACGCGCCGCGCGCGCTTGCGGCGTACGCGATCGCGGGGCTGGCGCTGGGGCTTGTCGCGGGGCGGTTCGCGCTGCCCGCCCGCGCGGGTCT
>JBFMFE010000025.1:0-4529 GCA_040752295.1 bacterium
GACGCGCTTTTCGCTGTGGTCGGACGCCGTCTCCGCCGTCTGCGCGGCGGCGGCGCCCTTCTTCGCCGTCCGCCTCCTCCAGCGCGGGGACGTCGTGCGCCTCTTCGGCAGGTTCGTCTCGCCCGCCGTTGTCAGAACGATTGTGAACAGGCCGGCGCTCGCCCGCGCCGGAGGGCGGAAAAGGAAAATCACGCTTCTGTTCTCCGACATAAGGGACTTCACCGCGCTGTCCGAGACGATGCCGCCGGACAGGCTCGTGAGCTTCATCAACGAGTACCTCGACCCGATGTCCGAGATCGTCCTGAACGCCGGAGGCACGCTCGACAAGTTCATCGGCGACGCCGTGATGGCTTTCTGGGGTGCGCCCCTCGAGCAGCCCGACACAGCGGCGCGGGCGGTTGACGCCGCGCTCCGTATGAAGAAAAAGCTGAACGAACTCAACGCGCGGTGGGAGAAGGAGGGCGGCGCGCCCATCGCCGTCGGGATCGGCATACACACGGGCGAGGCGGTCGTCGGAAACGTCGGCTCGCGCAGGAGGCTCGATTACACGGCGATGGGCGACGCCGTCAACCTCGCCTCGCGCGTCGAGGGGCTGACAAGACTGTACGGCGTGACGATACTCGTGACGGAAGCGACGAAGGCGGAGCTTGGCGACCGGTTCGCGACGCGGTTCATAGACCGCGTCCGCGTTAAGGGCAGGACGAAGCCGGTCGA
This sequence comes from bacterium, assembly GCA_040752295.1. Taxonomy (GTDB): domain Bacteria; phylum UBP15; class UBA6099; order UBA6099; family JBFMBQ01; genus JBFMFE01. Next base: position 715 of record JBFMFE010000025.1, read on the forward strand.
AGTCCACGAGGTGATCGGGTGAAACGTCCGTTTTTTCCGCGCAAACCGCGAAATTCCGCCCCCTCCCTTTAATCGGTTGATACTGCTTATTGAAGAAAATGCAGCTTCAGGACCGGTTTTTGCCCTTAAAACACAAGTGTATAAGCCGTTTTTTAAAATAATCCCGGGGCTGAGGGCTGCGGACTTTCAGAGTTCAGGAATCGTCTTCGATTTCCACTATCTCGTCGAGTTTCGTTATGTTGAGAGTGCTTCGGACGTTGAGCCTGGGTCTGCGGATTTTGAGGTCGCCGCCGCGGGAACGCGCGATCATGAGCGCCGCGGCGATGGTTCCAAGCCCCGAGCTTGAGACGAAACCGCATCCCTCGAGGTCCAACACGACCGAAGTGTCCCCGCGGTTAAGCGCGTTCAGCATCCTTTCATAGAGCGCCTGCGCCCCCTCGTGGGTCAGTTCGCCCTCGACGCTGAAAAAAACGCTTCCTCCCTTTTTCTTTTCCCTTATTTTCACGCGTGCCTCCCGAAAAACCCTCCGGAACTCACTGAATCTCTTCCCGGACGCGCTCAAGCGCTTCCATGAGCGCCGGGACCTTGTTCACCACGATATCCAGGTGGATTTCATCCTCTATCCCGAAGTAAAAATGAGCAAGCACGTCGCGCGGACCCGCGATCTTCCGCCATTCCACTGCCGGATGCCTGTTTCGGATTTCGTCCGGCACGTTTTTCGCCGCTTCACCAATAATTTCGAGGTTGCGCAGCACGGCGTCGTACGCCTGCCTGTTCTCTACAAACGCGGACATGTCCATTCCAGGTACGTATTCCTCCACCTTCCGGCGGCAGGATATCATGTCGTCGAGATAAAGGGTCCAATCACGGAACACTGATGGCGTCCTTTTGCACTTGCGTGCGGAAGCGTTCGCGCAGTCCGCGCCGCGTTACAAGGTCAAATCCACGGTGAAGCACGTCTTCGAGAAAGAATTTCAGCTCCATGTACTGGTCGAACGTCGGCGGTTCGGGAAAATCAACCAGCACGTCCACGTCGCTGTCCGCCCCTGCCTCACCGCGCGCCGCGGAACCGAACAGCGCGAGCGACCTCACTTTAAAACGGCTTTCAATGATCCCGTAATTTTCTTTCAGTATCGCGACGATTTCTTCCCGGGTCATGGTTTTCTCACGCGCCCTTTCCGCTTCGATTAATAGTTTACCGGAATCCGGAGCGTCATCAACCCCGCGGCTGGACAAAGCGACAAAGCAGCGAGCTTGACACGACCCCCGAAATGAAATACTTATTTTCGACACGGCGCGCAGGTATGGAGCAAGAACGGTTCGAGCGAAGAAACGTACGTCCGGCGGACGTTCCCGATTTCCGCGCGGCGGCATGGAAAAGCGAATGATTCCGAACATAATCACGTGTTTCCGGGTGGCGCTTATCTTTCCGATACTCTATTTCATACTGCGGACACCCGAAGGCTGCATCGTGGCGGCGGTGCTGTTTTCGGCGGCGGCGGTGACGGACGCGCTCGACGGACAGGCTGCCCGCAGGCTGAACCAGTCGAGCGTCTTCGGGGGGATGTTCGACCTTGTCGCCGACCGCGTACTCATGATGCCGACGCTCATCGTCATGACGGCGCTTGGCGCGTTCGACGCGACCCGCGGGCTGTTCCCGCCCGGTCCGTACGCCTACGCGGCGGTCGTTCTGTCGGGCGACGTCACGGTACTTGCAGGCGTGTACATGTTCGCGCGGCTGCGGAGGAGGGACCCCGGGGTCGAGTTTCCCGCGCCGACGCCGCTTGCGAAGGCTGCGTACCCGGCGCAGGTCGCGACCATCGTCGCCGCCCTGGTGGGGCTTGCGCCCGCCGTCGTCGCCGCGCTCATGTACGCCGCAGCCGCGCTCACCATTCTCGGGTTCGTCACGTACATGCGCAAGGGCGGTTTCGTGTTCACGCGGAGCGCCCGAGGGACAGGGAGCGGGTAAATTGACGAGGCTTCGATTCGGCGTATTGGGCACCGCGAGCGTGAACGCCTACGGTTTTCTGCCCGTGATAAGGGGTATCTCCGGCGCCGAATGCGTCGCCGTGGCGTCCCGCGACGGAGAGAAAGCCGCGCGCTACGCCTCTAAACACGCCATACGCGGGTCTTACGGCGACTACGATGAACTGCTCGCCGACCCCGGAATAGACTGCGTGTACGTTCCCCTGCCGGTTTCGATGCACGCGGAGTGGTCGCTTCGCGCGCTCTCGGCGGGCAAGCACGTCCTGTGCGAGAAGCCCGTCGCGATGAACGCGGCGGAGGCGGAGACGATAGCGAGGGCGGTCGAAAAGACCGGGCTGACGTTCGCCGAGGGATTCCATTACCGCTACCACCCGCTGTGCGTGCGGGTCGAGGGGATCATACGTTCGGGCGGCATTGGCGGCGTGAGGGAGATAAAGGCGGCGTTCGGTGTGCCGCTTTCCCGCGGGAAGATACAGTTCCGCCCCGAGCTTGGCGGCGGAGCGCTTCTGGACGTGGGATGCTATCCTGTGAGCTTCGCGCGGTGGGTCGCCGGGTGCGAAACGGCGACCGTCGCGTCCGCGCGGGCAGACGTCACCCTCGAAGGCGTGGACGCCTCGATGAGCGCTCTGCTGGAGTTCGAAAACGGCGTCCGGGCGGAGATAAAGTGCAGCATCGCCCGGTTCATCCCCATGTCCGCGCTCGTGAGGGGGACGGCGGGGGCGATATTCATACTCTCGCCGTTCACTCCCGCCGTCGGGGTCGGACCCTTCGTCGTTGACACGTACCTGATTCTCGTGAGGCGCGGCGCGCGCGTAACGAGCGCGCGCGTGCCCACCGTTCTTTCGTACCGCCGCCAGCTGGAGGCGTTCTGCGCCGCTGTCCGCGGCGGTGCGCAGCCGCCGACGAACGCGCGGGAAGCCGTGGCGAACATGCGGTTGATAGACGCCATATTCAGGAAAGCGGGGCTGCGGGCGGGCGGACGCGCGCGACGGCGGACACGCTTTCGAGGTGAAGCATGGCGGTGAGACGCCGTAAGGCGCGGTTCGGAGTGATCGGCTGCGGGCGCGTCGCCCGGAGAGTGCACATGCCGTATCTGTCGGCGAACCCCGGCGCGGAGATCGCGGCGGCGTACGACGCGAACCCCGAAAACACGCGCGCCGCGTGCGCGAGATTCGGCGGCGCCCGCCGGTGCTCTTCGCCGGAGGAGCTTTTCGACGCGGGGCTTGACGCCGTGCTCATCTGCACGCCGAACTGGGTGCGCAGGGAACTCACGCTTGCGGCGGCGGAGCGGGGTATAAACGTGTTCTGCGAAAAACCCATGGCGGTGACGGCGGACGAATGCGCGGAGATGGTCGGGGCGTGCGAGCGCGCGGGCGTGTTTCTGCAGGTCGGCATGTGCAAGCGGTTCGACGCCGGCATCGTGAAGGCTAAAAAGAGAGTCATGTCCGGAACGCTCGGCGAGGTCTCGCAGGTGTGCGCGACTTTTTTCAACCCTCCCGCGCGGCTCGATTCGCCGTTGGTGGAGACCGCGAAAAAGTGGGGCGCGCGGCTCGGGATTGACGTCGAGGCGAAACTCGGACTGTGGGCGATGACCGACAGGCGCACGGGCGGGGGGATGCTGCTCGAGATGGGGACGCACCTTCTGGACTTTCTCTTCTTTCTCACCGGCGAGGCGCCCGCCTCATGGAGCGGGTTCGTCAACACCAAGCGGACGGACATGACGTGGGAAGACCAGGGAACGCTCGTCGTGAAGTTCCCGTCGGGGATAATAGGCACGGTGGAGATCAACTCGAGCGTGACCGCCGACAACCTCATCGGGGAGAAGGGAC
>JBFMFE010000026.1:0-14178 GCA_040752295.1 bacterium
GCCATGGTCCGCCTCCTTGTTCTTGTATCTGTTAGCGTATCAACTAACAGATCATAAGTCAAAAAATATATGATGTCAAGTAGGTCTATGCTAAAATATCATTGTGAAAAAGTGCGAAAGTTCACCTAAAATGACCAATGCAGAATGTAGATTCAAATCTTTCCTTTTAGATTCTGAGTTCTACATTTTAGATTCGGCATTCTCTTTCGCTCACGTCACTTCAGATCGGTAAATAGTTACGGAAAATCAGCATTGGTCTGCGATTCGGGAGAAGCTTCATGCCGCGCGTCGAACCGGTAACCTCGGTCCAGGTGATCCCCCCAGGCACGCGCGGCGTTCAGCCGTTCACAAGCCGTCACGTCCTGCCCCCGAAGACACCCCGCGTGGCGGCGCAGCCGCAGAAACCGCCGCCGACCCCACGGACGCCGCGCGTCACCCTCACCGTGGGCAGGCGAGTGGACCTCCTCATCTGAACCCCGCCCGGACCCCCCGCGTTACGAAAATCGTAGTTACTACAGGGAGCAAAAAAAGGTTTTCTGGTCGGTCGAAAACGAATGATGAATAACGAACAAGGAATATCGAATGACGAAGTGTTTTTCCCTTCGACATTCCACGGTTCCTTGTTCGATATTCGATATTTAATATGCTACAGCCGCAATGCGTTTGATGAAACTATTTTTTGCTCTCATCAGTATTTACCGAAGTGAAGTTTTTGAAAGCGAATAACCAATGCAGAATGTTGAATGTCCAATGTAGAAGTAAAAAGAAATGACAGGCTGGAAACCTGTCCCACTATTTCAAAAACATCATTTTTCAGTGGGACTGTTTTTCTGTTCGCCGAGCGCGGACTGGATGAGTCACACTATTTCAAAAACATCATTTTTCAGTGGGACAGGCATCTTGCCTGTCAGAAAAAAAACCTCCATTTTTGCAAAACTTGCGGCGGGCGGACCTCACAGCCCCATGATCAGCCGCGCGAGTGTGAAGTAAACGGTTATACCGCAGATGTCGAGCGTCGCCGTCACGAACGGTCCCGTCGCTATCGCCGGGTCAATGTTTATCCGCTTGAAAAACATCGGGAAAAACGTACCGACCATCACGCCGAGGGCCATCGCGCTCATTATGCTCAGCCCCACGACGGCACCGAGCATGTGGAAGTCTCTGAAGTAGCGCGCCTGAGTTATGACCCCCAGAAGCGCCCCGTACGACAGACCCAGGATTATTCCGACGCGAATCTCGCGGAACAGCACCGTGAGAACGTCCCCCGTGTGTATGTAGCCGATGGCGAGTCCCCGCACGATCACCGTCGCCGACTGGATTCCCGCGTTTCCTCCCATCCCCATGATCACGGGTATGAACGCCGAAAGCACGATCGCCTGCCGCAGGGCGTTCTCGAAGCGGCCGATAACCAGCAGCGCCGCGATTCCCCCCATCCACGAGGCGAAAAGCCACGGCACGCGCGCCCGCGCCACCCTCATCACCGAGGGCGATTCAAGCTCCTCGATGTGAGTTCCGCTCATCATCAGGGCGTCCTCGCTCGCCTCCTCGTGTATGACGTCCACTATGTCGTCCACCGTGATCAACCCCACAAGCCTGTCGTCCGGGTCCACCACCGGGAGCGTGAAAAGGTCGTACCGCGAAAAGACCTCCGCCACTTCCTCCTGGTCCATATCCGTCGTCGCCTTCACGAGGCGCGTTATCATGAACTCGCTCAGCGGAGCGCCGGTGTCCTTCCTCAGAAGCCGGCTGCTTGGGATATAACCCTTCAGAGTGCCTTCGTCGTCAACGACGAATATGCGCGGTACGAGAAAGTCCGCCGCCTTTTCCCTGACTTCGTTTATCGCTTCCTCCAGCGTGAGTTTCTCGTTGACGGCGATGAAATTGTGCGTCATCAGCCCGCCCGCGGTGTCCGGGGCGTATTTCAGAAGCCCGCGTATCTTCTCCGCCTCCGCGGGGTCCATCAGGCTGAAGACGCGCTCCTTCTGGTCATCCGGCAGGCGCTCGAGGACGTCCGCCGCGTCGTCGCCGGGCATCGCCGTCAGTATCTGCGACAGGAATTCGTCGGACATGCTCTTCGTCATCTCCGAGCAGGTCGAGGGGGTTGTCTCGCAGAGAACCCGCCCGGCGCGCGCGGGTCCCAGGCGCCGCAGGAGGGCAAGCCTCTTTTCGACGGGGAAATACTTGAGAAGGCGCGCTATGTCCTGAAGGAAATAGCGCTTCATCAGGACGTCGAAGGCGTCCCAGTCCTCTTTTTCGAGAATCGGGGTCAGCAGCTCCTTAAGGAGCTTTTGACCTTTTTTCATGACGTCAGCCATCTTCGCGCCTTCCCGTTAAGCCGCCCATGCGGGCGGCTCGTCAAATTATAGACGGATTATTCGTTCGCGGGAACCTGTGCGCGGATTTCGCGGGGCGATTAACATTACAGCGCAACTTCGTTTTGACAGGCTGGAAGCCTGTCCCACTAGTATCGCGTCAACCATAAAGTGACGTATTCGAGCCTGTTATATAATTGCAGGGCGGGGTCGCAGTACCCCGCCGAACGGAACAGCAGGGCGTGATAAATCGAATGTCGAATATCGAACGGGAAACCGCGGAATATCGAAGGAAAACGCAGGAAAAACCTCATCGTTCGACATTCCCTGTTCGTTATTCGATATTCGTTTTTCAGCGCGACATATGACCGTTGACATGGCACTAGAAGGCTGGAAGCCTGTCCCACAAGAAGATTGGAAGCCTGTCCCACTATTTCAAAAATATCATTTTCCAGTGGGACAGGCATCCTGCCTGTCAGAAAAAAAACTCCATTTTTGCAAAACTTGCTCTGTAGTGTTAACCTTATTTTAATATTTTCTTCGCGCGTGTATTGACAGTTGAAAAAGGGGCGTGATATAGTCTTGTGAAATTATGCACATTCTTCCGACGCATGCCGCTTCTTTCAGCATGCCGGGGCTTTTTTACGAAAAAAGGAGGCTCTTCCAATGCAGGACGTCGAAACTCTGAAACTCGCCGCAAAGGTCGCCGTGCCGCTCTTCGGCGTGCTCGCTCTGCTGTTTGCCGCGCTCAAGGCTTCGCTCGTTCTCAAGGCGGACGCCGGCACGGACAGGATGAAGCAGATTTCCGGTTTCATCCACCAGGGGGCGATGGCTTTCCTGGGGCGTGAATACCGCGCCATATCCCTGTTCGCCGCCGTAGTGGCGCTCGTGCTGCTTTACCTCGGTTACACGCAGAAAACCCCCTGGGTCTTCGCCTGTTTTCTGTACGGCGCGTTCTCGTCGGGTCTGTCGGGATTCTTCGGCATGAAAGCCGCGACGCGCTCCAACGTCCGGGCAGCCAACGCCGCGCGCACGAGCCTCAATGCCGCCCTCGGCGTCGCGTTCTCGGGCGGCTCCGTCATGGGCATGTGCGTCGTCGGGCTGGGCGTCGTCGGGCTGGGCGTCCTCTACATAATATTCGGCGCTATCCCCGAGCCGATGACGACGATCAGCGGCTTCGGGCTGGGCGCGAGTTCCATCGCGCTGTTCGCGCGCGTCGGCGGCGGGATTTACACGAAGGCGGCGGACGTCGGCGCCGACCTCGTCGGCAAGATCGAAGCCGGCATACCCGAGGACGACCCGCGCAACCCCGCGGTCATCGCCGACCTCGTGGGCGACAACGTGGGCGACGTCGCCGGCATGGGCGCCGACCTGTTCGAGTCGTTCGTCGGCTCCATCATCGCCGCCATGGTGATCGGCGTCGCCATGACCGACCACTCGGTGCGCGGCATCATGTACCCGCTCGCCCTCGCCTGCGTCGGCATCGTCGCCTCGATACTGGGCACGTTCATCGTGCGCACCGCCGAAGGCTCCAACCCGCAGAAGGCGCTCAACAACGGCACCTTTCTCGCCGGGTTTCTCATGATAGTCGGCTCGTATTTCCTCACGGTGAAGATGCTTCCCGCCTCGTTCACGTTCGGCGGCGGCGCCGCCTACACCGCGACCGGCGCTTTCCTCGCCACCGTCGCCGGTCTCGTCGCGGGCATCCTCATCGGGCTTCTCACCGAGTATTACACCGCCGAGGGCAAACCCCCGTCTGTCGGCATCGCAAAGGCATCCGAAACGGGTCCCGCCACCACCATCATCGCCGGACTGTCGGTGGGGATGAGAAGCACGGCGTTTCCAGTCATCGTTTTAGCCGCAGGCGTCGTCGCCGCGTACCTCCTCGCCGGTCTGTACGGGATCGCCCTTGCGGGTCTGGGCATGCTCTCCACCACCGGGATCGTTCTCGCGGTGGACGCCTACGGACCGATCGCCGACAATTCGGGCGGCATCGCCGAGATGTCGGAACTTCCGCCGGAGGTCCGCAGGCGGACGGACAAGCTGGACGCCGTCGGCAACACCACCGCCGCCATCGGCAAAGGATTCGCCATCGGCTCCGCCGCGCTCACCGCCCTCGCGCTCTTCAGCGCCTTCACGCAGAAAGCCGGTCTCATGAAAATAGACATAATGAACCCGTACGTCGTCGCCGGACTGCTGATCGGCGCAATGATGCCGTTCCTCTTCTGCTCCATGGCGATTGGCGCTGTCGGAAGCGCCGCGTTCGACATGATCGGAGAAGTGCGCCGCCAGTTCCGCGAAATACCCGGTCTCATGGAAGGGAAAGCGACGGCGGATTACGCGCGGTGCGTTGACATCAGCACGCGCGCGGCGATCAGGAGGATGATAGTGCCGGGGGTTCTGGCGGTCGCCGTGCCAATCGTCGCCGGATGGCTCGACAAGGAATTTCTCGGCGGGCTTTTGGCGGGCGTCACGGCGAGCGGCGTCATGCTCGCGATCTTCCAGGCGAACGCCGGCGGCTCATGGGACAACGCCAAGAAGTACATCGAGGCAGGCAACCTGGGCGGGAAAGGCTCTCCAGCTCACAAAGCCGCCGTCGTGGGCGACACCGTCGGCGACCCCTTCAAGGACACGTCCGGTCCGTCGCTGAACATACTCATAAAACTCATGTCAATCGTCTCGCTCGTCTTCGCGCCGCTCCTTTTCTGATCCCGGAACCGTTTCCGGCGGCAGGGCGCGCGGCGCGCTCGTTTTCCCACGCCGTGAGGGCGGACGAGGGAACGATTCTGAATGCGCCGCCGGAAAAGCGGATAAAACCCGCGTCATGCGCTTTCGGACGCGGTCACGCGTTGTCCTTCCCGGCGCGCAATTTCTATGATGGGGCTGGCGTCGTTTTCGAGCCACCTCGTCTCCCCGCACGGGATAGGCTCGACGCGGCTGTCCGTTCTCGCGGCGATCCGCCAGAGAAGAGCCACGTCGCTCCGAGCACGCATGTTGTCAAACCGCGGCGATACGACGAGAAGGTCTATGTCGCTCCATGGTCCGGCTTTCCCCTTCGCGCTCGAACCGAAGACGACGCCGAAGCTGACGGGGACTCCGTTGTTCCGTAACGCCTTCAGATAATCCCGCACGATTTTCAAAGTTGACTCGTCAACCATTGCATGATCTCCTCCGCCCGCGAGATAAAGGCGCGCGCCTCTTCTAATGTTGGAGGCGGAGCCGTGGTTTCCGGGTAGCGTCCTTCGATATTAAACTGGTTCATTTCCGCGAGAAAATCCAGTTGATCGGGATTCAATCTGACGGCTGATTCCTCCGCCGGGCGCAGGAGGTTGTGAATCTTCGGCGCGAGGTCACGTGAGCTGCGGCAAACGTGAGCCTTCAGAATCTTCTCAAGCGCAAGGTGGGCAAAATAAAGACCGTGCCTCACCCGTCCGCCGTCTAAAAGCTGCCGTGCCGCTTCCATGTCTTCAAGTGCGCCTCTGCGCTAATAGGCGATCTGCTTCTCAACGTCCATCACTGCCGATCATTATACCACTTCGGTTGAATCTTCGAGTACGCGCAGCAAATCGCGGTATTATTGAGGTTTTTGTGTGCCCCATGCCCGTGCGACCGGAACACGGACTGTGGTTCACGTCCGAAATGTGGTAATCTTTTCCTGCGGCGGACGCCGCGCCACGATACCGAAGACGGGAGGAAACGATGAAATACACCGCGGTCGAAATCAGGGTCAGCGACAACGGAGTCGCGCTCCTGTGCATGAACAACCCGGAAAAGAGAAACGCGCTCACGCGCGCGATGCGCGGAGATTTGAAAAACGCCCTCGGAGAGCTCGCCGCGCGACCCGACGCACGCGTCGTCGTCATAACCGGGCACGACTCGGTCTTCTGCGCAGGTCTCGACCTCGCCGAACTCTCGTCCCTGTCCGTCCCGGCGCAGGCGGCGGCTTTCACCGAGGAGATCGAAGCCCTCTTCAACGACCTTCTCTTCCACCCGCTCCCGACCATCGCCGCGGTCAGCGGTCCCGCCTACGCCGGCGGGTTCGACCTCGCCGCGCTCTGCGACATACGCGTCGCGTCGGACACCGCGACGTTCTGCCAGGCGGAACTCAGGCTCGCCGTCTCCCCCATCAGTTCCCCCCTGTGGATGAACGTCGGGCTGAGCCGCGCCAAGGAACTCGCCTTCACCGCCGACCCCATAACCGCCGCCGAGGCGCTCAGGATCGGTCTCGTTAACCACGTCTTCCCGCCCGGCAAGTACCTCGACGGGGCGCTCGAACTCGCCGGAACGATCGCGCGCCACGACCCGGCGGTTCTCAAAAGCGTGAAGGCTCAGATAAACCTCCTCGCTGCGCTTCCGCTCCAGCAGGCGATCAGACTCCAGTTTCTCGCCATAAGGGCGGGCTTCGGCTCCGAGGCGACGTCCACCGCCGCGGCGCGCATACTCGAAAACCTCGGGAGCAAGCCCCGCTCCGGGCGCTGAACCGGGCGCGCGGAACGCGAAATATCGCGCCGCCCGCGAAACGCAGGAAAAAGGGGACGCGGGGCGCTGCGCCGCAGGAGACGCCGGACGGGAATGGCGTCCCCCGCGCGCAACCCGCGGCGCGCCTCTCTCTCACGCGCCCCGGCGGGGTATAATTGATACGATGCTGAAAAAACTCGCGGCGGCTTTCGTGATCGTCACGCTCGTCACGATGCTCGCCGGCGGAATCGTCCTCACCATCATACAGCGTTCCGCGAGAGGCGAAATCCGGCGCATAACGGCGCCCCTGCCCGGCGCCCCCGTCGTTGTCGAAAAGGGCGGCGCATTCTCCGTGTCCTTGAACCTTCACCCCGAAGCCGCGGTTGACAGGGTCTATCTCGCGGCGGTCTTCGCGCGCGACGACCTCCACTACGTGCTCCAGGTCGTTGATTCCCGCACCGACCCGCGCAAAACCACACGGCGCACGCTCCGCGTGAAAGTGCCCCCGCTCACGCCGCGGAGCCTCTATGACCTCGTGGTCGTCTCGTCCCTGCGCGGAAGAACGTCCGTGGACGACCAGCCCGGCGTCGTGAGCGTAAGGGACCCCGGCGGCGGTTTCTCGTTCCTCGTCACCGGACGGCTCGAAAGCCTCACGGCGGGAGGCATGACCTCCCGCGCGCGCGCCGAACTCGGAAAAATGATCGCCGAAATAAACCTCCTGAATCCGGACTTTGCCGTAATCCCCGGCGGCTTCAGCGGCGGCGTGCTGAAGGAACGCGACTTCCGCGCGTTGAGCGGCGCTTTAGCCTCGGACGCAAGGGTTCCGTTCTTTCTCTTTCCGTCGCCATCGGACCGGGGGCGCGTAACCATCAGAGGCGGACTCCTCTACGACAACGGAAAAGCCTGGAAAAAATATTTCCACGCCGGTCCCGCCTCATTCGACGTCGGAAGGTTCCACGTCGCTCTTCCCGACACCTCCGACTGCGGCGTGGAGAGAGACCTCGGAACCTTCCGCTCCGAGGGCGGCGCCGCGCTTTGCTGCATGGGCGCCGTAACCCTCTCCTGGCTGAGAAGCGACCTCTCCGGCGCCTCCGCGCGAGGAAGAAGAACGCTGGTCTTCACGGGCTGCGCACCCGGCGCGCCGCCCGGCGACGGGCGCCGCGAAAGGGCAGGGCGCTTCCCGAACCCGTTCACAGACAGAGCAATCGCAAAGCTCATGAACGAAAACGGCGTCGTCGCAGTCTTCGACCTGATCCGCGCGAAAGACGGCGAGGTTACCCTCCGAGACGGCTTGCGCGTCGTCTCGACCCGCGGCGGAAAACACCCCGCCTCGCTCCCCGGCTACAGTCTCGTGTACGTGAAAAACGGCGAACTCACCGGCGCGCACTACGTCCCGCCCCACGGCGCAGCGCCCTTCGGAAAAGTCAGGGTGAAAGAGACCAGACCCAACGACGGCGCCGCGCATGACAACCGGTTCGTCATCGTCAACGGGCTGAACCGCCGCCTTGAGCGCCTGAGGGTGGAAGCGCTGATGGCGCCGGCACCGCCCGGCGCATACAACGTCTCCGGAGCGGACGCCGCTTCATGGTTCCTCACACCCGGAAAAACGCACCTGTTCCTCACGGCGGACGTCGAAAAGGGCGCCGCGAGAACGATCTCCATTGAAAGCGTGAAAAAAACGAAACCCGCTCGGTCCGCCCCTCCCGCGAAGGGAAAAAAACGGGGGAAGTGATCGAAATGTCCGAGATGAGATGGAACCCGATGATGCGCGAGTGGGTCGTCACCGCGACACACAGGCAGGACCGCACGTTCAAGCCCCCGCGCGACTTCTGCCCGCTCTGCCCCACGAAGCCGGGCGCATTCCCCACCGAAGTCCCCGCGGACGACTACCAGTTCGTCGTCTTCGAAAACAGGTTTCCCTCGTTCCGCCGCGTGCCCGAACCCCCCGCCGTCGCGGGCTGCGAATTCTACCCCGTCGCGCCGGCGGAAGGCATATGCGAGGTCGTCCTCTACGCCCCGCGCCACGAGGGGAGCCTCACCGATTACCCCCCGTCGCACATAAGGAAAGTCGTCGAACTGTGGACCGACCGCTGCCTGGAACTGGGCGCGCTCCCGGCGATAAAATACGTCTTCATCTTCGAAAACAAGGGCGAGGTCGTCGGCGTCACTCTCCACCATCCGCACGGTCAGATATACGCCTTCCCGTTCATACCGCCGCGCATCGAGCGCGAACTCGAATCCGCGCGTCTCCACCGCGCCGCCGCGGGGAGATGCCTGTTCTGCGACATCGTTGCGGAGGAAAAGCGCGACGGACGCCGCCTGCTTCTCGAAAACGACGGCTTCGCCGCCGTCGTGCCCTTCTTCGCGCGCTACCCCTATGAAGTCCACGTGCTCTCGAAGGAACACCGCCCCTCGCTCGCCGACCTCACGCGGCGCGAAAAGACGGACCTCGCGTTCATTCTCAAGGGCGTGCTCCTCAAGTACGACAACCTCTTCGACGTGTCCTTCCCCTACATGATGGTCGTTCACCAGGCGCCCACCGACGGCGGCGGCGCGGACTTCCACCTGCATTTCGAGTTTTATCCTCCCATGCGCACGAAGGAAAAGCTCAAGTACCTCGCAGGGTGCGAATCAGGCGCGGGGACGTTCGTCAACGATTCCAACCCCGAGGAAAAGGCGGGCGAACTGAAAAACCGCCCGCCCCGGACGATGGATGAAATCGCAGATGAGTGATCGCCTCCAGACGCTCGCCCGGAAGTTCGAGTCGCTTTTCGCCGCGCGGCACGCGGCGGCGGCGCGCGCACCGGGACGCGTCAACCTCATCGGCGAGCACACCGACTACAACGACGGCTTCGTCATGCCGTACGCGATCTCCATGGACGTGCTCGCCCTCGGGCGCGCGAGGAACGACCTGCGCATGAGGCTTCACTCGGTCAACTTCGACCGGACGGTCGAGTTCACTCCCGGCGATTCGCTTGAGGAGGCGCCGCCCTGGCTGCGATACGTCGCCGGTGTCTTCATGTCCATACGCGAGTTCACGGGCAGAGAACTGCCCGGCTTCGACGCCCTTGTGCAGGGCAGCGTCCCGATAGGTTCGGGGCTTAGCTCGTCCGCGGCAGTCGAAGTGGCGACGGGTATGCTCATCGCGGATCTGAACGGCTTGAACGTCGCGGGCGAGACACTGGCGCGCCTTTGCCAGAGCGCCGAACACCGCTGCGTGGGCATCCGCTCGGGCATAATGGACCAGTTCGCGTCGCGCCTCTGCCGCGCCGGCAACGCTCTCTTCCTCGATTGCCGGACGCTCGAATACGAGCACGTCCCGCTCGCGCTCGGCGGACACGAACTCCTCATACTCGACACCGGCGTCTCCCGCGGGCTTGCCGGCTCCGAATACAACGCCCGCCGCGCCGCCTGTGAAAAAGGCGTCGCCCTCATCGCTGAAAACCTTCCGCGCGTCCGCGCGCTCCGGGACGTCACACCTGAGGTCTTCGCCGAAATATCGGTCCGCTGGGACCCCGTACTGCGCGAAACGTGCTCGCACGTCGTGAACGAAAACCGGAGGGTGCTCCAGAGCGTCGAAGCGCTCAGGCGCGGCGACCTCGCGACCTTCGGCGGTCTCATGTGCGAATCGCACGCGAGCCTCAGGGACGCCTACCGCGTGAGCTGTCCCGAACTCGACCTCCTGCACGACGTGTCAATGAAGATCGAAGGCGTGATCGGCGAGCGGATGACGGGTGCCGGCTTCGGCGGCTGCGCCATAGCGCTCGTGAGACGCGACGCGGCGGGCGAATACACGGAGAAAATAAAGCGCGCTTACGTCGCAGGAACGGGACGCGAACTCAGGATATACGCGGCGGCGCCGGCGGACGGCGCGGGAATCATCCCCGCCGGCGCCGCAGCGAACCCCCGGCAAACATGCGTCATCGAGGGAACCGAAGCTCACAAATGACAACCACCCCTCCGTTCCCCGAATTTCTTAATGACGATTATTAATGGAAAGCGTGAGTGAAAGTAATTGTTTGATTACTACAAATTGATGAACTAACCTTTATGCCCTCCGCACTCGGATGTGTCTGTGATCAATTATCACAAGCGCGCCATAAAGATCAGATATCGAAACGTGGTTCAGCAACCGGAGTAAGGCCGCTTGAATTTCCTCAATGGTGGTGGGCCAGATGCGAAGTCGAATGATTCCGCAATGGCTGCCCAAGGGATATATCCGCCGGTCCGCGAAATCCTCGTCAAAGGTTACAATGAGCCGTTTTTCTCTTTGAGCGAATTCAAAGATCATATCGTCATTCGCATCGGCCATGTTAACGCTCTTTACATGGCTTACATCCAGATCCAAGCCCAATCCTTCGAGCCAAGGGCCGACAGCCTCGGGGATGTTCTGATCAAGAAGCCATTTGAAACCGGCTGGAACATTCGCTATGTCATCCACGGGCAACCACCTTTTCGTCGTCAATGACATAGGCGGCATAATCGAGCGCTTCACGGATGTCGTCCTCGGACAGTTCGGGATATGCCTCTTTGATCCGGGTAAAATCGTAACCGCCCGAAATCATGCCGAGGATATTCTTCACCATGATCCTCGTGCCTCGGATGCAGGGTTTGCCGCTGCATATTTCCGGGTCAACACTGATTCTTTCAAACATTTTCTTCTCTCCTTTGTTCTATCGTTTTTTCGGTTCAGATGCCGGTTCTGCGGTCTGAAACAGCAACCACCAGTATTTCCGGCGCGTCGTCTGCGAACAGGAAATTCCAGACTGATGTCTCAATGTAGAATTTCAGTTTCTTCATGCCTTCATTCTACTTCAATCCGGGATTTCTTTCCAGCGCGCTTTTCTTGCGACAGACTTCGTCTTTGGAACGATGGGAGAATCGCCTGCAAGGAATTGCGTATTATGTCCCCGAAATATGTTGTGTCAACAAAATGGACAGCATAAATAAATCATTTCGCCTAAAGCAAAAGTGAAAGGTAGAAGTAAAAAAATGGTTAGAGCGGCTGCTATCTGATTTAATAAGGAAACACCACATGTTTTTAGAATATGTTTCGGTCCGGATGACAAAAAATAGATGAAAGGCCACTCAACAATAGGCTTCATCAATAACAAAACATCAGATGTTTTTTCTCCTAAAACTTCTTCTGAATATATAGGGATAAGGATCGAAACACAACAAGCTATAATCATTAAAAAGATTGTCTTTATTTTGCTTGTTTTTAATACTGATGCTGTTACCAAGCTCTCAACTAACGCACACACAAAAGTATTTATCAATATAAATATATTGAAAACACCCGGATTAAGATCACCATCCGACATTATTAAATCATGTGCAAGTATCTGAAGAGGCTCAAAAAGTATTACAATTAAGGCTGTTGCAAAGCTTACAAATCGCACAAATCGGTGTACACGATATTTTATTCGCGTATTCTCCATGTCATTTTATCCCGTTTCGTTCACACGTAGACTGGAAACTTACTCCGCATTTTATCGCGTAACCTTCAGAAAAAACAACCTTGCTCCGACTCACGCTTTGTTACAGGCGTCCGCGCAGTCTCTTTGCCCCCGCCCGCGGGTAATCGCCTGACTGCGCAGGCAGACCGCTTCCTACCGGCCGGTGTGATTTACGCTTTATCCCGCCCGACTGCGTCCACAGGACGGGCGGGCTGATCTTCAGTTTTATCGGATCATCCGGCGCCGGGCAAGGGTTTTGACGTCCGGCGCGCCTGACCGCGAAGCTCGTCACCGCGACGGCTGACGGCGGAATCAATTCTACACAGCGTCATAAACAATGCGTATGTCGGCGGTCTGTTTTACGGGAGAAAATGTCTGCCGGTTGCGCATCTATCGGAGACGCTGCGTATGAAAGTATGAATGGCGCCATGCTTCAAATATAATGAGCGCGGGAAATGAACGGTTCCCGGTGCACAGGCGCGCCCGCCGCGGGCGGCAGGTTCACAACGCCGGCGCTCGCCGCTCTCGTGGCGCTCGCCGCCCTCGCCGCTTTCTCGCCCTCGCTCGGACACGGCTTCGTCTGGGACGACAAAATACTCATCCCGCCGCCCGGCGCCGCGCCGGCGCCGAGCGAAATTTTCCTCTCTCCAGTTGACCGCCTCTACCGCCCCGTCCGAACGCTGTCGTTCCTGCTCGACGGCGCGCTCGGCGCGGGCGCCCCCGCCGCCTATCACGCCGCCAGCGTCGCCCTCCACGCCGCTGTCTCGACGCTGTTATTCGTCTTCATCCTCGCCCTCGCCTCCAGACCGCGCCCCGCCTTCCTCACCGCGCTCCTCTTCGCGGTCCACCCGCTCAACGCCGAGACGGTCTCATGGGTCTCCGGCGGCAGGGCGGACCTCCTGTCGGCGCTGTTCTTCGTCCTCGCACTCATCTTCGCGGCGCGTTTCTCGCGCGCCGGCGGAACGGCGCTCGCCGCAGCCGCAGCGTGTTTCGCCGCGGCGCTGCTCTCAAAGGAGAACGCCGTCGCGCTTCCAGCCGTCGCGCTCGCCGTCGCCCCTCTCATGCCGCGCGCGGAAGAAAGACGCAGAATCTTCATCGCCGCCGCGCTCTTCACCGCCGTGCTCGGCGCGTACATGCACCTGCGCTTCAACGTGGTCGGACCCGCGCGTCAGGTCTTCACGTACCACGGCGGAACACCGGCGGCGACGCTGCTTACAACGTCAACCGTCTGGGTGTCTTACGCAAGGGAAGCGCTCGTCCCGCGCGGCTTGTGCCCGGTGTACACGGTGGAAATCCACCGCGGTTTTTCCCCGCAGGTTGCGCTGTCGGTGGTTCTTATCGCGTCCGCCGCCGCGGCGGCTGCGGCGGGGCTTATAAGGGGCAGGACATGGGGCTTCGGGCTTGCGTGGTTCATCGCGGCGCTTCTGCCGGTCTCAAACATCATCCCCATCGGAGCGCTCAAGGCGGACAGGTTCATGTACCTGCCGCTCATCGGGATTCTCATCTTCATCTCCTTTGCCTTCGACGCGCTCGCCGCGCGCTCCGCCGCCGCGCTCCGCCGCCCGTCCGCCGCCGCGCCTGCCCACGCCGCCGCGCTCGCGGCGCTGCTCGTCGTCTTCCTGCCGAGCCTTTTCCGCCTCGTTCCGGTATGGAAAGACGGTCTCGCCCTCTGGTCGCACGCGGTGGAATGCGCTCCCTCGTCGTGGATTGCCCACAACAACCTCGGCGCGGAGTATCTCCGCCGGGGAGACGGAAATCTTGCCCTCTCGTCTTTTCAAAAGGCGGCTGCGCTGAACCCGCGCAGCGAGAGGGTTTACAGCAACCTCGCCGAAGTTCACGGCAGGAACGCGGACTACGTCACGGCGCTCGAATATCTGAGAAAAAGCCTCGCGCTCAATCCGGACAATCCCGCAGCGCTTTTCCGTGCGGGGTTCGCCCTTGAGAAGCTC
>JBFMFE010000027.1:0-4578 GCA_040752295.1 bacterium
CGCTCTTCGCGGCGCACGCGATGGAGGGAACGGGCGCCCCGGCGCGGCTCGCGCGGGCGGCTCTCCCAGTGGCGATAGCCTCCGCCCTCGCCGAAAACCGCTTCCTCGCCGCCGCCGCGCGCAACCACAGGCTCGCCCACAGCGGCGACCCAAACCCCGTTCTCGAGGGCATGAGACTCCCGGCGCTCCTCGCCCTCGCCGCCGCCGTCCTCTTCATTCTCGCTCTCCTGCCCTCGCTCAGCCGCCGACCCACGCTCCGCCCCGACCCCCGCTCCGCCGCCGTCCGCGTCGCCCTCGCCTCTCTCGCCGTCCTGTCGCTCCTCCTGTGCGCCGCCGCGCTCCTCACGCGATACCCCGATTACAAGTACCACTACTACACCGGATTCCACGTCGGCGAGGCGTGGCTGGCGTTCCACAGGCTCGAAACGGCGCCAGCAACCGTCGCCTTCACCGGCACCGACCTCTCCTACGGGCTGTTCGGGAAAGGATTGAAAAACCACGTCGCGTACGTGAACGTCGCCGGTCGCGCGGATTGGAAGTTTCACCATTTCATCCAGCGCATGAAAAAGACCGGGACGTATTATCCTCCACGCAACGACAGGATAGACTTTCACCGCCGCGACCCCGACTACCGCGCGTGGCTGCGCAACCTCCGCCGCGCTCGCGCCGGCTGGCTCTTCGTCTCGATTCTCCACCAGACCGACCGCCCTTATCTCGAGCACGACCCCCTCGGCTTCCCCATCGAGCGCGCGTGGGCGGAAAACCACCCCGAAACGTTTACGAGAGTCTACGAAAACCCCGCGGTCGCCATATTCCGAATCGCCCCGGCGGAAAATCAGGGGAAACGCAACTGTTTACTGAAATGAAGTTCGATTCCGGTGCAAAAACCCTTTTCGGCGCGGTACGCCTGCCTGCCGCGCCGTTTTGTTCCGCGGCCTGTCTGCCGTGCTCGGCACAGGCAGGCCTGCCTGCCGCCGCCGAATTTATTGTTTTTGACTTGCAACAAAATCAATCCTTCCTTCTACATTCTGATTTCTACATTCATCATTCTCTTTTTCTTTCTCCTTCGCTCTCGTCACTTCAGATCGGTAAATAGTTACGTCGGATCCAATATTCCCCGCCCCTGTAAGAGCCTGCGCGTTCTCCGACATGTATAATAGAAATGAAACCGAATGCGCGCGCGGAAGATTGGTCTGGAAGAGGAAGAATCCCTCGTCCGGCGGGCGGTGCGCGGCGACGGGGAAGCCTTCGGAACGCTCTACGACGCGTACCGGGATTTCATCTTCTCGGCTGTCATCTACCCGCGCGTTGGTTCCGCGGACGCCGCCGAGGAAATCCTGTCGGAAACGTTCCTCCTCGCGCTCCAGAAGCTCCCGTCATTCGAGTGGCGCGGTAAAAGCATCGCCCACTGGCTCCAGAGCATCGCGCTCAACAAGGTCATGGAATGGTCGGCGCAGAAACGAAAAGACCCGGTCTTCGACGACGCCTTCCTCTCCTTCACTCCCGATTCCTCCTTCCAGCCGGAGGAACGGGCGATCCTCGATGACCACCGCGCCATCCTGAAAAAACGCATCGAGGAAACCCTCGGCGCCCTCAACGAACGCTACCGCCGCGTCATCGAACTGCGACTCGTCCGCAGACTCAGCCGCTCGGAATGCGCGCGGACCATGGACGTCTCCGTCGGCACACTCGACGTGCTCTTCTTCAGGGCGTGCAGGGCGTTCAGAAAAGCGTATCGGGAAAAGCACGGAATATCCGACCCGCGGGGAGGTGCGCAGACATGACCACGGAAGAAAAAGAAAGAACCCTTGCCGCGAAACTCGGCGACTACGTTGACGGCGCGATTCCGCGGCTCGACCCCTCCGACCCCGAAACACTTGAACTCATGCCCGAAATCGAAACCGTCCTCATCCTGCGCCTCGCACTCGGTGAAACCCCGGCGCCCGACGCCGCTTTCTCCCGCAGGCTGCGCGCCGAACTCGTCGCCGGCGCCGCCTCCCGCGCGCGCCGCGCGCGCCGCCGCGCACTCGCCCTCGCCGCCTCTCTCCTCCTGCTCCTCCTCCCGGCGCTCTTCGCCCTCCGCGCTTCTTTCGCGCCCGAATCTCCCACGGCGTCACACCGGCGCCCGCCCCTCGCCGGAAAACCCCGCCCCTTCGCAGCCCGCTACTCCATACGCCCCTTCGCCCCGGCACTGGAAGAAAAAATGAATCGGATGCAGAATAAATGGATGGAAGCCAGAATGGAACGCGACTACGAAAGATTTGTGACCGAAAGGGGGAGAACGCTGTGACGAACGCCACGTGGAAATTCGCAGCCGCCGCGCTCCTCGCGCTGTCGCTCTCCGCCGCCGCAGCCGCGGAAAACGCCGCCGAACTGTCCGGCGAAGACCTCGAAAAATTCAACAGCGCCGTCGAAACCGCCTTCGCTCACAGGGAAAAGGCGAGGCTCTTCTACAAAAACAAACAGCTCGACAAAGCCCTCAAGGAACTGGAGACCATCCTCGCGCTCGACTTCCCGGAAGGCGCCGAAAAGATGGAGGGCTATTCCGTCGTCCTCTACGCCGGCGTCAACGCGGGAAAAATCCATCTCGAACTCGACAAACCGAAAAAAGCGCGCGAAATCCTCGAAAACTCACTCAAAAAAGCCCCCCAGATATCGGAATGGTCATACGAAATCTGCATGACCCTCGGCAAAACCTACGAAAAACTCGGCATGGACGAAAAAGCCATCGAAACCTTCGATAAAGCCCTCAAAATCAGCAGAAAACTCAAGGAAATGAAGGAAAAAGAACAAAAAGAAAAGGAAAAATCCGCCGACTGAACACCCGTGCCCCCACACCAGATCCCCATCTCACACCGGCAGCCGCGACGCTTGAAACGGAGCCGCTTCATCTCTTGACTCTCAACGAAAAAGACCCCCACAAAAACCTCAACCTCAACGTGCGGGGGCCTTCCAGATCAGCCACCATCCGGACCAAAAAATGGGCGCGCGCCGCCGCCGAACAGGTCCCCTCGCACGAGCCGCTC
The DNA here is from genome assembly GCA_040752295.1 of bacterium. Taxonomy (GTDB): domain Bacteria; phylum UBP15; class UBA6099; order UBA6099; family JBFMBQ01; genus JBFMFE01. Next base: position 3,027 of record JBFMFE010000027.1, read on the forward strand.
GGCGACGACTTCATCCGCCGCTTCTGCCGTCCAGCCCTCACCGGCGTCGAACGCCTCTGCGAATGGCTGAACTCATTATCGGGATGACAAACGATAATATCATTCCTGCGTGGCACAAAATACACAAAGAAGGAAGGAGATTCCACAACAAGGAGAACTAACAACATAAAATTGTCGTATAATTATTGAAAAAGAACAATAATGTTGCTTAAATTTCAGAATAAACAAAATTGTCGCGCCGGAGTTGAACAAATACGAATTATTCACAACGCGCGATCAATCCAGGGCGAATCGAATTTCTGACGGAATTTCGGTGACATCGCCGGAATCGGTCGTGTAATTCCGGACCATGTTCCCGCAAAGCGGAATTTCAACGCCAGCGACGGTGCAGATGAAAAACAAGCCGTTTTCGTCTAAAATATATCAAAAACGGAACGTCAGTCCGGACTCCTATGTACCGCGCTCCGAAATCCAACGACGAACTGATTGACATCGTTGAAAGGAGGCGCAATTATCTCGGCATACCCCGCTTCGACCCGCTCGTGATCGAAGTCATGAGAAAGCTCGACAGGGCGGAATTCGCACCGCGCGGCGCTAAAAACGTCTACGAGGACGAACCCCTCGTCATCGGCTGGAACCAGACCTGCTCGCAGCCCAGCATGGTCGCCGCCATGGCAACCCTCCTCGAACTCAAGCCGGGTCTCAAAGTCCTCGAAATCGGCGCCGGCAGCGGCTACAGCGCCGCCGTCACCGCCGCCCTCATCGCGCCCGACGGCGAACTCATATCCATCGAGTACATTCCCGAACTCTCAGGCTTCGCCGGAAAAAACCTCGAAAAATTCAGCCGCCGCTCAAAAATCACACTCATCACGGGCGACGGCTCCACCGGCAAGCCCGACCTCGCCCCCTTCGACCGCATTTACCTCACAGCCGGTGTCGGCAGAAAGTTCAAGCCCGACAACCTTATCGCACAGCTCGCCGACGGCGGCAGGCTGCTGTACCCCGAGGCTTTCGGGTCGCTTTTCCTCTACGAAAAAACAACGGGGGAACCGAAAAAAAGAGAGTTCAGCGGCGTCGGATTCGTCTATCTCCAGGGCGCCGACTCCGGCTTCGACTGATCGTGCAACCTCCGGGCGACGCCGCCTTCGTCTCGCGAATCGAAGCCATGCCCTGACGGGCGCTCACACAGCGGAAAACGGCCGGAAAACCTTTGAAAAAGGATAAATAAGTATTGATTCCTGTGCAAAAACCATTTTCAGCGCGGTACGCCTGCCTGCCGCGCCGAAAAGGGTTTTTGCACCAGAATCAATCATTGAAACACAGAAGCGCTGAGAAAAAGGCGTTATACGCGCCGCAGGCGCGCTGTAAATTTTCCGTGTTTCCGTGCTTCCGTGGTAAAAAGGGGGCATTTTCTGGATTTTCTGGATGTGAACTTTCGCAGAAATTCTACAGTCATCAAGCGGCATGAGCAAGGGCGTAGATCAGGGTGTTGAGGATTTTTGTATTGAGCGAAGCATTTTCGGAGTTTGAAAAAACCCTTTTACGCCATAGA
>JBFMFE010000028.1:0-5670 GCA_040752295.1 bacterium
ACCGCCCCCGGAAAGGAAAACGACGCCCCCCGCACCGCCGCCCGCGGAACAGCCGCCGGACGAGGAACCCGCGGCGTCGTCCTCACAAAAGGCGCCCCGCAGGTTCGCCCCTCTCATCATACTCACCGGCATACTCGCCGCCATCATCGCCTTCACGCTCGCCTTCCTCTCGTCGGCCGGCCTCTTCCAGTCGCCGCTCGAACTCGCCGTCCCGGACGTCCAGGGCAAGCCCCGCGTCGAGGCGAAGGCGATACTCGGAAACAGGGGGCTGACGCCGAAGATCACAGGCGAACAGGCAAGCGACATCGTACCTGAGGGATACGTGATCGGTCAGCATCCGGCGCCGGGCGCGCGCGTCAGGTCGGGCATGGAGGTCGAACTCATCATCAGCACCGGACACAGGCGGGTGACGACGCCGAACGTGACGGGCATCAACGCCCGGGACGCGGAGATATTCCTGAAAAACGCCAGACTTCTGCCCGGCGAAAAGACCGCCGAGTACAGCGACGATTTCGCCGAGCGCTACGTCATCAGCCAGGACCCGCCGGCGGGAACCGAACTGACCATCGGTTCGAGGGTGAACCTCGTGATAAGCCGGGGCAGGGAACCGCGGAAAATAACCATGCGGGACCTCACCGGGGTCGCCGTGGAAGAAGCCGTGGAAATCCTGTACGATATGGGCGTCACGGACATCATGACCGTCGAGGTCGAAACGGGGGCGGCGCCGGGGGGCGCCGTCGTGGCGCAAAGCGTTCTCGAGAACGCGTCCGCGGACCGGGGGGGCAGGTTCACACTGTACGCCGCGCGTCCGGCGGCGTCCGCCGGGCTGAGCGAATCCGAGGGGACGGTGACACTTCGCGTCGGCGATGAAAAACCGCAGCGGCGCGTCGTCATAATCGTCATAGACCAGGTCAGCGCGCGCAGAATCTACGAAAGGGAACACGCCGCGGGCGACGATCTCATGGTCCCGGTCTCGGGCATCGGGAAGACGCGCGTGATGGTCTACCTCGACGGGTTCCTGCACGAGGAAAAAACGCTGTAAAGGGGGGCGTCCGTGAAGAAAGTACTCATCGCGCCTTCGCTCATGAGCGCGGACTTCGCGTCGCTGAAGGACACGTTCGACGAGCTGAAGAAGGCGGGGTGCGACTACGTCCACCTGGACGTGATGGACGGCGCGTTCGTGCCCAACATCACTTTCGGGCAGATGGTGGTACGCAACGTCGCACGGTTCGCGACGCTTCCGCTCGACGCGCACCTTATGATCGAGGAACCCGGACGGTACGTCGCCGACTTCGCCCTGCCGGGCGTCCGCATCATCTGCGTTCACGTGGAGGCGTGCCGCCATCTCGACAGGGTCGTCCAGCAGATCGCCGAGGCGGGGAAGGTTCCCGGCGTCGCGCTCAACCCGGCGACGCCCGTCTCGTCCATCGAGTGGGTACTCGACCGCGTCGGGTTCGTTCTGGTGATGAGCGTGAACCCCGGCTTCGGCGGTCAGGAGTTCATCGGTTACAGCGTGGGGAAGATAGAGGCGGTGCGCCGCATGCTCGACGCGCGCGGACTGAAGGACGTCATACTCGGCGTTGACGGCGGCGTGAACGAGCGCGTCGCGCCGCAGGTGGTGAACGCCGGCGCCGATTTTCTCGTCACGGGCTCGTACCTGTTCAACGTCCGGGGGGGACCCGCGGAAGCCGTGAAGAGAATCCGCCGGGCGATCGGTAAGACGCGCGCCGGCGGGCGGACATGAACCAGCCGGGTTCCGACGCGGGTGGACCGTCCGCCCCGGAAATCGCCGCCCGCGCGCGCCGCGTGAGCAAAAGAGACCTTTTCCGGACGTTCTCCGGATGAAAAAAAACGCCCCTCGTCCCGCGAAAAACCTGCTTTTCTGCGCGATCGCCCTTGTGGTTTTCCTCGGTTCGCTCGAAGCGGTCCTCAGAATCGCCCGGTTCGAGTTCGCCCCCGACCACTCACCCATCGTCGCGGGCGTCAACGAGGCGGTGGGAAATTTCGAGGAGATTTTCACGCCCAGCCCGGATACGCTCTGGAAGCACAAAGCCGGCTCGACGTACAGGTTCGACGCGAGAGCCGAAGCCGGCGGGAGAAAGGTGAAGTTCGTCTCCACGGAGGAGATCAACTCCGATGGATTCAGGGGTGCGCCGGTTCCGAGGGAAAGACAGCCGCGCGCCGTCCGGCTCGCCTTTCTGGGCGATTCGTCCACGTTCGGCTCCGGCATCCCCGTTGACGGGACGTACGTGGAGATTCTGCGGAGGCTCCTCGGGGAAAAATTCGGAGACCGCTCCGTTCGCTTCGAGGTCATAAACGCCGGCGTGATCGGGTATTCGAGCACGCAGGGACTGGCGCATTTCAGGCAGAACGTCATCCCCTTCAAGCCGGACGTCGTCGTGATCGCGTTCGGATCGATCAACGAATCGCGCAGAACCAGGTACACGGACGTCGAAGCGATCTCCGTTCTTTCGCGTCCGCCGCTCGCTCTCGTCATCAGCGGGGCGCTCGCGCACGCGAGGGTATATCAGCTTATAGAGTCCGGTCTCTCGAAAATCACGGACATGGGCGCGAATGAACACAGTATGCGCGTCCCGCCGGAACAGTTCGTGAAGGACCTTGAATCGTTTTACCGGCTCTCCCGGCGTCACGGATTCGTTCTCGTTCCCCTCACTCCTCACAGAAGGCGCGATCTGGAAGTGGAGGAACCCGTCCTGCCACGCTATACGGCGGAGGTAGCCGCGTTCGCCGAAAGGCATGGTCTTCCCCTCGTTGACATACACGGCGCGTTCAGAAACGAGGCGCCGGAGGACGTCGTCTTTCTGCCGAAAGACTCGTACCATCCAGGCCCGTTCGGTCACGTCGTTATAGCCCGGAAACTGTTTGAAACCCTCGAGCCGGAAGTAGAGAAAATGGCCGCGGCGCTGCCCGAAATCCCGGAACCGCCGGCGCCGTGAGCCTCGCGCGACGGCTCTCCCCGCCTCATTCAACTGTACCCGCCGTCAGGGCTGAATTTTCAGAAAGGACAGAAGGAGTCCGTCCAGTTGCTCGGTTTCGCCGATCTGTGTTTCGCGGACTATCCCTTTTTTGTCCACGTAGAAAATCGCCGGCACGCTCGCCAAGCTGTATTTCGCCGAAATTTTCCCTCCCCCGTCCAGCACGATGGGAAACACGATCGTCTGCTCCGCGACGTACTTTCGGGTCTTTTCCTCATCTTCGGGATTGCCGGTTATCGCGACGCCTAAAATCTCGAACCCCATCTTCTCCCTGAGTCTCATGTAAAATTCAGCCAGCTTCGGCATTTCGTTCCGGCAGTGCGGGCACGACTCGCGCCAGAACACGATGAAAAGGGGCTTCCTGCCGCGATACTTCGCGGGCGATTGAGCGTTGCCGCGGAGGTCGCGCGCGTCGAAATCCGGCGCCCTCGCGCCTATAAGCTCGCGCGTTCCGTCACCTTCCTTCACCGGAACGAATTCATGAAAGGGAATTTCCCCGCCGCTTTCGGCGAGCGAGAATATCTGCTCTATTGTAAGGTTCCTGAATTTCTTCTCAATCGTGTTGAATCCCGGCGACAGCGCGGCGCCGTCGCGCGCCACGGCTATGAACCACGGCACGCTTTTCACGTCCAGATTCTTCACCGCCGCGAGATCGGGGTCGAAATAGACTTCCGAACCCACGCCCATCTCCCTCGCCGCCTGCTCGGCAGCCCTTTTGTCCGCCTCGTCTTTGCCTTTCGACACGAGGATCATGACCGTGCCGGCGTTACGCCCGCGGATGAAACTGTGCAGTTTCTCGACTTCCCGCCTCGCCGCCGGGGACTGAGGCATCCAGAAGGCGAGCACCGCGACGTTGTCCCGCTTGATCTTCGAAATCTCAACCTCTTTTCCATCGCCGCGCCTGACCTTGACGTTCCCGATGCGGCTCCCCGGCTCGAGGGCGTCCGCCGCAGCCGCGCAGCAGATGAGCGCCGCCGCCGCGCAAAACAGGACCTTCATTTTCATTTCGACTCCCTTCCGTTCAGTTTTTCCGGCACGACACTTTTGCCGAACTCGGCTCTCAGCCGCTCGATCATCTCCCCGTCGCTCAGACCCTGTTCCTCCATTTCCTCGATGCGGTTTTTCACCTTCATTCCGAGGTTCCGCGCGCACCCGCAGGTCGCCGGATGCAGGGGTTTCCCGCAGCAGGCGCACTTCATTTCCCTCATGAGCGATTCAGCCCGCGGGCTTGGCGGCGCGTCAACGACGGAAAAGGGGTCGGCGTCCTCCCCCCCGTCTCCCTCTCCGCCCTCATGTTCCATGCCTTCGTGTTTCGCCGGCGGCGGCGCCGCCGGACGCGCCTCCTCGACCTCCGAGCCGCATCTCAACATGCCACTGCCGAGATAGGGATTTCTCGCCTCCGCGTCCTTCTGAACCCAGTAGTGCCCAGCCATCGGGCAGTAGAATACGTGGTAGGCATCCCTGTCCGCGCCCTTATACTCCGTGGAAAACAGGCGTGAAAACTCGTCGCTCACGACGGCGAAGAGGCGGCGCGCGGTTTCGAGGTCAACGCCCTCGCCGGCAAGCAGTCCCGCGTGCCGGTTTATGATGCGCGCGCTCTCTGCGAACCCGCCGTCGCCGCTCTCCGCCGGTTTCTTCTTCATGTACGGGTCCGTGAGTCTGACGATCCGCCCCGCCGCCTCGCCCAGCCCCTTCGTCGAGTCTCCGGCAAGCGCGTCCGAGAGCTTCAGGTAATTCCCGATCAGTTCTTTCGAGAAGAACCCGTCCGCGCCGCCCTTCAGCCCTTCGGTCCCGGCGGAAGGCGAACACGAGAGCGGTTTCAGCGAAACCAGAAGAAACAGCGCGGGCAGCAGTTTCATGAAAAATGGAACACGGCGTCTGAAAATCCGCCGCGACGTTTCGTCAACCGGGTCCGCGTTTCTCATTCATCCCCCTCTTTTATATTTATAACTTCCTTTATATCATCCTTACACCCGTCTCGCAGCCGGGGCTTACCGCCCCGCGGCGCCCGCAAAATAATTCGGGGACGCAGAGGGAAACTGCGGCGCAGCCGCAGGCAAACTATTGCGTCCCCGGAAAACCGCGCCCTCCGTGTTCCTCACGAGTCTTCTTCTGCTTCTCTTCCCCGCTCTTCGGAACGACCCTCTCGCCGCACGCGGGCATCTCCTTCCCATAATAGGGATTTCTCGTCTCCTCGTCCACCTGAAGCCATTTCGCCTCCGCCATGCTGCAATAGAAGACGTTGTACTTTCCGCGCTCCACGGCGGGAACGTACCTTTCGGCGAGCGCTATCACCATCGGGCTGAGTTCCTTGAAGACCGAGCGCGCGCCGGTGAGGTCCATCTTCTCTTTAGCGAGGCTTTTCGCCGATTCGGCGACGTCCTTGAGTATGTTCATCAGAACCCTTGCCGATTCCTTGTCCTTCTCCCTGTTCGCCGGTTTTCCGGCGAGGACGAGGGCTTCTTCCGCGGCGTCCGCGAGCGCCCCGGCTTTTTCCGCGAGGTCTTTCGTGGTGAACTTTCGCACATTCTTCGTCACGATGGATTTCGACGTCATCCGCCTTGGACTGCGGCGAGTCATCGCCGCCTTCACTCCCGCGCGGAGCGCGGGAAACAAGGCGGTGTTTGCACACCGCACTCCAAGGGGCTTCGCGCATACTGTTTTTCGCATGATC
>JBFMFE010000029.1:0-31308 GCA_040752295.1 bacterium
AGTGCGAAAAAAATATTTTTCCGCCGTTCGTTTGCGGATGGAATGCTATCGCCTGATTACAGAGGGGAACTCGCCCGGCATGGGTTTGTCAGGGCAAGGTGCGAAAAAAATTCATTCCGCAGGGCTGCCGCCCGGGAATCAGCTATCGGGCGAACATTTCCCCGCTTTTGTGCCGCAGACCCGCCGCCCGGGACGCCCGTCGCCTGGGAAACGCCGCGTCCCCGCGGCGGGTTTTTCGGTCCGGGTCCCGTTCGATGAACGCGACGGAACGGGCGAGCGCCGTTCAGGGCGGAGGGTTTTGGGTTGCGTGCCGGGGGTTCCGGCGCTCAAAGCCGGTTCTATTGCTGCGCCGGTTTGATCTTGCCCGCGTCGTAGGCTTTGATAAAGGCGGAGACGATGAGCGGGTCGAACTGTGAGCCGGAAGCCGCCGAGATTTTGCCTTTAGCGGAGTCGAAAGGCATCGCGGGGCGGAACGGTCTTTCGGAGGACATAGCGTCGAATGCATTGGCGACGCTCAGTATGCGGGCGATCAAGGGGATTTGTTCGCCCTGAAGTCCCTTCGGGTAGCCCTTGCCGTTGTACTGTTCCATGTGGTACAGGATGGCGGGCACGGCGTAGTCGAGCATTTTCACGTCCTTGAGGATTCCGGCGCCGATGACGGGTTGTTTTTTCACGACTTCCATTTCCTCGGGCGTGAGCTTACCGGGTTTGAGGAGGATGCCCTCGGGAATCTGCATTCGTCCGAGGTCGTGGAGGAAGGCGCAGACCTGAATTTTTTCGCGCATGTCCGGCGGCAGTCCGAGTGTGTTGCCGATGGCTGTGGCGTATTTCGCGACGCGGACCGAATGTCCGGCGAAGTACTTATACCTTGAGTCAATCATCTTCACCATCGCGGTCACTATGTTCATGAACAGCTCTTTGTTGGATTCGAGGAGCTTGGCGTTTTCCACCGCGACCGCCGCCTGACCGCCGAGGGCGATCATGTACTCGATGTCCTCTTCCTCGAAAGACTCCTTGTCCAGCGAGTTGATGATCTGAACGACGCCTTTGGTCTTCTTTTTGAATTCGAGCGGGACGCAGAGTATGGACCTGGTTCTGAAGCCGGTTTTTTTATCGAACTCGGGGTTGAAGCGCTTGTCCTGATAGGCGTCCGGCACGAGTTCCGGCTTGCCTTTCTGGGCGACCCACCCGGCGATGCCCTTGCCGAGTGGGAGGCGGAAGGTTTTAATCTTTTCGCCCGCGTCGCCGAGAGCCGACTCGATGAAAAGCTCCTTGTTTTTTTCGTCGAGGAGGAACAGGGACGACGCCTCGGCGCGCATCACCTTTTTAGCCGCCTCCATGATCTTGTTGATGGTGGTGTGGATGTCGTTGATCGAGGCGATTTCCTTTGAGACCTCGATGAGCGTGTTGAAGCGTTTGATCTTCGCCTCCGTCGTTTTGAACGCGGCGGCGTGTCCGAGGATTCCCGCCGCCTGTTCGGCGAGTATGGAGACGAGTTCCCTGTCGTCGTCATCGAACGCCATGCCGTCTTTTTTGTTCACGACCTCGAGCGCGCCGACGATGGCGCCTTCGGCGTTGAGGGGGAACGCCATGAGGTTCTGCACGGGGACGCCGAGGAGGCTCTGTATTTCCTGTGTGAAGCCCGGGTCGGACGCGGGCGAATTGACCACCCGTTCCTTGCCCGAACAGTAAACCTCGCCCACGACGCCTTTGCCCACGGGCCATTCCCTGCCGAGGACATCCTTGCGTTTTATGCTGCCGGAGGCTTCTCGGATCACGAGGTTGTCCCCTTCGACGTTCTCTTTTGTCAGTATGAAACTCGCCTCCGCGGTCGCCACCATTCCCGCAAGCTCGAGGATGTAGCGGAGTATGTTGTCGAGGCGCGTCGTTGTGTTCATGACGCTGATAAGCTGTTTGAGGAGGTCGTTTTTCCGCTGAAGCATGTAATTTTCGTTTGCCAGGGATTTCTGTTCTGCGCTCATTTTTCCGCTACTCCCTTCAGGAGTAATTACTGCTTAATCATATCATATTAAAGTTCCATCAGGCAGCTGAGGACTGAGTTGTTCTATTCGGACGCCCTTTCAGTACTCATAATTGTAAACCCGGCCAGGGGCGCAGGCAACGTTTCTTTTGTGCGGCGTACCGGGGGCGCGGGAAGGGCAGGGCGGGGGGGCGGCGCGCCCGGGTCTGGTCGGCGCCGTCTCGGCGTCCGCGCGGGAAAGGCGGCGGTAAAAAAAGCCCCGGCGCGCTCCGGGGCTGCGTTCTGGATTTTCCCGAGTTTGAACGGGCGGTACGTTGACGCCGGTTTATTCCTCGAAGAACTCTTCGATTGGGGGTTCCTCTTCGAGTTGAGGCGGGAAGTCTTCCGGACCGCCCCCCTCCCTGAATTCTCTGAGCCGTTCTCTCATTCCGCCCATGCCGGGGCGCCGTTCGCGGCGTTCCTTCATCCTCTCGCGCGCGAGGTCCTTGAGGCGCTCGATCTGCTCGGGGGTCAGAATCTTTTTCGCCTCCAGGAGGGCGTGGACCTTCTCCTTCTGGATTCCGGTGCGAAGCGCGCCGATCTGTTCGATCTTGCCGTCTATCTTCTTGACGTTCGGGTTGTCGTCCTCGAGGAGTTCCTGGAGGTCAATCGTCGCGAGCTGGAGTTCCGCGCGGTTCCGGATTTCCTTTTTGCGGATTTCGAGTGACATCGCGCGGAGTTTTTCAAGCTGGTCCTCTGTGATGCCGACCTGCTCCAGGATTTCGGGTCTTTCGAGGAGCTGCAAGGGGAGGTCGCCGCCCGCCCCCTTGCCGCCGCCCATGAGTCCGCCCCCTTTCTGCCGCGCCGACACCGGGATTGCGAGCGCCGCGATGAGCGCCAGCGAGAGGAGGGGCGCAAGAGCCGCTCTTTTCATCAGGTTCACCTCCGTTCAGGTTTTCGATCACTTTAGACCCGTCCAAGCCGGAAGGGTTAAAGGGCGGCTGAAAAAATTTGCCATGCGCCGCCGTTCGGTGTTTTCGCGCGGCGGACTGCCGGACGCGCCGCAATGATCTAAAATATCATCGGTGTTTAACATAGTTTTCGTCGAGCCGGAGATACCACAGAACGCCGGGAGCACCGCCCGTCTGTGCGCCGCCGCGGGAGCTGCTCTTCACCTTGTGGGGCGGCTCGGGTTTCGCACCGACAGCGCGTCCGTGAGGCGGGCGGGGCTGGATTACTGGGAGCACGCACGCGTGGAACGCCACGAGTCTGTGGAAGCGCTTCGGGAACTGGCGGGCGCGGATGCCCGGTTCTTTTACTTCTCTTCTTCCGCCCGGCGGCTCTACACGGATATCCGGTACGCGCCGGGCGACTACCTGGTTTTCGGCAGGGAATCCACGGGGCTTCCAAGGGACCTGCTGGAACGGAACGCCGGAAGCTGTTTCCGCATCCCCATACTGCCGTCGGTCAGGAGCCTTAACCTCGCCACTGCGGCGGGAATCGTCCTGTACGAGGCATTAAGACAACAGGGTTTCGAGTCTCTGGCTGGTTCCGCTACGGAGACGGCGGCGGAAACGCGGTGATGCCCCGGCGGCGGGGGTTTCAAGCGCCGAAAAAATTTTTTAAAAAAGCTATTTATTTCGTACACTGGATGTGGTATAAAGGCGCCGAACGTCTCGAAAGGAGGTGGTGCGGCTCTTTTTTAACAACTTAATAGAAAGGGGGTGAAGCGAAGGTGAATACGGCGGAATTGGTGTTAGGGTTGGTTGGAAGCAGGGGACAGGGCGGTGGAAAGCCCGAGGGTGTGATGGACCTTGGAGCGGAGAGGGAACCGGAAGCTTTCGCCAGGGTGTTCGCGAGGGCGGTGGAACGTGCGCGGGGCGATGAACGACCTAATCGCGCCGGCGCCGCGCCCGCGAAGCGGACGACTCCCTCGAAAGCGCCGGGAACGGATGGCGGCGACGAGGCGGATGCTGCGCCGATGCCCGTCGGGTTGACGGAGACGAATGCCGACGAGGCGGGAGCGGAGGTCCGCAGTGTGGTCAAAGCCATCGTGAGGGAACTGGCGGCGGAGCTGAAGGTGAGGCTGAGCGGCGAGGGGAAAGGTGAGATACCGGAAGAACAGCTCATCGCGATTCTGATGGAACTTCTGGCGATACTGTTGACCGGGACCGGGAAGGGGGACGAGGCGAGGGTTCTGGAGTTCTTCGAGAATTTTGAATGGACTCCGGGAGAGGAAAGCCCTGAAGTCCGTCTCGCCGTCACCGTCGAAGAATCGAGCCGACTGGCGGAGATTCTCGGGCGGATGGCGGAGGCGGGCGAGGGAGAGGGAGAGGGAGAGGGAGAGAAGTTGACGCTCCTGTTGAACCTCTCCGAGAACGAAGCCCTTGCCGTACCGCTCGAAGCGGGCGACATAACCCTCGAACCGGACGGTTCTTCCGGCGGCGAAGCGGAGGCGGCGGTTATACGGCTCAGGATTGATGCCCAGAGCATCATCGAAGCCCGGATCGTCGCAATCGCAGCCAGCGAAAGCTCACCGGAAGCCCAGTTGCTCGTAACGCTCCCCGAAGGCTCGATCGAGAACGCGACCAAAGGGCTGGATGAAGAGACGGTCCTTGCGGTCAGGCTTCTCGCGCCTTTATCCGAGGAATCCACAAAGCCGAGGGCAGGGACGGTGCGGGCGCCGTTTGAGGCGCGGGCGAAGGACGAAGCCGCTGCCGGCGACGTGCGGAGCCTGAGTCCGGCGTTGAGGGATTTTCTGCGGGCGCTTTTGCAGAAGGCGCGGGGGGATGAGACCCCTCAAGCCCGAGCGGACGTGCGGACCGCGGACGGGATGTACCTCAACTCGGACGATTATCTACGGGCTCTCGAGATTTCGGCTTTCCTCCAGGGTGTTGCCGGAAAGAGTAAGGACAAGACCTTGTCGGAGCGGCTGGCGCTTCTGCTTGGAGCGGCGGACGAGGAGAGACTTCCGCTCAGCGAACTTCTCTTTGGACCCGAGCGCGCGAGCGACAGGTTGGTCAGCTCGCTGCTCGAGGACGTGAAGGCGCAGGAGAAGGAGCGCTGGGAGGGGAGGTTTTTCGACGCGCGAGGGGACAGGTTCGGCACTGCCGAGCGTTCCGCGCGCAGCCTCGCGAGCGTTTCCGAGCAGGTCCCGTTCCTCCCGCGGACGCCGGCGGAGAGTTTCGCCCTGTCGAATGCGGTGGACCGGGCGGCGCAGGCCGCCGCGAGACCTTCCCCGTCGCTGCAGCAGGACGTGGTGAACCAGGTGGTTCAGCGCGTTTCCTATGCGTTTTTCAACGGCGGCGAGGGCGAGATTCGCGTCTTCCTGCGGCCTGAGAGCCTGGGCGATATCCACCTGAAGGTGCGGGTGGAGCACGAGGTGATGGTGGCGAAGTTCGTGGCGCAGAGCCAGGAAGTGAAAGCCATCATCGAGAACAACCTCAGCCAGCTCCGCGACGCGCTTGAACAGCAGGGCATCAAGGTGGCGAAGATGGTTGTGACCCTGAACAACGGCGCTTCCCAGGAACAGCCTGCAAGCCACTGGAATCAGCCCTACGGGAACGCATCGGCGAACCCGCTGTCTGAAGACGTTCCGGCGGAGTACCAGGGCAGTCCGTACGGCGTTGAAATGGAGACATTCTACGGTCGGACGGAGCTTTACGCCGCGGTCACCGGAACGGTGAATTACCTCGCGTAACCGCATGGACAAAGGAGGCATACCATGCTGGTCGATCTAATCAACGAGTTCTCCGTCGACAAGCTCAAGCAGGAAGCCGCAGGTTCCAAGGAGCTTGGCAAAGACGATTTCCTGCGCCTCCTCGTGACCCAGTTGAAGCACCAGGACCCGCTGGAGCCGCTGAAGAACGAGGAATTCATCGCCCAGCTCGCGCAGTTCAACTCGCTGGAGCAGATGATCAACCTCAACGAGAGCTTCATGACGCTCCTGTCCCTTCAGCAGATGACCCAGGCGAGTTCGCTGATCGGCAAGAACGTCACGTACTACGACGTCAACGGCGATGAGCACACGGGACTGGTGAGCGAGGTACTGGTTGCGGGAGACGCGCCGATGCTGAACGTTGACGGGGTACTGATCCAGATCAGCGACGTGGCCGCGATATCGGCCGCGTACTGAACACTGGCGCAAAACCTGAAACAAGGAGGTGATTCACGTGGTCGCCAAGAGTTACGGGCCCGGGTTCAATCAGGTTCCGAAGGTCACGCAGCCCGAGGTGCGGAAGCCGCTGCCGTCTAAGCCCGCGCCGGGACAGAAGACCGAGTTCCAGCGCATACTCGAAGAGCGCAGCGCGGCGGGCGGCATCGAGTTTTCCGCCCACGCCGTGAGACGGCTCGAGCAGCGTTCGATCGCAATGTCGCCTGATGACGTGACAAGGCTCGCCGGCGCCGTGGACAAAGCGGCGTCGAAAGGCGCGCGTGAGTCCCTCGTTCTCCTGAACGATAACGCCATGATAGTCAGCGTCGCGAACCGGAAGGTCATAACGGTGATGGCGCTGGAGGCGATGAAGGAGAACGTGATCACGAACATTGACAGCGCCGTGATTGCATAGGGCTGGCCCTCACTGAGGAAGCCCTCCTTGCCGCCAAACCGATCGAGGCGGCAGACGGATCACGCGGGAAGGCGACAGGCGCGAAGCGCACGCGGCTCGGGCGCGCGGCGCGGGCTTGCGCGTCCGGGGCGTTGCCGTGGCTGGCAGCCAGCCGCTCCTCCCGTGGATGTTCGAAAAGGAGGCTACAGATGAACGCATCGTTGTATACCGGTGTTCTGGGTCTCCAGAACCACCAGATACGCATGGACGTCATCGGCAATAACATTGCCAACATCAACACGTACGGCTTCAAGCGGGGCAGGGCGACGTTCGCCGACCTCATCAACCGCACTTACCACGGCGCCGCCGCGCCCCGGAACGGACGCGGGGGGATCAACCCGCTCCAGGTCGGAATGGGCATGACCACGGTCGCGGTCACCAACATCATGACGCAGGGTCAGATCGAGATGAGCGGCAGGCTGACGGACGTGGCGATCGACGGCAACGGCTGGTTCGTCCTCGAGGACGATTCCGGCGAGACCGTCTATACGCGCGACGGCGCGTTCGGGCTGGACAGGGAAGGCAACCTCGTGAACGCCAACGGCTGGAAGGTGCAGGGATGGTCGAGGGTCACGGTCGGCGACGACAACGACTTCACCGTTGACACGACCCGCCCCGTGGACGACATCAAGTTCATCTACGGGCAGAAGATGGAGGCGCAGGCGACAACCGAGGTCGGGCTGCGCTGCAACCTCGACCTCGAGACCCGCTCGCTGATCGCCGACGGCATAGACCCGAAGGAAGGGTTCGCGAAGCGCAGCGACCTGCTTGTTGACCTCTACGACGCCGTCAGCAGCACCGCAAGGCAGTACACACCCGTTCACCTCGGAATACGCGAGGGCGACTGGGTCGAGGTCAAAGCCAGCGTCACGGAAATCGCGGCGAGCGACGACTACCTGATGCCCATCGAGACCGAGAAGTACCTCTACTTCCAGGTGACCAACGACACCGATATCGGCGATCTCGAGAACGCCATCGCCAACGCGCTCGAAGCGCTCGACACCGAGCGTGGCACCATCAACGCTCAGGTCGTTTACAACGAGGACGAGGGGCGGTTCGAGATCTACAACCACTCGCTCACCGGACAGAACGACTTCAACACGATCAACGTGGAGGTAAGGGCGGTCTCGGGCAGCGCAATCCGCCAGGGATACCTCCTGCGGGAATCCACCTATCCGACGCTCACCGGCACAAGGCTCGGGATCAACTCCGCGGGACTCGGCGGCGAGATGACCGACGAGATAGTGGGCTGGGCGGACTACCAGATAAACCAGTTCGACCTGAACTATGGCAACATCAACGGCTCCGCCCAGATTTTCGCTGAAGTGATCCAGGCGAGGGTTGAGATGTCGGCGGGTGTGTACAACGGCGCGGACGGCACGATCACGCTCGACGAGTGGACCAGGGGATACACCAACTTCAACGCGATCAACTTCGTCCGCGGAACCGAAGTCCTCACCGTCAACGGCACGATCTGGACCAGCGTGACCGCCTTCACGGGCGCCGCAAACGAGTACCGGATAGTCTCCGGAGCGGGGGGCAGCGCCTCCATAGTGTTCAACACCGCCGCCGCTCTCCAGCCCGCCTCTGGCTCCAGCATGATCCTTCAGTTCCGTCCGCCGAGAGGTGTTGAGTACAGGATGGTTTCGGGCGCCGGGTACACGCTCGATTCGGCGACCGGCAGGCTCAGCCTTGTATGGAACAACTCCACCGCAAGCGCGGAACTGTTGCCCTCAGCCGGCTTCGGCGACCCGCTCTCCGGAACCATAAGGATCAGGGCGGAGTACACCACCGAGGACAGGAAGCTGGAACCGCCGACAGGCATCATGAACAACCGCTGGGCGGACTTCGCGCAGGAGATCGCTTCCAAGACAGTCGGCGGAAGCGGGAAGGGGAGGACCGATTTCAACAACAGCTTCACCTCGATGGCGGGAGCGGTGGCGGACGAGAGCCAGAGCACGCAGCCCACGTACCTCGTGTCCACCAGGCAGAATTCGGCGTACACGTACAGGACGTCGGTGGATGTCTTCGACTCACTCGGCGACGACCACACGCTCCAGTTGATCTTCACTCACGTGGGGTCGAACTACGATCTGAACCTCTCCAAGCGCTTCCAGAACCGGTGGTACTGGCGGTCGGAACTGCCCTACACCGACGTTTACGCCTTCGACAGCATGGACAACATTGACCAGACCAACACCACCACCCGCCTGTCCGGACAGCTCGAGTTCGACGAGAACGGGCTTATCCAGGTGGACATGCTCAGCGGCAACAACGGTCCCATAAGGTTCGACGCCTCGCCCGTCGGCTACAACGGCGTTTCCACACGCTCGGTTGACACCACGAGCATACAGATTGACTTCGACGGCGACGACGTGGACAAGGAGAACGGCATCCTCCGCGAGGGCGTCACGCAGATGGCTTCGCCGTCCACAACGCACGTCTTCGAGCAGAACGGCTGGACGATGGGGATACTGGAAACCTTCTCCGTTGACGCGAGCGCTGTGATCGAGGGGAGGTACTCGAACAACGTCGTGAAGCCGATCGCGCAGTTGGGACTGGCGATGTTCCCGAACCAGGAGGGGCTGCACAAGGAAGGCGACAACGTGTTCTCTCTCTCCGCCAACAGCGGGCTGGCGACCATTCAGCCCGCGTTCACCGGCGGAAGAGGCTCCGTCGTCGGCGCCGCCCTGGAGCAGTCGAACGTGGACATCGTCCAGGAGTTCACCAACATGATCATCACAGAGCGCGGGTTCCAGGCGAATTCACGCATCATCACCACCTCCGACGAGATGCTCACGGAGGTTCTCAACCTCAAGAGGTAATGGTGCGGCGCCGAACGGCGCTCACGGAAGGATCGAGCCGGCGCATCCGCGCCGGCTTTTTTTTCCGGACCGGGCTGAAACCATCCGTCCCCCGCGCGTGTTATCTCTATGACGCGGGACCGCATCGGACGGGGCCGGTTCGTGCGGCTCGTTTACCACGGACGCATTGACGACGCCCTCCAGATCGGGGAAAAGCCCACGCGGAACGACATGGCGGAGGCGCTCGACGCGCTTATAGCGGGCGGCAAGCCGCCCGAGCCGTTCAGGTTCTCGATGGGCTGTTCCATCAAGTGGAAGCCGGACTGACGCCGGCGCGGTGTTGAACGGGCGGCACAGCGCCGCCGGCGGGCGCGGCGTGCGCGGCGGTTCCGGCGAACGCCGGGAAGGCGTTTCAGGGCTTGAGCCAGGCGCCGACGTCGCGGTAGCGTTCGCGGATTTTTTTGAGTTCTTCCCTTTCGCGCTCGAATTCCTGTTTTTTGTCCACGAGCCACTGGAAATGCTCGAGGGCGGCATTGCTCGAGGTGATTATTGACTCGTCGCCGGACATAGCCCGGATGAGGAGCGAGCCGTTTTTCGATTGCGCCTCGAGTTCGTTTGCGCACCCTGCGCACGTGAGCGTGCCTCCGGGGTTGAGCGTGAAGGTCGTGGACCAGCAGAATGGGCATTCGTGCTTTCGCCTCCGGCGCCTGTAGGAGGTATCGAGAAGCGCCCGTCCCAGGCGCCGGGCTGCTTCCAGGTTGCTTTCGTCCTTGAAAATCTCGCCCGGCGCCGCGCCCTGCATCAGCGCGTAATCCTTCACCGTAAGCCCCAGCATGCGCGCCGCGCTGATCGCCGACATTTCGGTGTAGCCCCGGAGTTCCTTCACGCCGGCGGCGACAACGACGACGCAGGGTTTGCCCGCCATCTCCGGCAGGCGCCGTGTGAATTCGAGCACGCGGTCAACGATCATCTTGAGAATGCCCGCGGGTCCGAAGCAGTAAACCGGCGCCGCGAGGATGCAGGCGTCCGCCGAGACGAGCGCGTTTATGAGGAATTTCATGTCGTCTTCGAGCATGCAGTCCCTGTCCGGCATGAGGCAGGCGTAACACGCCTTGCATGGCGAAATCCGCAGCGTTGAGAGTCTTATCAGCGAGAGTTCGGCGGGGCGGGCGGCGTGGCGGAATATTTCCTTTGCGGCGATTTCGCAGTTGCCCAGTTTTCTGTGGGAGGCGATGAGGGCGAGGACCCTTTTCACGTCTTGACCTCCGTGCACCAGCGCTCGCAGCCGGGGAGCTTGTTTCTGACGGCTCGCATGTAGATGTGCTGTAATTTTTTAGTGACGGGTCCGAAGCCGCCGTCGCCGATGGTCCTGTGGTCAACGGAGGCGATGCCCGCTATCTGCGCGCCCGTGCCGCAGAAGAAAAGCTCGTCGGCGGTGTACAGTTCGGTGCGGTCCAGCTTCCGTTCGCGCACCGGGGTGTGCAGTTCCTTTTCGAGGAGTGTGATGACGGCGTCGCGCGTGACGCCTTCGAGGATGTCGTCCGTCGTCGGCGGCGTTGAGACGGCGCCGTTCTTCACGTGGAACAGGTTCATGGCGCTTCCCTCGGCGACGTGCCCGTCGGACGTGAGGACTATGGCTTCGTCGAAGCCGTTGCGTATCGCCTCGGTCTTCTGAAACGCCGTGTTGACGTAAGCGCCGGATATCTTGCCCCGCGGCGGCGTCATGCCGTCGCTGACCCGGGGCCAGGAGGAAACGCAGACCTTCAGGGGGCGTGTGGTGTCAACGTAATCGCCGAGCGGCATTGTGTATATGAATATGTCGGTCTCCATATCAATGAGCTTTGGGCTTATCCGCGTGGAACTGAAGTAGCAGAAGGGACGGATGTAGGCGTCCTCGGTGTAGTTTTCCTTCGCGAGAAGCTCGACTGTGATGCGGCAGAGGTCGTCAATGGAAAGGGGGATTTGAATGAAGAGGATTTTGCAGTTGTCGAGCATACGGACGTAATGCTCCCTCATTCGGAAGACGAACATTTTCTTTTCGTCGCCGCACCAGTAGGCGCGTATGCCCTCGAAGACGGCAGTGCCGTACTGGAGCGAGTTGGTCCGGATGTCAATCTTCGCCTCGGAAATGGGGACGATTTTACCCTCGAAGAAGGCGTACTGTGGTTTTTCCATGCCGTTTCTCCTGAAAGATAATGGATTCTGCAGCCATGAGAACAGCGGAAATTATTGTAGTCCATCGGCGGGGGGATTTCAACACGGGTGAACCCTGAAGGGGACCGCGGGCGCGGTGCGCGTGTTTCCGCGTTCAGTGCGCCGCTTCGGCGGCGGGGCGCGGGGCAGCGGGTTTTCCGAACGTTTGGGCGGGGCTTGTGCAAAAAGTCACAAACCCTTGACACGCTGCCGCGGGCGGGGATATGATTGTCCTGCGCCGTCCGGCGCCGGCGCGGGGGATTCGAAAAACCGCTTCCCGCTTCAGGGAAGCCGCCCGGAAAACGGGCGATGCGGAAGAGGTGACATCATGCCGCGAAGAATTGCAATCGTCGGCTCCGCCCAGTCGAAGTTCAAATCGAAACTCGCCGATCAGCACTACGGCGAGCTTATCTACAAGGCGGTCATGAAAGCGCTCGAGGACACTGGCATCGGCATCGAGGATATAGACACGGTCGTGAGCGCCTCCTGCGACATGCTCGACGGAAGGAGCATCTCCAACGTCTTCGTCGCCGAAGCCATGGGCGCCTTCCTGAAAGAGGAAACCAAGGTGGAGGAGGACGGCTCGTTCGCCGCCGTTTACACCTTCATGAGGCTGCTCTCCGGCGCTTTCGACACCGCCATGATCGTGGCGTACAGCAAAGGCTCCGAGAGCCACCCGCATTTCTACACCGGACTTCAGACGGACCCGCACTTCTTGCGCCCACTGGACCTTGACGACCTCACGGTCGGGGCGCTTCAGGCGAACGTTTACATGAACCGGTACGGCGTCACCGGAGAGCAGTGCGCGAAGGTCGCGGTCAAAAACAGGAAAAACGGCTCTAAAAACCCTTACGCCGTGCTCAGGAAGGAAGTCTCGCTCGACGAGGTCATGAAGTCGCCGGTCCTCGCCTCGCCGATCAGGGAATTAGAGGCTTATCCGGTCACGGACGGCGTGTGCGTCGTCATCATGGCGGCGGAGGAAAAGGCGAAAAAGATGACCGGCGCGCCGGCGTGGATAACGGGCGCCGGACACATAATGGACGGTTTTTATCCCGGTCACAGGGACCTTGCCGAACTCAAGGGTCTGAGGAAAGCCGCCGGGGACGCTTACCGGGCGGCGGGGATAAAGAATCCTCTCGGGCAGATAGACGTGGCGGAAGTGAGCGAGTCGTTCGCTTACCAGGAGTTGATGATATGCGAGGCGCTCGGTCTGTGCGGTCCCGGCGAGGGCGGAAAACTGATTGACGGCGGGAAGACGGAGATGGGCGGCGCGCTTCCGGTGAATCCTTCGGGTGGCGCTCTATGCGCCAATCCGTTCATGGCGACGGGGCTTGTGCGCATCGCCGAGGCGGCGCTTCAGGTGAGCGGAATGGCGGGCGAACGGCAGGTTCCGGGCGCGAAGACCGCCCTCGCCCACGGCTCAAGCGGGCTGGGATTGATGGCTAACGCCGTGGTCATTTTATCGAAGGATTAACGGAACGGGATCATGAAAACGACCCTGAAACGCAAGGGGGTGTGATGGATGCGACGCGCGGCGGTTGTGGGCGTGGGACAGACGGAATGTAAGACGCGCAACCTCGACGTCACTTTTCCCGGGCTGGTGCATTTAGCGGTGACGCGCGCCCTTGAGGACGCGGGGCTGACCATAGGCGACGTGGACGCCGTGGTGTTCGGCAGCTCGCCGGAGTATTTCGAGGGCGTGAACCATCCCGAGTTCTGGTGCGGCGAGGCTTCAGGGGGCTACATGAAGCCCCAGATGAGAATCCACACGGGCGGCACGGTGGGCGCCTCCACGGGGATCGCGGCTTTCTACCACGTGGCGTCGGGGATGTACGACACGGTGCTCGCCGTGACGGCGGACAAGCTGTCGGAGGGCGTGGTGCAGCTCGGGCTGTCCACCGTTTACGACCCCATCTTCGGAAGGCAGTTCGCGTGCGGCGCGCCGTCGGCGGTCGCGATACAGTCGCGGTGGTACATGCATAAGTACGGCGCCACCGAGGAACACAGCGCCCTGATCGCCGTGACTAACAGGCTCAACGCCGTCAAAAACCCCTACTCCCATCTCAAAATACCCAACATCTCCGTGGAAATGGTTATGAAGTCGCCGTACATTTCCGAGCCGATCAGGCTTCTGGACGCGTGCCCGGCGTCCGACGGCGCGTGCGCAATGGTTTTTCAGGAAGAGAAAAAAGCCGAAAAGACGTGCAAAAAACCCGCATGGGTGCACGCCGTCTCGGCGGTCGCCGAGGGCGTGGGATACGTTGACCGCGACTGGGCGATACCGCTCGCGCTGAACAAGGCGGCAAAGAAGGTCTATCATGAAGCCGGCATCGCCAATCCGTTCAAGGAACTCGACGTCGTGGAGATGTACGAGGCTTTCACCTACCAGGAAATGATCTGGATGGAGGGGATGTTCCTGTGCGAGGAGGGCACGGCGATGAAACTCATCGAGAAGGGCGCCCATGAAATGACGGGGGAACTGCCCATAAACCCCTCCGGCGGCGTGCTTTCGACCAATACAATTGGCGCCTCCGCGATGCAGAGGCAGGCGGAGGCGGCGCTTCAGGTCATGGGGAAAGCCGGCGAGCATCAGATTGACGGCGTGAGGCGCGGCATCGCCCACGGGTGGGGCGGGGGGATTCAGTTCCACACGCTGATGATACTCGGCGATGAAAAGCCGTGAGACGGGAAGAACGCACCCTGAGCGAGGTGATGGCGATGCCTGACGAACCGATGGTACTGAAGGGGAACATAACGGCCCCGTACAACTGGACGACGGGGCAGGCGGCGGGCAGGTTTCTGACCGAGTTCAAAGAGAACAGGCGCATAATCGGCGCGAAGTGCGCGGACTGCGGCGTCGTCTTCGTTCCCCCGCAGGAGTTCTGCCGCACGTGCCTGAAGATGATGGAATTCGTGCCGGTCTCGGACGCGGGGACGCTGACGGGGTTCACGGTGGTTGAAACGAAACCCCCGGACAACCCTTTCAGCCTCGGCGATCCGCCTTACGTGATCGCGGCGGTCAGGCTGGAGGGCGCCGACACCGATTTCATCCACCTCATCAGGAAGGGCGTTGCCCCTTCCTCGCTGAAGCCCGGCATGAGAGTCAGGGCTGTGTGGAAAGAGGAGCGTAAAGGAAACCTCCTTGATATCGAAGGTTTCGAACCGGCGCCGGAAGCCGCGGCTGTGATAAGCGACCAGCCCATACTCGAACCGAAGATAAGGGAAGTGAAGGGGAAGGTGTCCGTGCCGTACAACTGGGCGTACGGCGAGAACATAACGAAGTTTTTCAAGGAAACGCGCGACAACAAGCGGATAATGGGAACGAGGTGCTCGAAATGCAGGAAGGTCCTTGTGCCGCCCGTCGCTCTGTGCGGCAGATGCTTTGCGATGACTGAGGAGAAGTGGGTCGAGCTTCCGGATACGGCTACGCTCGTTGCCCACACCGTTGTGTACCTCCCCTTCCCGGGACAGCCGCAGGAGCCGCCCTATGCCTACGGAATGCTCAGGTTCGACGGGGCGGACACCCAGTTTCCGCATCTCATCGGCGGGATCGAGTTCGACAAGATCAAGTGCGGCATGCGCCTCAAGGCGGTGTGGAACGAGGAACGCAAGGGAGACCTTTTCGATATAAAGTACTTTGAACCCCTGCGGGAGTGATTTTCGCGGCGCCGGGATATCGCTGTTTTCCGAGCCCATTAATTTGTTCCCTTTTCGGGTTTTTGGGGTTATTCTTGAGTTACCGTCTGAAAAGGCGGACGCCCCGTTCGGGACGAAGGGGGAATATTTTTTAGCGTGACGCGCAGGTACGGACGAGACAGCTTACTCATCGCCACTCTCGCCGCGGTTTTTCTTCTTGCGCCCGGCGGCGCAGGCGCGCGTTCCGGCGCGGACGTTGATGTGGAGAAGCTCGTCGCGCGCATGAGCGTTGACGAGAAGGTCGGGCAATTGTTCATGGTCGGAATCAGGGGGCAGAAGGTTACAGACGATACCAGGCGGTTGATCGGGGAGTATCATCCCGGCGGCTTTTTTCTGGCGGGCGGTAAGAACATCGTGAACAGGAGACAGACGGCGGAGTTTACGGAGGAGCTTCAGGCTGCGGCGATGGCGGCGCCGAACGGCGTGCCGCTCCTGATTTCCACGGACCAGGAGGGCGGAGTGGGATCGCACGTCAACGTGCTCACCGGCGGCGTGGACACCGTCGGGAACCTCGCGCTGGGAGCGTCCCCTTTCCTCGAGGATACCTATGTTTCCTACTCGATAATGGCTGACGACTTGCGGGCGTACGGCTTGAACGTGGCGCTCGCGCCGGTCCTGGACGTTCTCCTGAACAAGGACAACCCCATGAACCACATCAGGTCGTTCGGCGCCGACCCCGCTGAGGTGAGCGCGAGGGGGCGGGAGGCGGTCCGCGGGTTTCAGGACAACGGCGTTATCGCGTGCGCGAAGCATTTCCCGGGGAAAGGCGACACGCCCGTGGACTCGCACGTCTCCGCTCCGGTCACCGGGGAGGACCGCGGGACGCTCGACAGGACGATACTGCCTCCGTTCCGCGCGGCGGTCGAGGCAGGGGTTGACTCGATCATGCTGAACCACGAGGTTTACACGGCGCTCGACCCCGACAACGTGGCGACCGTCTCGGAGCCGATAATCGCCGGTCTGCTTAAAGGGGAAATGGGCTTCGCCGGGATCGTTATCACGGACAGCATCACCATGGGCGGCATGACCGGAACGCTGAAGCATGACGAGGCGGCGTACCTTGCGATCAGGGCAGGGGCGGACATGGTGCTCTACGCGAGGGACGCCCCGGAGCTTCTCGCCGCCGCGGTCGCGAAGGTCAGGGAGAAACTGGCGGGCGGCGAGCTGAACATGGAGCGGGTGGACGACGCCGTGACGCGCATACTCAGAGTGAAGGCGAAATACGGGCTTTTCGACGGTCCCCGCGGGGTGTCCGCCGAAGAATACGGGGCGATGAAGCGCGCGAACCTGTCCGCCTCAAGGAGCGTGGCGCTGAACACGATCACGGTTGTCAGAGATACGGGTGTCCTCCCTCTGAACCCGGACGAGGGGGAGAGGATTCTCGTCGTTTCACCGGGATCGTTTTTCACCGTCCCGCTTATGGAGTCGCTTTTCCCCGTCGGAACCTCCCTCGGGGCGGAAGCCGGAAAAGCGGCGCGGGGTTTAAGGGTGGCGTTCTACGATCTCAAGACGCTGGAGCGGGACGCCCCGCGCGCGTTGGCTCTCGCGCAGGAGGTTGACGTGGTCGTCTTCGGCTCGATACATGCATACTGGTCGCCGGAGATCGTGGATTTCGTCGGGCGGCTTGAAAGCACGGGCAAGCCCGTTGTCGTCGTCGGCATGTCGGTTCCGTACGACGTCGAAAAGTTTCCCCGGGTTGATGCTTTCGTGGCGGCATACAGCCCGCGGAGCGTGTCACTTGAGGCGGCGGTGAAGGTTCTTTTCGGCTTTGCGGAGCCGAAGGGACGTCCGCCCGTCGGACTCGACCTCGATTGATTTCATCCCGGCGCGGGCGTTCTCCGCACGGGAACGATTCCGCTTAATATCAATTCCCGGGGCGCTTATAATGTGAGAAAATGACACGTGAATCCGGGCTGCCCCGGGGCGGACGGCACCGGTGATGGGTTTCGATGCTTAAAGTAGAGAACCTGACCAGGAAATTCCGCGCCCTGACCGCCGTTGACGACGTCGGCTTCGAGGTGGCAAGAGGGGAAATCTTCGGTTTCCTCGGACCCAACGGCGCGGGAAAGACGACGACCATCTCCATGATATGCACCCTCCTGCGCCCGACCTCGGGACGGATCGAACTGGACGGCATAGACGTCGTTCGCAGACCGGGCGCCGCACGAGGCAGGATGGGGCTGATCTTTCAGGACCCCAGCCTCGACGAACGGCTCACGGCGGCTGAAAACATGGAGATTCAGGCGCGGCTCTACGGTGTGCCTCGCGGTGAAATCGAGGGCAGGATAGATGAACTCCTCCGGCTCGTCAGACTGAATGAACGCAGAAACAGCCTCGTCAAGACCTTTTCCGGCGGCATGCGCCGGCGCCTCGAGGTCGCAAGGGGGCTTATTCACTCGCCGCGGATCCTCTTTCTCGATGAACCGACGCTCGGACTCGACCTCCAGACGCGAAAACTCATCTGGGATTACATCGTGCGGCTGAGGCGCGAGAAGGACATCACGATATTCATGACCACACATTACATCGAGGAGGCGGAGATATGCGACCGGGTGGCGATTATTGACCGGGGGAAGATCGTCGCCCTCGATTCGCCGCGCAGACTCGTTGAGGAGACCTGCCGGGAGACCATCACACTGACGACGGATGACGACGAGACTTTCTGCCGGAAGGCGGATGAGATTCTTGGAGTGTCAGCGGCGTGCGTGGACGGGACGGTGCGGATAAGCGCGACCGGCGGCGACGCACTGATCCCGGAACTCTTCACGCGCGTTCCCGTCCGCATCAGGTCAATCAGCTACAAAAAACCGACACTCGACGACGCTTTCATTGAATTGACCGGCAGGTCGGTCCGCGAGGAAGAAGGGGGCGGGGTCGAGGTGAGAATGCGCAGCATGTACCGGTTGACCCAGAGGAGGCGCTGATGGGCGCGGTGCTCGTGATACTCAAGCGCGAGATGCTGATCTACGCGCGGGACAGGAGCTACGTCGTAAGCTCGATCTTCAGACCCATCCTGTGGCTTTTTGTCATCGGTTTCGGCATCGGTTCCGCGTTCAAGGGCGGCGGCGAAGACTACATGAGGTTCATCTTCCCGGGAATAATCGGCATGGCGATACTGTTTACGTCCGTTTTCTTCGGAATGTCTATCATATGGGACAGGCAGTTCGGTTTTCTGAAGGTCATGCTCGTGGCGCCCGTGGCGAGGGTGTACGTCGTCCTGGCGAAGATGCTCAGCGGCAGCATTATATCGGTTTTCCAGGGTGTCTTCGTGCTCGCCCTGGGACCGTTCCTCGGTGTGAAGCTGACGGTCTTCAGCGCCGTTTTATGCCTCCTCGTCATGTTCGTCGGCTCGATGGCGCTCACCTCGCTGGGCATCTTCATCGCCTCCCGCATGGAATCGTTCGAGGGTTTCGGGCTGATCATGAATTTTATCGTCATGCCGATGTTCTTCCTGAGCGGAGCGCTTTTCCCCGTCGAAAGCATACCTCCTTATTTCCAGTGGTTCATTTACGTCAACCCGCTCTCGTACTGCGTGGACCTGCTCAGGTACGTGCTGATCGGGACGAACTCCTTTTCCCTGGTGCTCGACGCCGCTATGGTCTCGGGATTCACCGGCGCCGTCGCTTACCTCGCCGGTGTGAATTTCAGCAGAAACTGACCTGCGGGGGCGGAAACGGGCGGCGGCTTCGCGTCCGGCGTCCTTCTTCTCCATCCCGTGTTGATAAAGCCGCCCTCGGTGGTTAAAACAATTCTGGTACCGGGAGCGGAAATTTCCGCCCCGCGAAAGGGAGGAGACTCATTTGAAGAAGCCCTGTGTTGACCCCGATCTCTGCACCGGCTGCGCGACCTGCGTTGAACTCTGTCCCGACGTGTTCGAACTGAACGAAAGCGAAATCGCCGTGGTTAAGAACCCGAAAGGCGCAGCGGTGGACGAAATACAGGAAGCGATAGACAACTGCCCCACGGAAGCGATAAGCTGGACCAGTGATTGAGTCCGGCGCGGATGGTCTGACCCGGGTCGCTCACTTGATCTCAATCTGAACCCCAACCTGATCTTTCCTCCGCGCCCTCCACGGTTAATCTTTTCGGTTTTTACGGCGTCAGGCTGAAACTGGATGAATATCTGGCTCGTCAGACCCGCCTCGTCGCTGGGGACTCTGGTCGGCTCTCACTCCGTCCAGCACCCCATTGGTTTGTGCTATCTCGGCGCGGCGGCTCGCGGAGAGGGGTGGTCGGCGCGGGTGGTGGATTGCGAGGTGGAGAGATGGAAACGGAACGTGTTCGCGCGCGAACTCAGGGAGGGAGCGCCCGACGTGGTGGGTTTCACCGCGATGACCCCGGTGGTGGAGCGCGCGGCGGCGATGGCGCGCGTCGTGAAGGATGCCGCCCCCCGGGCGAGGACCGTCCTCGGCGGCGCTCACGCCAGCGCGCTGCCCGTGGAAACCATGAGGGAGTTTCCCTGTTTCGACGCGCTCGTCGCGGGGGAAGGAGAATCTAAATTCGTGGGGGTCTGCGGGCAGGCGGCGGAGGGAAGGTGGGGGGCGGGACCGGTCGCGGGATGTGTTTTCAGAACGGAAGACGGTCTCGCCGACTACTCGCGGCTCCCGGCGGAGCCGGTGGTTTTAGACGCCCTGCCGCTGCCGGCGCGCGACCTTCTCAATCTGCGGCTCTACCGCGGCGCGCCGACGCCCGGCATTCCGCATTCGCGTTACAGGGCGACCATGCTTTTTACCTCGCGTGGATGCACGGGCAAATGCACGTTCTGCGCCGCGCACGCCACGTTCGGACGCCGCGTGCGACTGAGGTCCGTCGAAAGCCTCGCCGCGGAAATCCGGCAGTGTATCGAACGTTTCGGCTTCAGGCACTTCACCATTGATGACGATTCCTTCACCGTGGACCGCGACCGCGTGATTCGTTTCTGCCGCGAAGTCTCGGGACTGAAGGCAACCTGGGATTGCGATGCCAGGGTGGATCAGGTGGACCGTGTGCTGCTGAACGAGATGGCGGATTCGGGATGCCTGAAGATCGCCTACGGCGTCGAATCCGGAAGCCGGCGCATTCTCGATCTCATCGGGAAAGAAATAACGGTGGAACAGATAGAAGCCGCCTTCAGGCTCACACGGGAAGCGAAGATCATGTCGTGCGCGTTTCTGATGCTCGGCTCGCACCCCGGGGAAACGCGAAGCGACGTGGAGGCGACCCGCGCACTCGTCCGCCGGCTGAACCCCGACCTGATCAGCGTCGCCATTACAACGCCCTTTCCGGGTACAGCCCACAGGGCTGTTCTTGAAAGGGAGGCGATGCTTCCGAAAGTCCCCTGGACGGCGTACTCGCAAACTTTCGTATCGAAACCTTTCACCGGGACAAAGACCATGACCCCGTCCGAACTTCAGCGGCTCCAGCGCGCGATTCTCCTCGGCTTCTTTCTGCGCCCGCGGTATCTCCTCGCCAGAATGTCGCGTCTCGGCTCGGCGGCGGAACTGAGATACTGGCTCAAGGCGGGCTTTCAGTTCCTGATCTACATACTCACGCCCCGCCGCCGGTCCGGCGGAGACATTTTTTAAAGGCGGCTTTTGGAGCGGGGGAAGTTTTTATGCGGGGAACTAAACCGTTAAAACGTCTCGGTCAGCATTTCCTTCAGGATCGCAATTACCTGAGAAAAATAACGGAACTTGCGCGACTGAGCGCGACAGACCTCTGCCTTGAGATTGGTCCCGGCACCGGGAACCTGACAAAGTACCTTGCTGAAAAGGCTGGACGGGTGGTCGCGGTTGAGATTGACCGGAACCTCGCGGGGCGGCTCGAGCGTGACCTGCCGGCGGCGGAAATAATCGAGAGGGACTTTCTTGAACTCGACCTGGATGAACTCTCCCGAAGGTACGGGGCGGAGAGGAAGTGGAAAATGGTTTCAAACCTTCCCTTCAACATCACGTCGCCGGTGCTTTTCCGTTTGATCGAAAAAAAGACCATGTTCTCGGCGATTTATCTCCTTGTTCAAAGCGAGGTCGCCGCCAGGATCGTCTCCGGTCCGGGAACTAAAAACTACGGCATCCTGTCGGTTCTGTGCCAGATGGAGGCGGATTGCAGGATCGTTTTGAGGGTGCCGAGAACGGTTTTTTATCCCCGCCCTAAGGTTGACTCGGCGCTCGTTGAGATAATTCCGCTTGAAAAGACCCGTTTTCACGCGGGGAGAATTGATTGCTTCCGCGCCGTCGTCAGAAGCATGTTTGAACACCGCAGAAAAACCTGTTATAATTCGCTCCGTCTCGGATTCAAAAGCGGTGGATGCAGGGGTTTTTTGCCTCGCGGAAAGGACGCCGATTATTTTGCGGGGCAGGCGCTGAAGAACGCGGAGGTGGATGGAAGGATGAGACCCGAGGCGGTTTCCATCGAGCAGTTCGCGCGCGTTTCCGCATGGATTTCGGCCGAAACATGAAATTTCACCACTTCGGAGGCCGGAATTGAAGACTGTACTTGTCACGGGCGGCGCCGGGTTCATCGGCTCAAATTTCATAAGATACATGTTGAAAAAACATGATTATTCGATAATAAACATAGACAAACTCACTTATGCCGGCAATTTAGACAATTTAAATGACATTGAGCGTGATAAACGATACGAATTCATCAGGGGGGACATCTGTGACCGCGACGTCGTGGATGACGTCATGAGGCGGGTTGACTCCGTGGTGAACTTCGCCGCGGAAACCCACGTGGACCGTTCCATCCTCGACGCAGGTGACTTCGTGAAGACGGATGTCTATGGAGTTTACAGGCTTCTTGAAGCCGCCCGCGTGAACGACGTCGAGAGATTTGTTCATATTTCCACCGACGAGGTCTACGGCGACGCCGGCGATGAGCCGTCCAGGGAAGATTCCCCTCTGATGCCCCGAAGTCCGTACGCGGCGAGTAAAGCCGGAGGGGACAGGGTCGCCTTCTCTTACTGGGCGACTTACGGCGTGCCGGTCATCATAACGCGTTGTTCGAACAACATGGGACCGTACCAGTACCCCGAAAAACTCATTCCTCTATTCGTGACAAACGCCATTGAAGGTAAATCCCTGCCGGTCTATGGCACGGGGAGGAATACAAGGGACTGGATTTACGTCGAGGACCACTGTGAGGCAGTTGACCTAACTCTGCACGCGCCCGGAGAATGCAATGGTGATGTTTTCAACATTGGCGCATCTGCGGAAAAATCAGTTCTTCAGATTGCAGGCTTAATCCTTGAAATACTGGGAAAGGGGATAGAGCTTATTGAGCATGTGGACGACAGGCTCGGGCACGTAAAAAGACATGCGGTGAACACAGAAAAGATACGAAAAACGCTCGATTGGAAGCCGAAATACGATTTCCGGGAGGGCATTGAGAAAACCGTGAATTGGTACGTTGACAACGAGTCGTGGTGGAGAAAAATCAAGGATAAACAGCGTGAATATATTGATTTTATGAAGAAGTATTACAAATGAAGACAATCGTTTTCGGCGGCAAGGGAATGCTTGGGACCGCCGTAAAAAGAACTTTTACTGAACATGGAATAGACGCAGTAGCCCTGGGGCGGAATGAAGCGGATATAACGAAAAAAGAAGAAGTGGAAAGGATTGTTTCATTTTACAAGCCTGAAATGGTTATTAATTGCGCAGCTTATACCTTTGTGGACGACTGCGAAAAGAATAGAGAATTAGCGTTCAGGGTGAACGGAGAGGGAGCGGGAAATGTGGGGGAAGAGGCGGATAAGGGGGGTTCGCCTGTTGTTTACATAAGTACGGATTATGTTTTCGACGGAAAAAAGGGCAGTCCGTATACTGAAGAGGACAGGACCTATCCAATTAATGTTTATGGTGAATCGAAACTGAAAGGAGAAGAATTGACGATAAAATATGCGGATAAACACTATATAATAAGGACAGCATGGCTTTTCGGCGAAAACGGGCGGAATTTCGTTGATACAATGAGGGGAATGCTTGCAAAGGGGACAAAACCCCTGAAAGTCGTTAACGACCAGAGGGGTTCGCCCACTTTTACAAATCATTTTGCGGAGGCGTTGGTGAAAATAGCGAAGAACATTAAGGGAGATGCACCGGCGCCACCAGGGGTTTATCATGTAACTGCCAACGGTGATTGCACATGGTATGATCTCGCTGTTAAAACAGCGGAGTTGATGAGTGCAAAAACGGAAATTATCCCGGTATCATCGGAAGAATTTGAAAGAGAAGCAAAGAGACCCGCTTACTCGGTGCTGGATAACGAAAGGGCCGGGAAGCTGTTGGGACTGGAAATGCCTTCCTGGGAAAACGGATTGAGAGAGTATGTTCTTGGAAGATAATGAAAAGAGGTTCGAATTTTAAGGACAAGGCAAGCGGTGAGCACGAAGGTTGAAAAATATGCATTGAACATCTAAGCGGAAAGAGTCAGGGAAGTTTCCGGAAAAGGACATGGAAATTGATCGTTATTTCTGAAAACAGTAGAAAGAGGGCAGAACGTACGAAAGGCTGTCCAAAAACGTTACAAAATTATGCCATATACTTATACAAGCATCACGGAGATGAAAAGACGATTAGGGGTGAATTCATCTGGCGTTAGCGAGCAGGAGCGATGTTTTAATAATTGGAAACACATTAACAATGCGTAAAAAGAACACGACATTTTAACACTTTAATTGAGAGAAGCATGATAAATAAATAAGGACAAAGCATGAATAAAAAAGATGTGTACGTAAAGACAGGATGAAAAAGTGAAAGGGGAATAGTGAGAAAATCATTATTAATAGGGAGAAGGAGGAAAACATGAGAAATGCAATCCTTGTTATATTCGTTGCGGCACTGTTGATGAGTATTACCGAAGTGGGACGCGGAGAAGAGTACGCGTTTGTTGTGCCCCTTCCGAGGCAGGGCGATTTCATGGCGGGGAAGGGCGCGGAAAGCTGGAACAAGATGCTGAAAACAATATTCAGCATCGCAAAGGAGGAAACGGGGATAGTAATAAACGTCAGGGCGCAGATAAACTGGACGGAGACAATGAACGACATAGAAGAGGGAAAGGGTCACCTGACGTTTCTGAAGGCGACGGATTACGTAATAGCGATGAAAGACAACCCGCCGGTGACGCCGTGGATGTCGTACAGGGTGGAAGGGGACAAGTACTTTTCTAATTGCATTTACGTTAACGAGGCGGGCGGCATCAAAAAAACGGAAGATTTGAGAGGAAAAACGATAGCGATTGAGGAATTGCCCGGGAAAAGCAAAAAGAAGCGAAAATACGGAGACATCGGGAGTGGAACGGCTTTTTTTGAAAGGATCATATGGAGAAAATTACTTGAAAAAGCCGGAGTTAGAGAGAAAATGGAGGATTTCGCAGGCGAAGTAAAGAACACGTTGAACGTGGAGACGTCAATGTTCGAAGTAATGAGGGGTACGGTTGACGCGACCGTTGCGTCAAAGAGGATTTTCGTGCTGCTGAAGAAAGGAGACCCGAAATTCAAGAGGCTGAAAGAGCTTGACTGCGTGTGCGAAGTGCCGTACGCGGTGATCGTGCACCGCAACGGTATGGATAAAAAAGTAATTGAGGAAATGGCTGATTTTATTTTTAACATACATAAGAGAGACGATTTCAAGGACTTTCAGATGATATCGGGCGTTGAGAGGTTTATTCCAGTAAAGGATTCCGAATACGACCCGTTGAGGGAGCTTTGGAAGGAAGCAAGGGAGAAGGGGTGGGTTGAGGAAGATTGAGCGGCAGCCGTATGTGGCGGCGCGCTTTCAGGGGCAGGGGGTCACCGGAGGAACTCGCGTTCCCAGACGAAGAACATAAGGAGCGCCCATAGGCGGTGTGAGTGGTCCGCCCGTCCGCGGAGGTGTTCGCCGAGGAGCCTGCGCATTTCCGCGGGCTGAAACAGTTCCCCCGCGACTGAGTTTCTGTCGAAGAACAGGTCCTCGCACAGAGGGCGGAGTTCGTTTTTAAGCCATACCCCGATGGGTGCGCTGAACCCCTGTTTCCGTCGCGAGAGAATCCGGGGCGGCAGGAGTCCGCGGAGGGCTTGCTTGAGGATGTGTTTCGTTGCTGTTCCGTTGAGCTTCAGCCGGGAGGGTATGGAGAACGCGAACTCCACGAACTCGTGGTCGAGGAAGGGCACGCGGATTTCGATGGAGTGCGCCATGCCGAGTATGTCGTCCTTGTGAAGGTTGTTCGAGGGAAGAAAACAGGAGAATTCGGTGAAAAGTGTGCGCGCAAGTGTATCGTCGCCTTGCCATTCAGCGAGCCTGGCGGTAAGCGGTCGGAGCGGGTCGAGCGCGTCGAGTTCCCGCGCGATGTCCGGCTTGAGAAGTCTGCGCAGGGCGGCGCTGTCGAAGCCGTTGATCCACATG
The DNA here is from genome assembly GCA_040752295.1 of bacterium. Taxonomy (GTDB): domain Bacteria; phylum UBP15; class UBA6099; order UBA6099; family JBFMBQ01; genus JBFMFE01. Next base: position 25,625 of record JBFMFE010000029.1, read on the forward strand.
ACCGGTCTTTGGTCCTCCGGCTGGAGTGAATACCTGAGCAGGCGCTTGATTCTCCTTGCGGGATCGTAGACGCCGACGGTTTCGGGCAGCATCGAGACGGCGGGCAGAAGGAGCCGCGCGCGAATGAGCCGGGGGATGGCGGACAGCCGGCGGGCGAGCGGTTCCGCCGCGTACTTGGCATATCCGGCGAACAGTTCGTCGCCGCCGCTGCCCGAGAGGATGACCTTGATGTCCCGCGAGGCTTCGCGCGCGATGAGGTACGTCGGGAGCGCGGCGGCGTCGGCGAAAGGCTCGCTGAAACAGCGCAGGATTTCCGGTATGAATTCATCGAGTTTCGGGTATTCCACCATTATCCCGCGGTGGTCCGTGCCGAATTTTTCGGCGGTGACGCGCGCGTAGGGCAGTTCGCTGTAGCTCCTTTCGGGGAAACCGATGGAGTAGGTGCGAACCGGCACGCCCGCGACCTGGCTCGCGAGGGCGGTCACGGCGCTTGAGTCTATTCCCCCGCTGAGAAACGCGCCGACGGGGACGTCGCTGACAAGGTGCTCGCGGACCGACTCCCGCAGGCGGTGGATGATCTCCTCCTCCCACTCCCGCTGTGCCCGCTCGGAGACGGCGGGAGGGCGGAGGCGCCAGTAGCGCTCGGAGCGAACCCCGCCCGCGTCCACGGTCATCAGCGAGCCGGGCGGGAGGCGCCGTATCCCTTCGAAGATGGTGTGTTCGCCCGGGATGTACAGGTGCGCGAGGTACTCGAAGAGGGCAGGGAGGTGGAGGCGGCGCCCGGTCTCGTTCAACGCGAGGAACGCTTTGATTTCGGATGCGAACAGCAGCCTTGAGCCGTGCTTCAGGTAGACAAGCGGCTTGATCCCGACCCTGTCGCGCGCCAGCACGACCCGGCGCCCGGCGATGTCGTACAGGGCGAAGGCGAACATGCCCCTCAGGCTTTCCACGCACCTGTCGCCGCGTTCTTCGTACAGGTGAACGATCGTTTCCGTGTCGGCGCGCGTCCGGAAACGGTGTCCTTTTTTTTTGAGGTCGGCGCGCAGAGTCTGGAAATTGTAGATTTCGCCGTTGAAGACTACGGCGACGGAACCGTCTTCGTTGAATATCGGCTGGCGCCCTCCCTCGACGTCTATTATGCTCAATCTCCTGTTTCCGATGGCGACGAACCCGTCCGCGAAGACGCCTTCGTCGTCGGGACCACGGTGGCGGAGCGCGTCGCACATCCGGCGCGCCGCGTCCGCGCCGTTTTCCAGCCCCCGGTTGAAATCAATTATCCCGCAGATGCCGCACATGAGAGACGATCCCCGGATTCCCGGTTTTCAGGCTTGGGCGGCGTCGCTTCAGCCGCGCGTTTTCACGTTTTTCTTCAATAGTGGGTGAGCGAGCCGTCCATCCGGGCGCGCCTGAGCGCCCAGTTGAAGCAGGCGACGCTGACCGGCAGCAGGACCGCGGAGAGCGCCGCCAGAACGGCGAGGTCGCCGGCTATCTCCCTGAACGCCGCCCCGCGGATGCACACCTCCCGCATCAGGCGCAGGGAGTAGGTGATGGGGAGGAAAGCCGACGCCGTCTGAAGCGCCGCCGGCAGGACGCTCACCGGGAAATACACGCCGCCGAGCAGCTGCGCCGCCGTGCCGAGAAGGTAATTTACGGGATTCCCCCTCTTGAGAACGAGTATGAAGCTTGCCGAGATCATACCGAGTCCGGCGTGGGAAATGAACGAGAGGACAAGGATGAGCGGGATGAAGTGCCAGGATTCGCCCGTGTACCTTGCGTTCAGGAGGAAGACACCCGCCGCGAAGTAGAGTCCGAGGTGAAAGCTCTCGTAGAGAAAGTTCCACAGCAGGCGCGCGCAGAGGATGAAAGTGAGAGGGGTCGGCGTGGAAAGCAGGATTTCCATCGTCCCGTATATCTGCTCCCTGCGTATCTCGTCCGAGAACGACTGAAGCCCCGTGTTCAGATAGCCCACGAAGGCGAGTCCGACGAGAACGAAGGAGAAGTAGTCCCCGCCGTACCTTTCGAGGTGAACCGAGCCGGCGCCGCCCACGATCTTCGCCACGAAGAAGAACACCAGCGTGAAAAGGAAAAGGTACAGGACGTGCAGAAAGAAGTCCAGCCTGTAGCTTATTTCCTCGTGGAACTCCTTTCTGATGATGTGGAAGATTTTGTAAGCCATGTCAGTCTTCGCCCGGCGCGCTTTCGTCCATCGAGGAGAATTTGTCTTCGATCTCCTCCACCCGGTTTGCGGGAACGGTCATCACTATCCTGCCGGCTTCGATGAGGACTATGCGGTGCGCGACCTTTCCCGCCTCGTCGAGCTGGTGGGTCGCGAAAAGCACGGTCCTGTTCTCTTTCGCCGCAAGCCCGTCTTTCACGAGCTGCAGGAACCTTGTTTTCATCGCTGGATCGAGTCCCTTCGTGGGTTCGTCGAGGAGGAGGACGCGCGGGTCGTGCAGAAGCGCCCGCGCGAGAGCGAGCCGCTGGCGCATTCCCGTTGAGTAGGACTTGAACGAGGTGCGGGCGCGGTCGGTCAGCCCCACCAGGTCGAGGGTTTCGGCGACGCGCCCGCGGGAGATGCGACCGCGCATGTCGTGGAGCGCGGCGAAGAGTTCGAGGTTCGCCTGTCCGGTGAGGCGCCAGTAGAACGACCTCTCGTCCCCGGTCACGAGTCCGATCAGCCTCTTCGCCTTCTGCGGCTCCCTCACCACGTCCACCCCGCCGATTCGCGCCGCGCCGGACGTGGGGAGCACAAGCGACGACAGCGTCTTGAGCAGCGTCGTCTTACCGGCGCCGTTCCTCCCGACAAGAGCCACCACCTCGCCCTCGCTCACGTCAAGATTGACCCCGTCGAGCGCGGTTATGACCCTCCTCTCCCAGAAGCGTATCAACGGTACGTCAACGAAAATTTTTTTCAGATTCTGGATTTCTATCATCGCGGAAGGGTACGTTACATATTAGCCCGCTACCCGGGCGGAAGTCAACGAAAGGAACCCCCGGCGTCGGAAACGGGAGTGGCGGGCGCCGCCGGCGCAGTTGCGGAACCGGGACGCCGCCGGCGCGTCCGGCGGGATAAAAAAAAGAGGCTCCCGAAGAGGAAGCCCCTTTGGAGTTCTTCGCGGGAACGGCTCAGTACATCCCGCCGCCCATTCCGCCGCCGCCCGGCATTCCGGGCATCTTCTTCTCTTCCTCCTTGATGTCGGAGATGAGGACTTCGGTGGTGAGCAGCATACCGATGATGCTGGCGGCGTTTTCGAGTGCCGAGCGTGTGACCTTGCAGGGGTCAATGATGCCCGACTTGAACATGTCCTCGTATTCGTTGGTGAGGACGTTGAAGCCGATGTTCTTCTTCTCCTTCTTGACCCTTTCGAGTACGACCGAGCCTTCCATGCCGGAGTTTTCGGCGATCTGCTTGAGCGGCATTTCGAGGGCTTTGCGGACGATGTTGACGCCGACGGCTTCGTCGTCGTTGTCCGGTTTCACCTTGTCGAGCGCGGGGACGGCATTGACCAGGCAGGCGCCTCCGCCGGCGACCACGCCTTCCTCCACGGCTGCCCGGGTCGCCGACAGCGCGTCCTCGATGCGGTGCTTCTTTTCTTTAAGCTCCGTTTCGGTCGCGGCGCCGACCTTGATGACCGCCACGCCGCCCGCCAGTTTCGCGAGGCGTTCCTGAAGCTTCTCCTTGTCGTAATCGGAATCGGATTCCTCGATCTGCTTCTTGATCAGCGAGATTCTGCCCGAGATGGCGTCCCGCTTGCCTTTACCCTCGACGATGGTGGTGTTTTCCTTGGTGACGGTCACCTTTTTCGCCCTGCCCAGGTCGTTCAACTGCACGTTCTCGAGCTTGATGCCGAGGTCCTCGGAGATGAACTTTCCGTCGGTCAGTATGGCGATGTCTTCCATCATCGCCTTTCGCCTGTCGCCGAAGCCCGGGGATTTCACCGCGACGGCGCGGAGGGTCCCGCGGAGGGCGTTGACGACCAGCGTCGCAAGCGCTTCACCTTCGACCTCCTCGCATATGACAACGAGCGGTTTGCCGCTCTGGGCGATCTTTTCAAGGATCGGGATGATGTCCTTAACGGCGCTTATCTTCTTCTCGAAGAGAAGCAGGTAGGGGTCTTCCAGTTCGCACACCATGTTTTCCTTGTCGGTGACGAAGTAGGGTGAAAGGTACCCCTTGTCGAACTGCATACCCTCGACGACTTCGAGCGTCGTCTCCGTGCCCTTCGCCTCCTCGACGGTGATGACGCCGTCCTTTCCGACCTTGTCCATGGAATCGGCGATGAGGTCGCCGATTTCGGAGTCGTTTCCCGAGATGGCCGCCACGTTCCTTATCTCGGTCTTCTCCTTCACCGGGATACTGAGCTTCTTAATCTCGGCCACGGCGGCGGCGGTCGCTTTCTGGATGCCGTATTTGAGGAGCATGGGGTTGGCGCCGGCGGCGAGGTTCTTGAGTCCTTCCTTGACCATCGCCTGCGCGAGCACGGTGGCGGTTGTGGTGCCGTCCCCGGCGATGTCGTTGGTCTGCGAAGCCACCTCCTTGCACAGCTGCGCGCCCATGTTCTCGTATGGGTCGTCCAGCTCAATCTCCTTTGCTATGGTGACGCCGTCGTTGGTGATGGTGGGAGAACCCCACTTTTTCTCGAGGACGACGTTTCTCCCCTTCGGTCCGAGCGTGATGCGCACGGCGTTGGCGACCTTGTCAACTCCGCGCTCGAGCGACCTTCTGGCGTCTTCGCCGAAAGTGATCTGCTTAGCCATGTCAGTTCCCTCCTTTCGAGGTCATTTCTTCTTCTTTTTTATCTTGGCGAGGATGTCGTCTTCGCCGACGATCAGGTACTCAACGCCGTCTATCTTGATCTCGGTGCCCCCCCATTTCGCCGTGATGACGCGGTCTCCGACCTCGACGTTCAGGGGGATTCTCTTGCCCTTGTCGTCGAGTTTGCCGGGTCCGACGGCAACCACTTCGGCTTCCTGGGGTTTCTCCTTCGCCGTGTCGGGAAGAAATATCCCCCCGGCGGTTTTCTGCTCTTCTTCTTCGATGCGCTTGAGTATGACCCTGTCTCCGAGTGGCTCCAGTTTCATCGCGATATTCCCCTCCTTTCGATTTGTTTTAGCACTCCGTCGTCCGAAGTGCCAATTATTTTATGAACCCGTTTATCAAAAATCAAGCGCGGGATTTAAAAAAATCCGACCTGGATGGCGAAAGACTCATTTGCACATCAAAACACATCCCGCTCACGCCTCTTTTCTTAATATATCTCTTTAATTCTTGGCGCTTCCGGATTTAGAGTGGGTAGTGATGACAGACAGGGTACGGAAAAAGCCGTTCATCGGAGCGACCTAACTGCCGGCAGGCAGGAGCGGAGACCCTTGACGGCGGCAGGCGAGCGAGTATAATCGTGAAAAAGGGCGTTTCGGTCAGTTTCTTTGCGATAATATCGGTCTGTCCACATATTTCCCTATCCCCTCGCATATTTCGTCAGATTTACCGAAACGCCCTTGTGAGTGCCAATATTTTCGCTCGCGCAGCCGCGGTCAAGGGCGGCTTTTTCCAATACCCTAACTTACCCCCGCCCGGCAAAGAAGAATCCGCATGAACAAAGGGTAATTGTTCGAAAACGGCTTTCCCGTTAGTTACAACCGGGATACTTCACCCCGAGAAGGCGAAGGATTTCGGCATGTTC
>JBFMFE010000030.1:0-10665 GCA_040752295.1 bacterium
CACCATCGCCGTCGCCTCTACGGACGCGTCGGGAAACACGACCACCGTCTCGCGTTCCGTGAGCGTGGACTCGGTTCCGCCCACCGCCGACATAACCTATCCTTCGGATGGCGCCGCCGTGGGCGGCAGCCTGCTCATCGCCGGCACGGCGAACGACGCAAACTTCAAGGAGTACGCGCTCCGCTTCGGTCCGGGCGAAAACCCCACCGCCTGGGGCGTCATCACCGCGACGTCCACGACGCCCGTGGACGCCTCAACGCTCGGCACGTGGAACACCTCGAACCTCTTCGGCACTTACACGATCAGGCTCAACGTCACTGATACCTTCGGGAACGGCGCCGAAAAGACAAGGGTCGTGAACGTCGGGAACGCCTGCACGCTTTCGGGAACCATAACAAAAGGCCAGTGGAAGATGCTCTCCCTGCCGGGAAAGCCGCTCGACCCGGTCCCGTCGAGCTTCCTGGGCACCAGCCGGTACGAGACCCAGCGCTGGGACCCCGCCATGGAAGTGAGCGATCCGCACCTGTACAACTACAAACGCTCGTTCCTCATAGACGACGCGGGGATCGGTTTCTGGGTGAAACCCTACGAGCAGGACATAACCTACAACGTCCCATCGTGGATACCGGACACAACGGCGGAGTTCGAGATACACCTTTACGAGGGTTGGAACCAGATCGGCGTTCCGTTCAACCGCGAGATGGCGTGGGACCTGGTCAGTGTGCGGAGCAGCGCCACGGGCGAGGAAAAAGGCATGGCGGAGGCGGTGACCGCCGGCTGGATTGACGGCTCTTTCTACGGCTACGCCTCGGGCGGCTACGTGCAGAAAGGGACAGGAAACTCGATGTCGCCCTACGAAGGGTACTTCGTCAGGGCGTACACCGGCGTTGACCTGCTCGTAGACCCCGGCGCCGGGCTTCCGGGCGGGATCGCCGCGCTGATCGTCCGCCCGCGCTACGACTGGAAAATACAGGTGTCCGCTGAGACGAGGACGGCGAACGACACGGATAATTTCGCCGGGATAATGAAGGGCGCGGACGATGAATTCGACGCCTTCGACTCGGGCGAGCCGCCCGTCGTGTCCCCCTACGTTTCGGTATACTTCAACAACGAAAACTGGCAGAGGAACGCCGGGCGCTTCACATCGGACATCAGGTCGGGAACGGCGCCGGCGATGGAAGGCGGACAGACGCTTGAGAAAGAATGGAAATTTACGGTTCAAACGGACACCGGAGATAACACCGTGAGGCTGCGCCTGTACAACGCCGCGACGTCGCCCCCGTCGTCCGCGGAGACCCTCCCGGCGAACTACGGGATCACCGTGAGGGACACAGTGACCGGCGAGGAGTTCGATCCGAGGACGAAACCCGAGTACACGTTCACGTACAGAGACGGGGAAGGCGGGAAGCGCGAGTTTATATTGAAGGCTGTCAGGCTTGCCGCCGCGCGGGAGGAAGACCGCACGCTGAGCCTCCCCGCGGGGTGGAACCTGATCGCCGTGCCGCTGGAACCGGAAAACACCGACGTCCGCGCACAGCTCGGCGACGACCTGAACGACATCGTCGTGTTTCAGTACTACGAGAGAGAAATGTACAATCCCGAAAGCCCGGAACACGTGGACGTACAGGCCGGGATCGGCTACTGGATATATCTCGAAGCCCCCGCGACGGTTGACTTCAGGGGCGCGCCGACGAACACCTCGACGCCCGTCGGTGTTCCCCTCGCGAAAGGCTGGAACCTGATCGGTAACCCCTACGAAACGCAAATCGTTTTCGGAGACAACATACTGGTCACGAAGGACGGCGAGACGCTCGCCCTCGGCGCCGCCGTGCGGAGGGGATGGCTCGCAGTGCCGATGTACACTTACGAGAACGGCACGGGAGACTACGCGAAGATCGACGCCGGCGGCGTCCTCGCCCCCTGGCGGGGCTATATCATCAAGGCGCTGGAGAGGTGTGAGATAACGATCGCTCCATGAGTCCGCGGAGATTGAGAGGGTTGATGAGCGCGCTGCTCTTTTCCACGCTCGCCGCGGGGACGGCGTCCCCCGGCGCCGGCGCTTCATGCCTGAAGGGCGGCGCCGCCGTCGAGCGGGAACTCACGCACGCGAGCGGCTTCCGCGTGCTCATCAACGGAGTCGAGTTGAAACTCGGCGAACCGCTGTGGGTCTGGCGCGGGGTGGGATTCCTTCCGCTCGAAAACGGCGTCCTTATGAAACTCAACCTCAAGACTGCGGTCTTCGAGGAGGGTGGCGTCAGAGTCCTCTCATTGAGCGGCGGCGGAAGGGAAGCGGAATATACCGAAGGCTCGTGCATGTTCCTCGTCAACGGGGAGGCGCGCACGACGAACGCGGCGCCGCTGCTCCGCACCCGCGCGCCGGCGATACCGGTGAGAAGCTTTTTCAGCGACGTCCTCGGAGGCGCCGTGCAATGGGACGGAGACCGGAAAACAGTGCGGATAACAATCGAGAGGACGGAGGATGGCAATGTTTACAGGCTGCCGCCGGGATTCTTCGCGCCCGGCGGGGAACAGCCCGCGGAAACCGCCGCCGTAAAGGCGGAAGAGGAACCGGTCTCCGCCGCCGGAGCGCCGGCGGAAACCGCCGGGGAACGGGAAAAACCGGGGTTTCAATACACCTACGAAAACACGACCGGTGTGGACTCCTCGGAGATCACGGGCAGCCTGTCGGACAGTTACGTGCAGGAGGAATCCGTCCTTTACAACCTGTATTATCTCAGGCTGAAAGACGTTTTAGACAACGGGTACGAGATGAACGCGATCATCCGCACGATTGGAACCACCGACGAAGACCGGAAGAAATTCGAGTTCGACAAGCTCACGCTCGCGTTCGAAAAGGAAGGCAGGAGTTTTCAGGTTTACGACGTCCTGCCGCGTTTCTCACGTTTCCTCCTGCGCGACTACCGGCTACAGGGAATAATGCACGACAGAAAAGCCCCGGGCGGCGAGTTCTCGATAATCGCCGGAAAAACCCCGAAGGAACTGCGCGACTCCGAATACGCGCGATACGTCGCCGGAGCGAGGATCGCCAGAAATATCGGTTCCGATAAAGTGGTGAGGATGAATTTCGTCGGAACGCGGGACACCGGAACGGCGCGTTCCACGGAAAAGATCAACAACCGGGTCATAAGCCTCGAGGGCGCCGGAAAGTTAGGGGGCGGGTGGGAGATTTCGAGCGAATACGCCGGGAGCCGCACGTCGGGAATGACAGGGGGCGGCGCCGGCGGCAGGGCGGTCCTGCTGCGAACTTCCTACAAGAGCAGAAGGACAAGGATGAACGTGCAGTACGAGCGGACCGGCGCGGATTTCGTTTCCGAGACGAGCCTTTACGCCGCCGGGCGGTCGGAATTCGCCGCCTCCTGCCAGAGAAAACCCTCGGAAAGGACGATGTACGCGCTGGGCTTCAAAAACAGGCTCTACGGGGGAAGCAGGACGTTCTTCTACCCGGTGTCGCTGACACTCAAACCCGCGGGGAACAGGAAAAAACTGAAGTTGGAACTCGGGCGCGATTACCAGAGAACGATCGGCGCGGACCCCAGGCTGGTGGACGAAAAGTCCGTGAGCGTGACGGAGAAGTTCGGGACAATGGGAGTTGATTTCAGGTTCGTCAGAAGGAAAAACCGGGACAGCTCCCGCGAGGTGCTTTACAGGAACACCAGAGCGCTTAAGCTGTCCGCACCGCTCAGCCCGCGCCTGTACACGACGCTTCGCCTCACGAACGAAAGGCGGCAGGGAAGCTCAACGCCCGTCACACGCTTCGGAAAGGTCACCTTCGAGTACGAACTGAAAGCCTGGACGGACTTCGTCTTTTCGCTCGAGAGGTACTACCAGGGAGGTTCCGCTGACCGCTTCGGGGTGAGCGCGGGCTTCGGGAAGGTGAACATCTACGACGACTGGGAAATCGGACTCAACTACAGTTTCTACAACTATAGAACGCACAACGATTCAACACTAAAATTACGCTACTCGTTCCTGAGGTAGCGAGGGGGTGATGGAAAAGACTGAAAAAGAATTGCGGATTTCACGAACGATTCACGGCAGGGTGACGAAAGGGGGACGGCAATGAAGCGGAGGCACGTTTTCGAAATACTCACGATAGCGCTTTTCGCGGCGTCGCTGGTCCTGATCCATGCGGCGCAGGCGAAGAAGGGCGGCAGCGCCGCGCTCGTGGCGGTGAAGGGGACGGTAACCGTCATGAAGGCGGGCGCAACGCAGTGGAGCGAAGCCGCCGAGAAGACGTCCGTGTCCGAGGGCGACACGATACGCACGGCGGCAGGCTCGAGCGTGATCATCAGGTTCGCCGACGGTTCGATGACGAAGCTCGGACCGATGGCTTCCATGAGCGTCTCCAGCCTGCTGGCGGCGGAGGAGACGGCGAAAACCTCACTGGACGTGACCGTCGGCAAGACGTGGTCTCGGGTGCAGAGGCTCGGCAGTGAATCGCGGTTCCACGTGATGACCCCCACCGCGGTCGCCGGCGTGCGGGGCACATACTTCTCCTCGGAGGTCGGGGGGGACACCACGAGCCAGTTCGACGTGTTCGAGGGCGAGGTCGAAGTGGCGAGCAGGCAGGACCCGTCGCAGGCGGTAAGCGTCAAGGCGCACCACACCACGACGGTGGCGGCGAACCAGGCGCCCACGGACCCGGCTCGGATGACCGAGGAACAGGAAGCCGAATCGGCGGGGGGATTCTCCGACGAGGATTACACGCGCGCCAAATTCAGCGTGCAGGTCAGCGTGAATCCCCAGGTCCTCGTTCCCGGCGAAAAGGCGACGGTCTCCATTCAGGTGTACAAGGACGACGAACCGTTCCGCAAGGAAGTGAACGTGAAGCTCGAGTTGAGCGGTTCGGCGGTCTTCACCGCGAACGGAACCTCAACAATCGAAGCCGTGACGGACTCCAACGGGGCGCTCGCGCTCGAGATCACCGACGCCGAGCAGGAAACGGTGAACGTCGCCGCCACACTGAAGATCAAGGTGGGCAAGTAAGAGCTGCGCTCCGGCAGGCGCGTTAGAGCAGGCAAAGAGCCGGTTGTGATTTCGCCGGGGTTTTCCGGCGCACGTTTGTGATTAATCATGAAATACTTACCTCGCGCATGCACGATGCTGCTGTTATGTGTCACAGCCTGCGCGGCGCACGGCGCCTCCGCTTCGTCCGCTGAAGAAATAGAAGTTGAAATCGCCGGGTCCGCAACGGTCGTCTTCCGACCCGCGGAGGAATCCGCCCGCAAACACGTCGCGGTGATCAAGAGAACCGCGGGAACGGCGCTCCTCCGCAGGAGCGGCGAGGTGGTCTGGGAAAACGCCCCCGCCGGCGAAAAGCTTTACAACGGCGACGCGCTGGAGACGCGGCAGGAATCCGCGGCGGTTGTGGAGTTCGAGGACAAAAGCTACCTGAAAATCTCCCCCGTTTCTCTCGTGATTTTCAGGGAGGCGAAGGCGGAGGAGCAGCCCGCGCACCTCGCGGATTTACAGAGCGGAAAGGCATGGGGACGGATAGAAGGCGGCGACGACGTCACGCCGGTCGTCGTCATGACCCCCGGCGGCTACGTTGACGGGCGTAAAACCGTCATCTTCGTCGAGGCGAACGAACGCTCCCGCTCCGCCTGCGTTGACGTCTTCAAGGGAACCGTCAACGTCCGTCCGCTCTCCATGCCCGATCAGCCGGTCGCGCTTCAGCATCACAGCAGGGCGACAATCGAGGCGGACAAGCCGCCCGGCGCCGTAACCGTCATAACGGACGAGCCTGACGAGAGCGACCTCGAACGCTCGTGCCTCACGGCGAAAGAAGAGGAGCCTGCCAAAGCCGCCGCGCCGGGGCAGGGCGTCATGGTCGTAAAAACGAAAAAAGGCGGGGAGATATGGGTCGAAATCACTAATTACGCTTCCGTGAGCTTCACGTCGCAGGCGCCCGCGGCGGAAGAAACGATCCTGACGGACCAGGACAGGGTGATCCTGTTTCACGCGGAAGCGGCGCCCGCCGAGGCTGAAGAAACAGCGGCGGCTCAGCCGGAATACGAACTCATAGTGGTGACGGACACCACCACCATCTCTTTCCAGAAACCGGAGGAAGAGAAGCCCGCGGAGGAACCGTCGGAAGCCGGCGCGTGCGTGATAGGGAGCATCGTCATCGAGGCGGTGGAACCCGCCGGGCTGGATATAAGCCCCGCGAGCGTTCAGGCGGGAGGGTCGGCGTCGGTTGCCATGACCACATGCGGCGCGCCGAAGATCAGGCTTGAAGCCGCGAACGTCGCGTGCGAAAACGCCGCGTTCGACGCCGTGCAGCTGGAAACGGGAGGGGGCGCGCCGGAGATATTCCCCGCGGAAACTCCCATTGAAATGAGTCTCGCCTCCCCGGGCGAATTCCCGTTCACGGCGAGACTGCTCGACCGTTCGCTCGGCGCCGAACACCCGGAGTTCAACTTCACGCTTCAATACACGAAAGAAGTCGCGCCGCCGGAAGCCAATCTGACGCAGGTCGGAAATACCTCAATTGAGGACGTGTTCGAAAAACTCGTCCTCTACCGCGACTCGCTCGACGGGAGCTATCTCGTGGTGAGAGGGACCGCGGTTCCCGCGCAGGGATGCGCCATCGCCGGCGCGGACGTCACACTCGACGCGGGTTCCACGTGGCAGAAAGCCTCGGACGGCGGCGCGGGCGCGTTCGAGCTAAGGTTCGTCCCCTCCGAGACAACATACTTCATCTCCGCAAGAGCCGAGGATGAGGAACTGCGCCAATCGGAGGAACCCGTCCGGCACCTCGAAGTCGAATACCATCACATGACCGAGGAGGAAAACCTCAGGGAGGTCTTCGAGAAACTGATACGCGCTTACATAGACAAGGACACACTCACGTTCATGGGCATCACTTCCGCGTCGTTCCATTCCACGTACCAGGGGATCGAGGACAACTCGCTGCTCCAGGAGTCCCTCGAGAACAAGTTCATCGCCTACCCGGCAATCTACCTCAAGTACCAGGTGGACACGGTGACGGTCTCCGGCGCCGAGGGAAGGGTCTATTTCTACTGGACGGCGGACACCGCCATGGGCGGATTCGACTATTACGCTGTTTTCATCTTCGAGAAGGAGACCGAATGGGCGTTTACCTCGGTGACTGATGACAACACATTCCTGCGCTACACGAGCGAGGTGCACACCATATCGCTCTCCGCCGCGAAGACCGTCCTGATCGCCGACGAAAGCGACAGCACGACCATTTCCGGCGAAGTCAGGGACTCGGCGAACAACCTCGTGAAAGACGGAACGGTGATCTCCCTCTCCGCGTCCTCGGGTTCGATCCCTGCCGCCGCGACCACTACAAACGGTCTCGTTTCGGCGACCTACACGACGGGGTATTTTCCGGGAACCGTCACCGTCACGGCGTCCTCCTCCAACGGAGTCTACGCCTCCATAACGCTCGAACTTCTGCCCGAACGCGCAGACCTGCCGCCGGGGATGAAATAGTTTCCCGGGGTAATTGTTTACTGAAATGAAGTTTGGTCTTGAAAGAAATGTAGAATCTAAAATAACCAGTGAAGAATGTAGATGGTCAAGTTTTTCATTCTACATTCTGAGTTCTACATTTTAGATTCATCATTCTCTTTCGCTCACGTCATTTCAGATCGGTAAATAGTTGTTTACCCGGAAACAGTCCATCAGCCCCCGAACATGACCCCGTCGCACCGTCGCAGTCATTTTCCGGGCGGAAGCGCGGTTCAACGACGCCGTGAGAAACGAAACGTTGTCTCCGAAATGAAAAAGCGGGCGGCGATCCCCGCGGCGCTCGCGTTGCTCGCCGCGCTGACGGGGTGCGGAGGAGGAGGCGGCGGCGGCGGACCGTCCCCGCCGCCGCCAGATACTACCGGACCGACGATAACCTTCACCTACCCCGCGGAAAGCCAGGTGTTCTACGTCTCCGCGCTCCCGGCGTACGTGGAGACCGCGTACTCGGACACGGGAAGCGGCGTGAACGTCCAGACCCTCTCCGTGACTTTCACGCTGAACCAGAGAACGGCGGACCTCACGCCGGCTTTTCCCACGGACCCCGTGAACAATGCGAGCGTCTCGAGAACGACCGCGCCCGACCCGCTCGACCGCACAACTGCGTCATTCTTCTCCGGCGCCCTGTCCGGGTCGCCCTCCAAATCGTACACCGTAGGCATCCCCCCCACTCCCGACGAGTGCGACTTCCGTGTGAACGCGTCCTCCCGGACCGCGTACGTGTTCTGCCCCTCGGACACGTTCGCGAAGCTGTCGGCGATTGACGACGCCGCGGGGTCGGTGAAGGAGATTTCCCCCGGCTTTCCCGTGAATTCGATGGACGCGGCGCCCGCCGAGGGGAAATACTACCTCGCCCGGTCGGACGCGCCGCAGGTCGCGGTCTTCAACGCGTCGAACGACACCCTCGCGACGCAGGTGAACGTGTCCGCGACGCCCGAGGAGGTTTCGTACAGCCCGCAGGAGCGGAGGCTTTACGTCTCGTTCGCGAGCCTCAACCGCGTGGACGTCATAGACTGCGTCACGGACACTCTCGCGGGTTCGTTCGACGTGAATTACCCTCTGTCCCTCGTGAGAGCCTCCCCCTCGGGAACCGGCTTTTTCGCCCTCGCCAGGCGTTTCGGCAGGTTCTGGTACGAGGCGTACGGCGCGGACGGCTCCCTCTCCGCCGAAAGTGAGCTTGCGGATTCACAGCAGTCGGACGTCGTCCCGTGGAAGCCGGCGGGAAACCCGGCGGGATACCTTTTCTACTCGGACGCGGCGAACGACCGCCTCATCGTCCTCGACCTCCAGACTCTCGGCGTTTCCTACGTCTCGGTCGCGGCGCCGAAGGAACTTTTCGCCGACGAAACCGCCGGGAAGATTTACGCCGCCGCACTCGACGGGAACAACGTCACAACCGTGAACGCCCGGACCGCCGCTGTGGAAAGCGTTTTTTCATCGCCGGTCCCCGTAGTGACCGGCGAAGTCCTCGAGGGCGATATAATCCTGCTCGAAAATATCTGGGACATAGCCGGCGAGGAGACCGGGACGTTCACCGCGCGGATTTACGACGGGAAATCAAACGCCGGAACCGCCGTCAGGAACATAACTATCAGGCTCGAAGTGAATCCACCCGTGGGACCTCCGTCGCGGTGGTCGCTCCCGCAGCGGGCATCTCCACACCGGCGGAGCATCGCACGGTTATACGCGCCCGCCTTCGCAAGCCCCTCAATCCCCCGGCGGTTATAATATGGGACGGCGCGAGTCACAGGAGACGTCATTTTCAGGGCACGTTCTGTTTCAAGCGTCCGCTGATGGAAACGACAAACGCGACGGGAGATTCTCCACAGATGGGCGGCGGCGGGACGCCGGACGCCGCCGTGAGCGGCACGACTGTCCCCGTTCCCACGGGATACACGGGGGGAATGTCCGGCGGGTGGATGGCTGTTTTCTGGCTCGTCCTGCTGATGATATTCGCCCTCGCGATACGATACCACCGCCTGGACGACCCCTTCGGGGGATACCACTCGTTCAACGAGGGGTGGTACTCGGCGATCGCCCGCAACTACGACGCGTACGGGCTGATGCGCCCCGTGTCCGTTTTCGGCACGGAAGACTACAACGTCGCGCCGTTTTATTCCTACCTGCTTTACTTCGTGAAAGAGCTGTGGGGCGAAAGCGAAAGAAACTACCGCATGGTTTCAGCGGCGTTTTCCCTCGCCGCGATGGCGTTCGTTTTCATGATCGGACGCCTTCTGTTCTCGGCGAACGCCGGGCTTGCCGCGGCGGCTCTCTTCGGGTTCGCGCCCGTGAGCGTCGTGGTGGGCAGGAACGTGCAGACGGACTCGACCTACGCCGCTTTCATGCTGGCGTGTCTTTACTTCTACCTTTCCGCGGGGCGGGACAGGCGCGTTCCGCGGATGGCGATCAGCGGGCTGTGCTTCGGGTTCGCGTTTTTCACGAAGCAGTTCGCGGTCCTGCTGCTTCCGGCGGTTTTTATATGGGAATGCGCCGTCCACCGCGGTTTAAAATGGCTTGACCGCGGGCATGCGGCGTTCGCGGCGTGCGCGGCGCTCGTTCCGGCGCCGTTTCTTGTGTACCATCTCGTCGTCACGCGCGGGCATTATTTGGCGGCGCAATGGGATTGGCAGGCGGTGCGTTTTGCGCTGCCCGTGCGCGAAACGGCGCCCTACGTCGCAAGGGAATTGCTCTGGGGCGTCTCTCCGCCCGTCGCGGCATTATTCATCGCGGGGCTGGCGGCGGCGATGCCTCTATGGGGGCGGCATCGAAGCCTGCTGGTCCTTGCCCTCGGCGTTTTTCTGTTGTTTTTCACATTCTGGCGCGGTCACAGCTACTACATGCTGTCCGCCGTGCCGTTCGCGGCGCTTCTTGCGGGCGATCTGCTCGCCAGAAAATGCAGGGACGGCGCGATCATGGTCACCGTTTTCATTGCCTGCGGGCTTGCCGCGATACAGACGCTCGCGTTTCTATGCAGCGTCAAGTACGGCTACGGTTCGTTCAAGACGCTTTCGGAGCGCCTCGACGGCGGGCGGGGCGCCGTGTTCATACTTTCAGAGGGAGTCGCCGGAAACTACCGCCCGGCGCTGCATTACTACCTGCCCCACGCCGGGGTCATCACGGAGGATTCCCTGAAAACGAGGCGGGACC
>JBFMFE010000031.1:0-14327 GCA_040752295.1 bacterium
TTAAATCACCGCTAAAACCGCTCGGAACATCTCCAGCAGGACCCCGCGCGGCTCAAACCCCCGCAAATCCCCTTGAAATCAAACCCGAAATCCGGTAAAATCCACTCCGTATGAATAATCCGGGGTAAATAATATCGGGCATATATTCATGAAAAAAAAAGATTGGAGAGCCGACTACTTTTTATCAATAAAATATGATTTAAAAAATGTCGGTTATTATCCTACAAAGGTGACTGTGATATGTGATGAAAAAAGCATTCCCTCGCAACAAGAAATATATAATTATTTATGTGAAGGAATGGTTTATGAATTGTCATATATGAAGAAAAAGGGGTCCTATAAGGAACGGAAGTTGAAAAAAGAACTTGTTTCCGCGTCTTTGTGGATACATGAGTACTTAAAAAGCAATAGAAATCTATTGGAATCATCAAGTGACAAAAATGAAAATAAATGCTTTATATTATTGTCTGGGGTCAATCTTTTTGTCAGGTTCAATATATATAATTGTAATGTATTATATGAAGGTCAGAATATCAAAGAATTCAAATGTAACAGGTTAGTGCCAGATCCAAAAATTAATGATAAGATAGATAGAATGAGTAAAGAAGAGCTTCTTAAGTATTTGGAGTTGGACGAATAATTCCGCTCAATAATTGCCGAACAGCATCTCGACCTTAAACGGCTTTTCCTCTATGAGAACAACATTTACAGAATTTCTCTCTCCATCAACCTGCGCCGTTACTCTATATTTGCCGATAGTCAGCGTCGGGCTGAATTCGTGCAAATCCTCATCGGTGCTTGCGACGATGTTGTAGGAAGAATGGTGTCGTAGGAAGAATGGTGTCGGGCATTCAATATTCAATAAAGGGGAAAGAATGGTGTCGTTCCTTTCCGGGATTACTGTTGCTGTCTGTTCTTTCGTCAACACGACGCACTGCCATGCATACGGCTGTGTTCGTTACGGAGAAAAAGCCGCCGATTTCAACGAGCGACCGGCGGCTGTTCCTGTGAAATACCGTTGTCGAATGAGAATGGTGTCGGGCATTCAATATTCAATAAAGGGGAAAGAATGGTGTCGTTCCTTTCCGGGAAGAATGAAGAATGGTGTCAGACAGACTATGTAAACCCCCTTAAGAAAATATTTTTATCAGCATAACCGAAGCGAGGCAAAACAAAACTCCGGGCGGCGGGAGGAAACGCTTTTCCGCCGCCGATGCGCTATCATATAGACCGGGGGAGCGGGCCGGTCAGATCGTGGAAACGATCTCGTCCCTTGATTGAGGACTTAAAGCCGGCTGAATCGTCGGCCCGGCGTCGGCGCCCTCCCTTTTTCTTCGTTTTCGCGCCTCCCCTGTTCCGTGAGCTGCTGCCCGCCCCGGCGGGCAAGGTAAATGTTCGCGTCGAATTCGGCGGCGGCATACGGAGATGCCTGTCTGCCGCCTGCCTGTGCGATGCACGCAGACAGGTGACGGCTGCGGCATGGGCAGGCCGCCCTACAAAAAACCGCATAAAATCTTATATTTTTATTATCGAGAGATGCAGGGCGCGGTCTCCGTACAGCGCCGAAAAGTCAGGATGAATATAAAGGCTAAAACGCCGCGAGGAGCGCAGCCTGGACTATTTTCAGAAGCGGTCCGGGGAATAAGCCGAGGGCGAGGACTCCGGCGGCGCACACCGTCAGCGCGAGCGCGCCGGTGAAACCGCCCCCCGCGCCCGCCGCGCTTTCCGCTTCCGTCTCGGGTTCGCGCATGTACATCGTTACCACGACGCGCAGGTAATAGTAAACCGAGACGACGGCGTTGAGGACGGCTATTATGACGAGGGGCACGAGGTCCGCGCGGACGCCCGCGGCGAAGACGTAGAGTTTCGCCACGAAACCCGCCGTGGGGGGGATGCCCGCGAGCGAGAGCATGAACCATGTCATGAGCGCGGCGGTGAACGGCGACCTGTAGCCCATGCCCCGGAAGCCGTCGAGCGTCTCGTTGAGGCGCCCCTTTCCCGCCATCGCCGCCACTACGCCGAACGCGCCGATGTTCATGAGCGTGTACGACGCGAGGTAGAACAGCAGACTGGGTCCGCCCCATTCAACGCCGGCGAGCACGGCGATGAGGAGATAGCCGGCGTGCGCGACGCTCGAATAGGCGAGCATTCTCTTTACGTTGTCCTGCCACAGGGCGGTGAGGTTCGCCACGCACATGGTAACGACCGCGATCGTCCACACGACGGGCGCCCAGTCCGCGCGCAGCGCGGGGAGCGCCGTCAGGAAGACCCTGAAGAACACGGCGAAGGCGGCGGCTTTCGCGCCGGTCGCCATGAAGGCGGTCGCGGGGGTGGGCGCGCCCTGGTACACGTCCGGCGCCCAGAAATGGAACGGGGCGACCGACGCCTTGAAGCCCATCCCCACAATGAGGAGGACGACGCCGACGGTGAGGAGCGGTCCGGCGCCGGCGCCGCGCGCCAGCGCGCCGGCGACGCCCGCGAGGTCGAACGTCCCCGTCGCGCCGTACACGAGGGCTATGCCGTAGAGGAGGAACCCGGACGCGAATGCGCCGAGGAGCAGATACTTGAGCGCGGCTTCGCCGGAGGCGGCGCGACCGCGGTTGATTCCGGCGAGCGCGTACAGGGCGATGGAGAGCGTTTCGATGCCGAGGAACACCGTCAGGAGGTTCCCCGCGGACGCCATGACCATCATGCCGAGCGCGGCGATGAGCAGGAGCACGTAGTACTCGCCCGTGTGAGCGTTCTCGAGGTCGAGGTAGCGCGGCGATAGCATGATCGTCAGCCCGCAGCCGGCGAGGAACACCATGCACAGGAATATGGAAAAGTTGTCCACGACGATCAGCCCGCCGAACGCGGCGCCGTTGAGGTCCCACAGTCCGGCGGCGAACCAGCCGGTCACCGCCGCCGCCGCGAAGGCGAACAGGGCGGTCGCCCCTTTTTCCCGTTTTCCGAAGAGAAAATCCACGAGAAGGATGACTATGGCGAGGACCGCGATTGATATCTGCGGGAAGATGAGCGCCAGGTCTTTCGGGCTGACCGGTGAGTCCATGCGGCTATTCACCCCCGCTCGGGGCGAGTTCGACGGGCGCCGGCGCTTCCATCGCCGGAGGCGGTCCGCCGCGCTTGCGTTCCACCTCGATGATAAGGTGTCGCACGGTGAAATCCATCGTCCTCAGAAACGGCTTCGAGTAAACGCCGATCCAGAAGATCAGGACGATTATTGGAATCAGGACGGCGTATTCCCTGACGGAGAGGTCTTTTAGGGCGCGGTTTTCGGGTCTGTCCGCCCTGCCGTACATCACACGCTGGAACATCCAGAGCATGTAAACGGCGGCGAGGATGACGCCCGCGGCGGCGGGTATGGTGTAATAGAGGTTCGCACGGAACGAGCCGAGGAGGATGAGGAACTCGCCGACGAAGCCGTTGAGGCCGGGCAGACCGATGGATGAGAGTGTGACGATGAGAAAGCAGACGAAGAACGCGGGCATGGGCTTGGCGAGCCCGCCGAAGTCGGCGATGAGCCTCGTGTGGCGGCGCTCGTAAAGCATCCCGACGATGAGAAAGAGCGCGCCGGTGCTGAGTCCGTGGTTGATCATCTGTATGATCCCGCCCTCGATGCCCTGAAGGTTGAAGGCGAAGAGACCGAGCATGACGAAGCCCAGGTGGCTGACGCTCGAGTAGGCGACGAGTTTCTTGACGTCCGGTTGGACCATCGCCACGAGCGCCCCGTAGATGATGCTCACGACGGCGAGCGTGCAGACGAGCGGGGCGAATGCGTGCGCGGCGGTGGGGAACAGCGGGATCGCGAAGCGGAGGAAGCCGTAGGTCCCCATCTTGAGGAGCACGCCGGCGAGTATGACGCTGCCCGCCGTCGGCGCCTCCACGTGCGCGTCCGGAAGCCACGTGTGGAACGGGAAAAGGGGCACTTTTATGGCGAAAGCGACCGCGAATGCCGCAAAAAGCCACATTTCCGTGCGATAGGGGATGGAGAGCCGGTGGAAGTCGTAAAGGTCGAAGCTCGCCCTGCCGAACTGGTCGAGGTGGATGAAGTACATCACGACGATGCCGACCAGCATGAGCACGCTTCCGGTCATGGTGTAAAGGAAAAACTTGATCGCGGCGTAGATGCGCCTCTCCCCGCCCCACGCGCCGATGAGAAAGTACATCGGCACGAGCATGGCTTCCCAGAAGAGGTAAAAGAGGAAAAGGTCGAGGGAGACGAACACGCCGAGCATGCCGGTCTCGAGCAGCAGCATCATGATCATGTATTCCTTGACGCGCTTCGTTATGTAGCGCCAGGAAGAGAGTATCCCGATCGCCGTCAGGAGCGAGGTGAGGAAGACGAGAAGAAGGCTCACGCCGTCCACGCCCATGTGATAGGAGATTCCGAACTGCCGTATCCAGGGGACGGCGACCTCGAACTGCATCAACGGGGTGTCCAGGCGGAAGAAACGGAGCATCGCGAGCGAGAGGGCGAGGTTGCCGAGCGATGTTATGAAGGCGACGTTGCGAATGAGGTCTTCGCGGCGCCCGTTGATAAAGAGTATGAACGCCACGCCTATGAGCGGGGAGAAGACGAGCACCGTCAGGAAGTGGTTGTCAACGCGAAGGTCCATAGCCGTGCGGCGTCACAGAATCAGGTAAAGCATCACGATGATCCCGAGCACGAAGAACAGCGCGTAGTTCAGAACGACGCCCGTCTGGAACCGCCGGAGGACAGCGCCCGCGCCCTGGGCGAGGTAGCCCGCGCCGTTCACCACGCCGTCAATTACGCCGGCGTCGAAGACCCTCCAGAGGAGCCGGGACGACAGCCATTTTCCCGGCTCGACGATGAGAAACGTGTATATTTCGTCCACGTAGTATTTGTTGAAAACGAGCCTGTGCACGGGACCGAGGCGCTCCCTTATGCGGTCGTGGAGGGCGGGTCTTGCGTTGTAAACCCAGTACGCGGCGAGGATGCCCGCGGCGGCGGCGCAAACGGAGACGAGCATGACGGCGCCCTCCGCGCCGCTGCCCGCGTGCGCTGCCGGCGCCGACCCGTGTCCCCCGCCCGTTACGGGGGCGAGGAAGTCGAAGAACCACCGCGAGAGGGGGAAGCGACCGAGCAGTTCCGGCACGCCGACGCACCCCGCGACGACCGACAGAGCGGCAAGCACGACGAGCGGGACGGTCATGGAGGGGGGCGATTCGTGGGGGTGGACGCCCGGCGCCGCCCGGCTCTTTCCGTGGAACGTGAGGAAAATCAGGCGGAACATGTAGAAGGCGGTCATCACGGCGGCGGCGGCGCCCAGGGCGTAGAGTATCTTACCCGTTTCTGACCCGTTTAAATGCGCCGAGTACGCGCTCCACAGTATCTCGTCCTTGCTGAAGAAACCGCTCAGGGGCGGTATCCCGGCGATGGTGAGCGCCCCTACCCACATTGTGACCGCCGTGATCTTCATCGTTTTCGCCAGTGCGCCCATCTTTTTCATGTCGAGTTCGCCGCTCATTGCGTGCATAACGCTCCCCGCGCACATGAAAAGCAGCGCCTTGAAGAAGGCGTGGGTGGCGAGGTGGAAGATTCCGGCGGCGAAGGCGCCGACGCCGCAGGCGAGGAACATGTAGCCGAGCTGGCTCACCGTGGAGTAGGCGAGCACGCGCTTTATGTCGTTCTGTGCAAGCCCTATGGAGGCGGCGAAGATCGCCGTGAGGGCGCCGACGTACGCCACGACGAGCATGGCGTCGGGCGAGGCGGTGAAGAGCGCGCCGCACCGCGCCACCATGTACACGCCGGCGGTGACCATCGTGGCGGCGTGTATGAGCGCGCTCACCGGGGTCGGACCCTCCATCGCGTCCGGCAGCCATACGTAGAGTGGTATCTGGGCGGACTTGCCCGTCGCGCCGAGGAACAGTGAGAGGCAGATGACGGTTATGAGGGGGAGACCGAGAAGAGGGGTGGCGACCGCGAGGGCTTCGTGGACGGGGACCGCGTGGTCTGCGAACCAGGGCGAGACGAGCGAGTCGTGCCTGACGGCGGCGAAGACCTTCTCGAAGTCCAGCGTGCCGAAGACCCCGAACAGGGCGAGCATTCCGAGAAGGAACCCGAAATCGCCCACGCGGTTGACGACGAACGCCTTTTTTCCGGCGTCCGCGGCGCTTTTTTTCTCGTACCAGAACCCTATCAGAAGGTACGAGCAAAGCCCCACAAGCTCCCACCCGACGAACATGAGAAGGAAACTGCCCGCGCTCACTAAAAGGAGCATCGAGAACATGAACAGGTTGAGGTACGAGAAGTACCGCGTGTAGCCCTCGTCGTGTCCCATGTACCCGAGCGAGTACACGTGTATGAGGAACCCGACTCCCGTGACGATCAGGAGCATGACCGCCGAGAGGGGGTCTATGAGGACGGCGAAGTCCACCTTTATCGTCCCCGATTCGATCCACGTGAAGACCGACCTGACGGCGAGGCGGCGCCCTTCGTCCATGGCGTTGAGTTCGAGGAAGACCATGAGCGAGAGCGCGAACGAGCAGAGGACGGTGAGGCAGGCGAGAGGTCCGGCGACGAATTTGGGCAGGCGCCTGCCGAAAATTCCGTTTATGACCGTTCCGGCGAGGGGTATGAGCGGCGTCAGCCACGCGTAATCAATCATCCGGTCACCACTTCATAAGATTTATCTCGTCAACGTTGACGGTCTCGCTGCGGCGGTATATGCCGATGATGATGGCAAGCCCGACCGCGACCTCCGCGGCGGCGACGGTCATGACGAAGAACACGAAAATCTGACCGTCGAGGGAGTGGAGGAAGCGTGCGAAGGCGACGAGCGTCAGGTTGACGGCGTTGAGCATCAGTTCGACGCTCATGAAAATGATGAGTGCGTTGCGGCGCGTGAGGACGCCCATGACGCCGACGAGGAAAAGCACGAAGGCGAGGAAGAGGTAAGAGTTGAGTCCGACGGCGTTCATAGCTTCCGTTTAGCCAGCACCACCGCGCCCACGATCGCCCCAAGGAGGAGTATGGAGACGAGTTCGAAGGTGTATAAGTACCTCGTGAAGAGGAGTTCGCCCACCATTTCCGTGTTGGAGGCGGCGAGCGCTTCCTGCGACATGCCGCCCGCAGGCGCGCCCGGGGCGGCTGTTTTCATGAACGCCCCGACCTGGAAGAGGAGAATGACGGTGAAGACGAACCCGAAAATGCGCTGGAAACTGAGCGTCTCAAGACCCTCGGCGGGGGAGTCCGCTCTCAGGAGCATGATTACGAAAAGGAACAGCACCATGATGGCGCCGGCGTAGACGATCACCTGCACGGCGGCGAGGAACTGCGCGTTGAGCATGACGTAAAGACCCGCGACGGCGCACAAGCAGATGACGAGGAAGACGGCGCTGTAGACGGCGTTGCGGCGGGAGATCATAAGGAGCGCGGCGCCGACCGCCGTCGCCGCCAGAGCGTAAAAGGCAACGGTTTCAAGCATTTTTCACCACGTAAATCGCGCCGGTGACGAGAATGTTCAGAAGCGC
Source organism: bacterium (assembly GCA_040752295.1). Taxonomy (GTDB): domain Bacteria; phylum UBP15; class UBA6099; order UBA6099; family JBFMBQ01; genus JBFMFE01. Next base: position 7,495 of record JBFMFE010000031.1, read on the forward strand.
GAGCGGGAGCAGGACTTTCCAGCCGAGACGCATGAGCTGGTCGTAGCGGAACCGTGGAATGGTCCAGCGCACCCATATGAAAAGGAAGGCGAAGAAGAGGGTTTTCGCTGAAAATGAGGCGATCTGAATGAGCGCCGCAGCGGGAGGGCTGAACGCCGACCAGTCGAGACAGGGCACCTGCCAGCCGCCGAAGAACAGCGTCGCGGTGACGGCGGCGGACGTGATCATGTTCGCGTACTCGCCCATGAAGAAGAAGGCGAACTTCATGCTGCCGTACTCGGTGTGGTAGCCGGCGACAAGCTCCGCCTCGCCCTCCGGGAGGTCGAAGGGTATGCGGTTGGTCTCTGCGAACGCCGCGACGAGGAAGACGAGGAAACCGAGAGGCTGGACGAAGACGCCCCAGCGGGGGAGGAAGGGCGCCCACTCGAGCATCTGCCCCTGGTGGACCACGATCTGGTTCAGGCGGAGGGTCTCGAAGACCATGAGGACGCCGATGATGGAGAGTGCGAGGGAGAGTTCGTACGAAACCATCTGCGCCGAAGATCTGACGGCGCCGAGGAGGGAGAACTTGTTGTTCGACGCCCAGCCGGCTAAAACGATGCCGTAGATGCCCAGCGAGGCGACGGCGAGTATGTAAAGTATGCCGATGTTGACGTCCGCAATCTGGAGCCTGATGGTGTGTCCGAAGAGCGTGACGCGGTTGCCGAAGGGAACGACGGCGAATGTGATGAGCGCGGGGATGAGTGTGATGAGCGGGGCGATTACGTAGAGGGGTTTGTCAACGTTCAGGGGGATGACGTCTTCCTTGAAGAAGAACTTGACGCCGTCGGCGAGTGGCTGGAGGAGACCCCATGGGCCGGCTCTGTTGGGACCGACGCGGTCCTGTATCCAGCCGCCGAGTTTGCGTTCGGCGAAGGTGTAATAGGCGACCGCGGTGAGTATGATGAATATGACGATTATGATTTTGACGGTTGTGATGATGAGTTCAGGGATTTCCATTATACCGGTTCTTAACCCGTATCTGACCCGTTTTTTATGCCGTTTTCACCCGTTCGCCGGCGCGGCCGCTGTATCTGACCCGTTTTTTTACGCCGTTTCCGCCTTTCCGCCCGCCGTGAGTTCCTCGAATTCTCCGCGGAATTTCATAAGAAATCCCCGTGTGGGCATCGCCGCCGCGTCTCCGAGGGGGCAGAAGGTCTTGCCGAATATGCTGTCGCATATCTCGAGCATGAGGTCCACGTCGCCCGGGGCGCCCCTGCCATCGAGCATACGCGTGAGTATTTTGACGAGCCAGGGAAGCCCTTCGCGGCAGGGAGTGCACTGCCCGCAGCTTTCATGCTCGTAAAATTTCAGAGTCCGAAGCGCCAGTTTCGGTATATCCACGGTGTCGTTGAGTACGATGACCGCGCCCGAGCCGCCCATGGAGCCTGCTTTCATGAGCGCGTCGAAGGACATCTGGACGTCCACTTCATCCGCCGTGAGGCATGGGGAAGAGGAGCCGCCGGGGATGAAGGCTTTCAGTTTTCCGGCGCCGCTCACGCCGCCGCAGTAGTCGTAAATCAGCTCGCGCGCCGTCACGTCCATAGTAAGCTCATAGACGCCCGGTTTGTTGACGTGCCCGCTCACGGCGAAGAGGCGGGTTCCGGTGTTTTTTTCGGGACCGATCGCGGCGTACCATTCGCCGCCCTTTTCGATTATCATCGGGACGTTGGCGAGTGTTTCGACGTTGTTGACGACGGTGGGACCCTGGAAGGCGCCCACGAGAGCCGGGAACGGCGGTTTGAGGCGCGGGTTGCCGCGTTTGCCCTCGAGGGATTCGATCAGCCCCGTTTCTTCGCCGCAGATATAGGCACCCGCGCCGCGGTGGACGAGGACATCGAGCGCGAAGTCCTTATTGAAGAGGTTCGCGCCGAGGAAGCCTCCGGCGTACGCCTCGTCAACCGCGCGCTGAAGCGCCGCCGCCTCGGCGACGTACTCGCCGCGTACGTACACGAACGCGGTGTGAATTCCGATGGCGTAGCAGGCGATTATGATCCCCTCGATGAGGAGGTGGGGGTCTTTGAGCATTATGAGCCTGTCCTTGAAGGTGCCGGGTTCGCCCTCGTCGGCGTTGCAGCAGAGGTATTTGGGGAGCGCGGATTCCCTGGGTACGAAGCTCCACTTGAGACCCGCCGGGAAGCCGGCGCCGCCGCGCCCGCGAAGCCCGGATTTTTTCACTTCCTCGATGACCTGTTCCGGAGTGAGTGCGTCGAAGGCTCTGCGCGCCGCCCGGTAGCCGCCGCCCCTGATGTAGACCTCGATGCCGGAGCGGCCGGGGACGTCGAAGTTTGCTGATATGAGTTTCAGTTCAGGCATTTTCGCGTCGTTTCGACCTTTTCACCGCGGGTTTTTCGTGAGCGTGCGAGTGAGGCGTTTTCGATTCGGCATTCCGGTCACCGCGGTCAGACGAGGCTGTCGAGCAGGCGGTCTATCTTTTCCGCCGTGAGTTCCTCGTGGTAGTCGTCGTTAATCTGCATCGCCGGCGCCGAGCCGCAGGCGCCGAGGCATTCGACGGTGAGGAGTGTGAATTTTCCATCGGGGGTTGTCTCGCCCGGAGAGACGCCGAGCCTTCGGATGAGGTGTCCGAGAAGGTCTTCTGCGCCGGCGAGCGTGCACGAGACGTTGGTGCAGAGCTGGAGGAGGTACTTTCCGCCGGGAGCCTTCCTGTACATCGTGTAGAAGGAGACGACGCCGTGGACTCTGGTTGTGGAGAGGCCTGTGAGCGCGGCGACGTACTCCTCGACGTCCGTGGAGATGTGACCGAACTCCCTCTGCGCGATGTGAAGGATGGGGAGGAGCGCGGCGCCGGGGTCGGGATACTTTTTCATGAGGCTTTCGGCTTCGCGTCTCGCTTCGGGAGAAAGAACCGTTTTTGTGGCTTCCATGATTCAGGCTCGGTCCGCGGAGGAGTTCATTCCCATTCGAGGGCGCCGCGGAGCCAGGCGTACGCCAGCCCGGCGAAGAGTACGAGTATGAAGGCGAGCATTTCGAAGAAGATGAAGGCGCCGCGTTCGAGGAGGCGTTTGAAAACGATTGCCCAGGGGAAGAGGAAGATCGCCTCGACGTCGAAGAGGACGAAGAGGACGGCGATGAGGTAGAAGCGGATTGAGAAGCGCGATCTTGCTGAGCCGACGGGTGGCACGCCGCACTCGTAGACGTCGAGTTTCCGCGCGGAGGGCTTCTTCGGACCGAGAAGGTGAGTGACGATGATGAGTGCGGCGCCCATCCCCGCCGCGATCATCAGATGTATCAGAATCGGTATGAAATCCGCCGCCACGTCGCCCATCCCCGCCGGAGACCCGACCCTCAAGCGTCATGCAAAATTACCACGGCGGTTTTTTTTTGTCAAGGAATTTAATCGGCGGGCGGTCGAAAAAGACGTGGAAGCACGGAGATCGGGTTTTCCACGTTTCTCCCGCCACGCGTCCGCGCCGGCGCTTTGCGCCGTGAGGGGCGCAGCGCCGAGCCCCGCGGACCCGGCAGTGGCAATGACGGGTTGTGCAAAACTGAAGTTTCCCACAACCTTTGGAAAACCCTTGTTCTCTCCGAGTATGCGCGACACGTACAAGGACGCCCCCCGTCCCCTACCCCTTTAAAAAAACTTGTCTGCGCTGCTTGACAGCCTTTATCATGGGCGGATTATTCAAACAGCGTGAACAATTCGGTGGAAAATTTCTTGCGCGGCGGACGCGCGGCGGCGTAGAATATGTCTGCGCATCTGCATGACTTCCACCAGGGGTGACGCATGAAAATAAAATTCTGGGGCGTCAGGGGGTCCATCCCCACGCCGGGACCCTCGACGGTGAAGTACGGCGGAAACACCCCCTGCATCGAAATACGCACCGACGACGACAAACTCTTCATCGTGGACGCCGGAACCGGCATCCGCGAACTCGGTCTGTCGCTCCTCGGGAAAGGGCAGATAAGGGCGAGTATATTCATCTCCCACACGCACTGGGACCACATCCACGGCTTCCCGTTCTTCGTGCCCGCGTTCGTGCCCGGCAACGAAATCACGATTTACGGTCCCACGCACTACAACGAGCGCCTCGAAGACATCGTCTCGGGGCAGATGAAGTACTCTTATTTTCCCGTGAAACTCGAGCACCTGAGGGCGAAGATCGAGTTCGTGGAACTCAAGGAATCCACGTTCGAGCTGGATGGGGTGAAGGTCACCGCAAGGTATCTTCACCACCCGATTCTGGTTCTGGGCTACCGTTTCGAGCAGGGCGGCAGGAGCGTCGTGACGCAGTACGATCACGAGAGGTACTCGGACGTTTTCAAGGGCGGTCGGGAATCGAAGGACGAGCTTGACGAACTGCTTTTCGGCGGGGGGGACGAGGGGAACGGCGCGGAGGCGGGGACTATCGTTGACGAGCTGAACGAGCGGGTCGTGGAGTTCGCGCGGGACGCCGACGTGCTCATCCGCGACGCGCAGTACACCGAGGAGGAATACAAAACGAAGGCGGGCTGGGGACACAGCACGGTCGAGGAGGCGATTGACGTCGGGATAAAGGCGAACGTGAAAAGGGTCGTGCTTTTCCATCACGATCCCGTCTCCGACGACGCGGAGCTTGAGAGGAGGGAGGAGTTCTGCGCCCGTGAGCTTGTGAAGCGCGGCAAGGCGGGCAGTCTTCAGGTGTTCGCAGCGAGGGAGAAGTGGGAAATCGAGTTGTGACGGCGCGCGTCCCCCCGGGTTTGATCTTTCCGGTTTCCGCAGCAGCAGGGTAAATTCCCGATGGACGAGGAACTTTCCGGCATAGCGGCGCTCGCGGGGAATTTCCGCGACAGGGAACTGCGCACGCGCTGGGAAGAGCTTGACGCGCCGTCGGGTGAAATGCTCGGCGCGCTGCTCGGCAGGGTCGCCGCGCTCGGTTTTTTTTCACTTGCGTTCGATGACGGCGCGGGAGGCGGGATTTCCGCGTGCGCCGCGTTCATCGGGGAAATATCGCGCGGATGCCCGGCGCTTGCGGCGGCGCTCGCTTCCCACGTCGCGGCTGCGGCGCCGACCGCGCTCTCCCGCGGAACGCGCGGCGCCGATGAGGTCATCGCCGGCGTGCGGGCGCGCGAAGCCTCGGGCGAACCCGCTCTGATGACGCCGGCGTGGATGGAGGAAGACGTTTTCGCCGGCGGCGGACTTGCCGCCGGGCGGATGGAGACCGCCCTGAGGGAAAGCGGTGACGGTTTTTCGCTGTCCGGACGAAAGCTGTTCGTGCCGGCTGCGGAACAGGCGGCGTATATCGTCGTCGCCGCATCGCTGGATGGCGGGGGTACGGCGTGGGCGGTTGTCCCGGGGGGCGCGCCGGGCGTGACGGCGGAGCGCGCGAGGGAGATGATGGGACTGCGCCTGTGCCCGTTTTCGGACGTGGAGTTCGACGGAGTGAAGGTGCCGCGCGGGTGGGTTTTCGCCGGCGGCGCGCTCGACGATCCCGCGCTGGTCTTTTCCCGCTCGGACGCCTGCCTCGGCGCCGTCGCGCTCGGCATGGCGGAGGAGGCGCTGGACGCCGCGCTGAAGTACTCCGTGAGCCGGTACCAGGGCGGCGGGATGATATGCGATCACGACGCCGTGCGGGAGATGCTCGCGGGGACGGCGCTGGGTATAGAGGCTTCGGGCGCGCTCGCGGCGGCAGGCGCGAAGACTACGGCTGAACCCCGTACGGGTGGAAGCACCGCCGTTTTAGGCGCGGTCGCGGCGGCGGACGCGGCGGTGCGCGCGGCGCTGGACGCCGTCCAGACCCTCGGCGGTTACGGATACATGAGGGACTACCGAGTCGAGAGGATTCTCAGGGACGCGAAGACTTTCCAGAACACGGTCGTCCTGCCGCGTGCGAGGACGATGGAGCACGTCCGGCGCCTGATTCAAAAAATGAGATGAGGTGCTGAAAAATGGAACGGGATAAAGCCGATGATTTTTTCCGCGGCGTGTACCAGATCGAGACCGTTTTCGAGGGCGGGAAGGCTAAATTTCCCATCTTCTACCGTGAGGCGTCGTCGGTGACGGCGCTTTTCCCCGCGTCCATGAGCGGACTGCGCAGGATCATGCCCGGGAGGGAATTTCACCCGTTGCCGGTGCTCCCCGGCGTCGGGGCGCTCGCTGTGACGGCGTTCAACTACAGGGACACCGACATCGGTCCCTACAACGAGGTTTCGATCTCGGTGCCGATCTCGTACGGCGCGCCGCCGCTCCTTCCCGCCGCGGGGCTGCTCGCCGCGCTGAGAAGAGGGGAGTTCCACGTTTACATTCACCATCTTCCCGTCACGACGAAGATCGCGCTCGACGGCGGCGTGATCGTCTATAACTACCCTAAATTCCTGTCGGAGATCGCGTTCGAGGAAGCCGGCGATCACGTCTTCGTGAAACTCGAACAGGAAGGCAGGTTCATTCTCTCGATGAAGGTCGGGAAGCTCCCGGCGGGCGCGGGGCGGCGGTTCAGGTTCCTTACCTATCCGGTGAAGGAAGGCAGGGCGCAGGTGGCGCCCGTCCTGTTCAACGCCGGAAGGATGGGCGTTTCGTTCAGCGGCGGCGCGGCGGAACTCGAACTGGGCGGCGAACATCCCGTCGCCGTGGAGACGAAAAAGCTGCTTCTGCGGAGGAGACCGCTCCAGGTTCAATACGTGCCGGAGTTCCAGGCGATCCTCTACGGACCGGCTTTGCTCGAGTGAACGCATGAGAAGCGACGCGCACGACCCCGAAGTCCTCATCCGCAGGCTGCGCGACGTAAGGCTCGCCTTTCCGCGCCTTGCCGCGATGGAGAGAGAGGCGCCCGCGTACGTCGCCGAACTGGAAGCCGCCC
>JBFMFE010000032.1:0-3160 GCA_040752295.1 bacterium
CCGCGAGAAGGTGAGCGGGCTGGAGTGCAAACACCGCCTTGTTTCCCGCGCTCCGCGCGGGAGTGAAGGCGGCGATGACTCGCCGCAGTCCAAGGCGGCTCCGCGGACGCCGGTTATGATTTTCTTCGGGTGCTATGGTATAATCACCGTCAAATCATCCGGTCGAATATTGCGCGGGCAGCGCATCATGGCTGATAAAAGATTCGTAACTGTTTAGCTAAGTGAAGCATTAAGAGAGGAATGTAGAATCTAAAATGATGAATATCCAATGTAGAAGTAAAAGACTTCCGTTCAAAATTCTACATTGGAAATTCTACATTCATCATTCATCTTTTTCGCTCATTTCATTCTTGCAGTTTCCAATAGGTAAAGTGTCACAAAGATTCTTTTGCGCTCTTACGGTGGTCTTCATCTCACTCTCGTGCGCCTGTTCCGGCAGGATGTCGCCCGAGGAAGTGGTCAGCAGGGGGCTTGCCGGCGCGGAGAAACTGACCGGACTCGACGCGAAGCATGAGATTCCTGCGAAGCTGATAGAGACGCGCGGGGAAATGATAGACCTCATGTGGAAGCTGTTCAGGGACGATAACCCTCCCGGCAGGTACAACGTGCTCCGGGACGTGGCGGAGAGACTCGGATACTACATTGACACTCCCGACTCCGAGCAGGAACTGATGGAGCTTTACGTGCGGGGGATCGCCGGGGTGTACGACGACAAGGACAACACTGCGTACGTCGTGTCGAGGGAGGCGCGGGACGAGATCAGGGAGGAGCTGCGCGAGAGAGGATGCAGGATATGGGACTACGACGAATCCGCCTGGTGGGAGGAGAACGTGGAACTGTTCGTGATGGTGCACGAGATGGTGCACGCCCTCCAGGACCAGCACTACGACCTCGACTACTACGACGAGAAATACAAGCAGAATTCCGACGCCGGCTACGCCTACTCGGCGATCGTGGAAGGCATGGCGGAATTCGTGGAAACAGAATACATATACAACCAATGGGGGAGAAGTACGAGGGATTACCTGGATCACCGCCACAACCTTTACAGGCTGCTCGAACGCGTCAGAGAATACGAATTCGCCGGCGAGGAACTCCTCGAGGTGGGCAGGGACTACTGCGGCGAAATGATGTCGTACGACAACCTGATGGGCTTCTTCAAGTACACGTACGGCGAAGCGATGGCACAGGAGGCGGCGATGGAACACGGCTGGAAGGGCGTGAAGGAGCTTTTCAACCGCTACCCCCTCTCCACCGAGCAGGTCGTTCACCCCGAAAAGTACTTCGAGGAAGAGACGCTCGACCTCCCGACGTTCGTCGGCTATCCCGATTTCTACGACGTCCTGCCGGAGGATTACGCGTTCCTCGATTCAGATTCCCTCGGGGAGTTTCGGATATATCTTCTGATCAAGGACCTCGAACTTGAACCCCGCGACGCCATCAACGTGTCCGAGGGGTGGGACGGTGACAGGTACTACGCCTTCCGCAACCCGGACACGGACGAGGTCGCCTTCGGGTGGATCACGGTGTGGGACACCGTCGAGGACGCGGACGAGTTTTTCAACTTCTACCGGAAGATGTCGAAGCGCAAGAGCCTCTCCGCCGAGATCTCGGGCGGCGGCGACGACCTGTATTACGTCGAGTCCACCTGGGGGGAGGGAAGCGTGGAGAGGGACGGCGACAGGGTGGTGATCGTGGAGGGGTTCGAAGACAGGGAACTGATGGACGAGTTCCGCGGGATGGTCATGTCGGCGGAGACGTTCGAGGCGACATACGAGCACGACGAAACGCTTCCGGAACGGCTGGTGGATAGGAAAGAGAACGGGGAAGAAGAAGAGGAAGAAGAAGATGAAGAAGAATAAGCCCGGATGGCGGGTTCTGTTGCGGGTTTCCCGGACTCGCCGCGCCGGACTTCATGCTCGCTTACCGTTCGGGGGGATTCTCAGGCGGGGCGGCGTTCGAGCGGAACGCCTTGATTTCCTCGTCCGTCAGCACGACGTCCTTCGTGATCTCCTCACGGAGTTTCTCGGTCAGAAGCTCTCTCCCGAGCTGCTCCGACACGTCCTCAACGGTGAACCCGTGCATTTCGAGCATCTCGCGGAACTCGCGCTCGGAACCGAAGCCGGCTCTCTTCTCCTTCATGACCTCTTCCATCTCCCGCTCCGTCACCGCGACGCCCATTTTCTTCGCCTCGTTGGAGATAAGCGTTTCCTCGATCATCCTGTCGAGCAGGCGTTTCGCGGCGTCGTCTTCGCCGCCGGGCGCGCCCGCGGCGCCTCCCCCGACCGCGCCGGCGTGCATCCTTTTAAGCGAGTCGAGACGGCGCCGGAAGTCCTTCGCCGAAATGACGGTCCCGTCAACCTTCGCGGCGACGCTCCTTTCGTTCGCCGGGTCGGCGCTCCTCTCGATACGCGCCCGGTTGTACGCGCCGAGGAACCATTCCCGGAAGGCTTCGTCCTTTTTTTCGTTGAGAAGGGCGGTTCTCATTTCGCCGGTTCCGCCCGGCGCGCCTTCGCCGGAATCTACCGCCGCGGGCGGCGCCCCCGCAGGCGGCGCCTGCCCCTCGACGAACCTCCCGCCCGCTCCCTGCCGCCCCGGATAGAACGTGTAACCCGCCGCCGCCGCAGCGGCTATCAAGGCGAGAATAACGAGGTCCCTCAGCATCTTCCTGTTCATGGTTTCATCTCCACGCCGCAATTTTCCATCCTCAGTCCTGCCTTAATCGTCTTTGATTCCGGAGCAAAAACTCATGCTGGTCCTTGCGCTAAAATCAGCTTCCGGCGGGCTGGTTCTTTCTCACCGTGATTTTCCAGTCGGTGTCGTTGTCGCGCCGGACGGACAGAACCTCGTGCCCCTCGTTTTCCATGCTTCTCGGCACGTTCTCCACCGCGGGGAGATGGTTCACCGTGATCTCCAGCACCTGCCCGTGCTCCATTTCCTCGATTGCCAGCTTCGACTTTATGAATGTGTAAGGGCACACCTCGCCCCTGAGGTCTATTTTTCTCTCGGCGCCTGTCACGTCTTCGGTCATTCGGGTCTCCCTGCGGAGCGTATGTTTTGCCCCCGCCGCGCCCGGCGCTGCGGCGTCCGCGTCGTTGTCTCCGCTTTGTGCCGCCGTAAATTAATAATTTTTCTTTTTTAATATGTCAACCGTTGAGTC
>JBFMFE010000033.1:0-27154 GCA_040752295.1 bacterium
AGAAGAGAAAAAGGAGAAAAAGGAAGGGCCGGTCGCCGAAAAGCCCGCTGCGAAGGAGGGGAAACCGTCTCAGGTCATCCCCCGGCGCGACTACCTGCACTACTCGGTGAGGGCGGGCGTGATGTTCCCGAACGCTAAATTTTTCGACCCGATACTCGACCGCGACGTAACGAGCGGTCCCGCCTTTGCGTACGGCATCGAGCACGTCCAGAGGAACACGCCGCGCGAGCGCATCGTCGCGCGCCTCCTCTATGGAACCTCGAACGTGGACTCCGACCCCGAACACCCCGTCTCCGGCGCCTTCCAGTTCTTCCAGTTTTCGGTCAACATGCTCTACTCGGCGGACGGCACGTTCATGTCCCCCGCCCTCGATTATTACGGCTTCGGCGCCGGCTACACGCGGATGGGAGCAAGCGTGACCTGCCTCGACCCCGCGGGCTGCGGGCGGATAGGGAACGGGGGCGTAAGCTCGCCGAGAGAGAACCACCTCGGATTCAACCTGATCGGGGGCGTCTCCACCGGGACGGGCTTCAACCTGGAGGCGCAGTACACGTTGACGGCGGGGGATTTTTACATGACGCTCGATTACCCCCTCAGGTGAACGCGGCGTGGAAAAGACGCGCGGAGGAACGCCGGCGCGCGGTTCCGAGCCCTCATCGCCGAACACCGTCCCGAGTACGTCCTCGCCGGGCACGAGCATCACTACGGGCGTTACGAGGCGGATGGAACGGTGTACCTGGTCTCCGGCGGCGCCGGCGGGAGGCTCAATGCGGACACGGAGAACAACTTCCACCACTACGTTCTTTTCACGGTGGAAGGCGGCGCGGTCTCGGAACGAGTCGTAAAACTGTAGCGCGCGCCGGGTTCCTTCGGGTTTCCGTTTCCTGTCTTCCCGTTAAGATCGTCCCCGAAACGGCGGGAAACGGGGCAACGGGAGACAAACGACCTGAAGCCGGCGATCCCGTGAGGTGTGATGTGACGGGACGGAGGTGTGAAATGACGGGACGGGCGATTGCGGCGGCGCTCACCGCGGTTCCGCACGCAGCGTCACGCGCCGGGGAAAGCGAGGAACAAACATGAGAAAACCCCTTGTAGCCGGAAACTGGAAAATGCACGGCACTTCTGAGACGGTGAGGACCTACCTTGAGAAATTCTCCGTCCCTCCGGGGCTTACAGAGGAGAGGGAGTTTCTGATATGCCCGCCGTTCACGGCGCTCGCCGCCTGGAAGGAGCACGGACGCTCGAAACCGTACGTGATGCTCGGAGGGCAGGACGCGCACTGGGAGGAGAAGGGAGCGTACACGGGAGAGGTCTCCCCCGGAATGCTGAGGGACGCGGGGTGCGCGTACTGCATCGTGGGACACTCCGAGCGGCGGGCAATGTTTCACGAGACGGACGAGATGGTGAACAGGAAGATGAACGCGCTGCTCGGGGCGGGACTGACGCCGGTGGTGTGCGTGGGAGAGACCCTCGCGCAGAGGGAGGCGGGGGAGACGGAAAGTGTCCTGAGAACGCAGGTCGAGGGCGGCATCCTAACGTCGAAGGGGCGCCCCGATCTTTCGCGCATCGTGATGGCATACGAGCCGGTGTGGGCGATCGGCACCGGGCGGACGGCGACCGCGCGCCAGGCTGACGAGGCGTGCGGGTTCATCCGCCGCCTTCTCCGGGAGGCGCTCGGTGAGGCGGCGGCAGCATCGGTGAGGATTCTGTACGGCGGGAGCGTGAAGGGGGCGAACATTGACGAGCTTATGGCGCAGCCCGAAGTGGACGGCGTCCTCGTCGGTGGGGCGAGCCTCGACCCCGATGAGTTCAGCCGCATCGCCGCGTACGGAACGGGACGTTGACACCCCGCCAAGCCTGCCGATTGCTGTAACAAATAGTGAGCAGCGGCGGGTTTGATATTGCCGAATGTTTAGTGACGAATTCATAGATCAGTGGAAATACGAAGTTAAACGAGGTAGAATCAAAAACAGAAAGCAATTCGAGTATAAATGAACGGAAGAAAGAGGAATGAAAAGATATTCGGGCAATGGGAACCTTTGCCGGGCGGCGGCAGACGATATTGGCTCGAGGTGTATGGTCACAACAACTGGAAAGCACGATACGTGAAGGAGGTTGACCCGGAAGAAAAAACAAATTAGTTTCTTCCAGGAAATTTACGACAACTCGGGCCGTTTGGTGGAGATTCATGAAAAGTATCCGGAAGACAAGGGTCACAGGACCGTCAAGGAAGGTGATGGTTAAGTTATGATCACTCGCGAAGACGTTGTGGAAACAATCAGAAAATATTTACAGCGGGAAATTACCGTTACAGCGCTCGTTGATTGGGCGGAATCAGCGATGATGGATGGAGAATTCGATGTAAAACACTTCGACGATATAAGAAACGTAATATCACGGTTGGGGCTGGCCGACGTGCGCGCGTTCGGCTTAACCTGGGAAGATTGCGATGGATTGCTTGGAACCCTCGGCTATTCAACCCACGTAGAGATCGTTGTTGCTTGAAAAGCAGCAGGGAGAGGGAGAGGGTTTCAGACAGACTATGTAAACTCCCTTAAGAAAATATATCAGCATAACCGGAGCGAGACAAAACAAAACTCCGAGCGGCGGGAGCAGACGTTTTTCCGCCGCCGATGCGCTCCATCACGAGCATCTCCAGCGTGCGCAGCCCCGTTTCCCGGCGGCGGAGGGCATCGTGAGAATCGAGAATTGTGAGTCTGACCGAGACCTTCTCGCAGTCCTTGACGGGTCTGGCCGCCGGCTGGCCGAGCTTGACGACATGATAGACGATCTGTCCATCGCCTCGGCTGCGTGGCTCGAGCAGGTCGCGCCATAGAAGAGCGTCACTGCACAATGTTTTCGCCGCCATCGGCGGGAGTTTGTAATGGTTTTCAAGGTGCACAGAAAACAGTCCGGGGAGCGACTTTCCCTCCAGCCGCTCCAGAGTCTTTTGAGAAAGCATTTGACATCCCTCCCGGTGATTTATTACCCTTCAATCACCAGGTGTCAATTGACGGGATAGGGGATGAGATGATCAGCAAGGTCGAGGGCGCGTTGCAGGAACTCGAAGAAACGATGTATTGGATGGAACTGCTGACCAGTTCCGGCATCGTCAGTGCAGAACTTTGAGATTAAAACAAGTGATGAGTGCGGAATGATGAATGATGAGTGAAAAGACGGGCTAGTGGGGTGGACCTCATTCATCACTCATCATTCATCATTCATCACTCCTCATTCATCATTCCGCTTCCGCGGGTGCAGGATTCTGAGTCCATCGCCTCTTCTTTTTTCGTACACGTTACTTCACCCCGCTAAAGTGTTATCGCGATGGGAAACGGCGCCGTAGTGTAGTGATATTCGGGGGAGGGTTCAGTGTGTGCGGACTTTGACGGATGACGGTTCGAAGGCTATACAGCACGTGGCGCCGAGCGAAAGTCCGGAGGTGTTCCACGTCCGTGGTTCGACCGCCGCCACGAAGTCGGCGCCGGCGCTGACGGTTACGATCAGGCAGCCGCGCGCTTCCTCCAGCCGTGTGATCCTTCCATTGAGAAGGTTCCGCGGCGCCGCGGGCGGGGGAAGGGGTGAGAGGGTTATGCGTTCGGGGTTGATGGAAATTGCGCCGCGGCATCCGTGCGTGTGGGGGATGGAGATTTCGATGTCCGCGGCGATGCGCGCGAAGGATTCGCCGTTGCGCTCGAAGAAGGCGGCAGTGAAGAAGTTTTCGGGGTAACCGATTTCCATATCGCCGTTGTTGAGGGATACGATTTCATCGCCGAGTCTGAAAGCCTGTTCCCTTGAGAGTGTGGAGAAGACGATTGAGGCGTTGGAGCGGCGGAGGGACTGGAGGACGTTTTCGATCAGGAGTGCGTTTTCGCGGTCAATGTTCGCGGTGGGTTCGTCCATGAGGAGGAGTTTGGGGCGGAAGGCGAGAGCGCGTGCGATGGCGACCCTTTGTTTTTCGCCGGAAGAGAGTTTTGCGGCGTTTCTTTTTTCGAAGCGTTCCAGCCCCGCCGCGGCGAGCGCGCGGGCGACTTCGCGGTTTCCGTCCGCGGCGCGGGCGGCGCTGCGGACGGCGGCGAACGCCACGTTCCGGTACACCGAGGTCGTGAACATCGCCGGGGGATGGGTCAGGAAAGTGGTTTCCCGTCTCGCGAGCTTTCTGCCCGCGGCGGTGGAGAGGTTGTGACCCGCGAGAAGGATGCTGCCCGAGTCGGGTTTTTCAAGAGAGCAGAGGAGTCTGAGGAGGGTGGTTTTGCCGGAGCCGTTGGGTCCGACGACGGCGCAGGATTTGCCGGCGGGCACGACGAGGCGTGGGACGTTGAGTGAGAAACCGGTTCCGGGCCATTTTTTCACGAGGTCGTTTATTTCGATTGTGTTTTTCATGTTTTCAGACCGTTTTGTTCACCGCGGGTGGGTCGTGATGGGCGGTGAAGCTTTATCGTCGGGGCGGGCATGACTACGCCCGCGCCGCGCCCTGGACGAGATGGAGCGCGAGGTTCACCCCCGCGGCGACGGCGAGGAGGACGAATCCGAGGGCGATACCGAACTCGAATTCGCCGCGGGAGGTTTCGAGAGCGACGGCGGATGTGAGGGTTCTTGTGTAGCCTGCGATGTTGCCGCCGACCATGATGGCGATGCCGACCTCGGAGACCGCCCTTCCGAAGCCGGTCACCGCGGCGGCGGTGTAGGCGAACCGTCTTTCGGCGAGGACGAGTTTCATCACGGAGAGGGGAGAGGCGTTAAGTGTCGCCGCCGTTTCGATGAGTGCGCGGTCAACGCTCGAGGTGGCGGCGACGGAGAGCATGGTGAGTATGGGGAGGATGAGTACGAATTCGCCGATCACAATGGCGCCCGGGGTGTAAAGGAGGCGGAGGCTGCCGAGGGGTCCGTTTCTGGTGAGGAGGAAAAAGAGCAGAAGCCCCACGAGGACGGTAGGGAGCGCCATGAGGGAATTGAGCGTGAGGACCAGCGTTCTTTTGCCGGGGAAGCGTGAGATACCGATGAGGTAGCCGAGGGGGATGCCCGCGGCGGAGGCGAGCGCGGCGGCGGCGGTGGAGACGTACAGGGAGAGCGCCGCCACCCTGAGGACTTCGGGGTCGAGCGAGAAGATCAGGTGGAGGGCTTTGATGACGGGGTTCATGATGGGGGCGGGGTGTGGCAGTGGGGCGTGGAGGTTATTTTTGTCGGGCGCCGGAGGCACATTTTTCGGGGTTGGAGGGGGGGGTTAGAAATCTATGGGGATGCCGAGTCCCTTAAGCGATTCTCTGTAAGAGTCGAGTGTTTTCAGGGTGACGATACGCGTGCCCGTGTCAACGAGCCTGGAGGGTGGGATGGTACGCATTACGTTGTCCAGGCCGGTTTTTTCAATGCGGTAGAGGTAATCGGTGACCCTGTAGCCGATCGTGTGGGGTCTCTGAGCGGTGGTCATGAAAATGGAGCCGTTCATGAGTGAGGCGGCGATTTCGGCGTCAATGTCGAAGCAGACGAGGAGGATTTTGTCGGAGAGGTGGGAGTCGAGGATGGCGCGAGCGCAGGCTTTGGCGCTTGTGCCGGAGACGGCGAAGAGGGCGGAGAGGTCCTGGTGATGGGCGATGCATCTTTTCGCGCTTTCGAAGAGTTTGTCGGGGTTTTCCTCACCGGTTTCGGTTTTCACGAGTTGAATGGCGTCATAGCGTTTCAGGGTTTCGGAGAACCCGCGGATGCGTTCGGCGCAGCTGTGTGTGAGGAGAGTGGGGGTGTGGATGGCGACTTTGCCTTTAAAATCGATGAGTTGAGCGGTTTTGTAGGCGCAGGAACTGCCGGCGAGGTGGTTGTTGGTTCCGACGAAGAAATGTCTTCCCGAGTCCGGGGCGTCGGTGTCGAAGGTTATACATGCAGCGCCGGAGGCGACGAGTTTTTTTATGAAGGGGGTGGTTTCGCTGTGGTTGAGCGGTGCGACGGCTACGGCGTTTCTGTTTTTCTCGGCTGAGAAGCGTTCGAGGGTTTGATTTTGCCATTGGGTGATGTTTTTTTCGGAAGGGATTTCGCCCGGGAACGAGAGGAAATCCACCTGTGTGTTAAGGCGTGTTTCGGCGGTTCTGACGCCCGTTTCGAGGTCGCGCCAGTAGGAGTCGAAGGTTCCCTGAAGCATCGAGATGATCGCTGGTTTCACGGGATTATTTTAGCTTTTATTTTTGGTATTTTACAATCGGGTGTGGTTTTGCGGGGTGGATTGTGCGGAGCGGGAAGGGGTTCGTCCACGCGCGTCGCCGGGGGATTCCAATATTTTCGGCGGGCGGGTAAAATCAGGCGGGGGCGAGATGAAGGTTCACCGTCGGGTGTCGTGGTATTTTCTGTCCAATTCGTATCTTGGGTTTTGCGAGGGTGGCGGTGAGGCGTTCATTGTGGACCCTGCGCCCGGGTGTGGGGAACTGCTAGGCGTTGCGCGTCGGAAGGGAATGAGGGTGAGATACGTGTTAGTGACACATTATCATCCCGATCACATCGGGGGGGCGGGTCGAGTGAAGGCGCTCACGGGGGCGCCTATAGTTGCCCATGCGTCAGCGGAGAAAATGGCAAAGAGTACAATAAACAGGATTGGTTCGGGTATGGGGTTGATCTTCAAGGTGGCGGGACCCGACCGTTTCGTGGAGGACGGTGAGGAGCTTGCCGTTGGGGATGAGAGTCTGCGCGTTATCCACACGCCCGGTCATACGCCGGACGGGATCAGTATATCGGGTAGGGGTTTTGTGTTCACCGGGGACACGCTCGTTGCGGGGTCGGTGGGGCGGACGGACCTTGCGGGCGGGAGCGTCAGGGAGTTGGCTGAGACGCTGGCGAAGAAACTGCTGCCGCTGCCCGATGACACGGTGGTTTACCCCGGGCACGGACCGGCGACCACCATCGGCAAGGAGAGGCGGTACAATCCGTTCGTGGTTGGGGCGATGGCGCTGGGCGTGACGTGAGGCGCGCGGGCGTTCCGGTTTCCATGGAAGGGGAGGCGGGGTGGAGCAGGGGGTGGAAAGTGGATGGGGCGGTACTCGGGCGGGCGTGTGGGTGAGAGCGTGGAGGGGAGAAGATTTCTCCTTTGTTCCTCGTTTTCTGGAGAAAGCTCAAAAAAACTTGACTTTAGACGAATCGGGCGCTAAAGATATGGCGCAGACGCATATATTTGGATAAACGATCCGGCATGAGCGTTTTGATTGTGGGGACCGTTGCATTTGACACGATAGAGACTCCGTGGGGGAGGGTCGAGCGTGTGGTAGGGGGTTCGGCGACGTATTCTGCCCTTGCGGCGAGCTTTCTTGTGCCGGTGAGGGTTGCGGGTGTAGTGGGGGAGGATTTCACGGACCGGCACTTTGAGGTATTTTGGAGGCGCGGCATAGAGACGACCGGAGTGGCGCGAGAGAGGGGGAAGACTTTTTTCTGGGCTGGGAGGTACGGCGAGAATCCGAACGAGCGGGAGACGCTTGCCACGGAGCTGAACGTGTTCGAGAATTTCACGCCCCGGCTGCCGGAGGATTACAGGGACAGCAGGCACCTGTTTTTAGCGAACATGGCGCCGGAGATACAGATGAGCGTTCTTGATTCATGCGTGAAGGCGAGGTTTTCCATACTTGACACGATGGATTTCTGGATCGGGGGCAGCCGGGAGGCGCTGGAGGAGGCTGTGAGGCGCGTGGACTGCGTGCTGATGAACGACGGGGAGGCGCGGCAGTTCAGCCGCGCATCGAGTCTTGCCGGCGCGGCGGAGCGGATTTTAGGGATGGGTCCCCGGGTGGTGGTGATCAAGAAGGGGGAGCACGGCGCGGAGATGTTCACGAAGAAGTCGCACAGCACGGTGCCGGCATATCCGGTGGGGCGCCTGAAGGACCCGACGGGTGCTGGGGACACGTTCGCCGGGGGTTTGCTGGGATACGTTGCAACGGCGGGGAGGATAGGGGAGGGGGTATTGAGGAAGGCGATGGCGGTTGGGACGGTTTTAGCGTCGTTCTGCGTGGAAGAGTTCGGGACGGGGAATTTTGAGAATATCGTTGAATCGGACATAAAGGGGCGCTTAAAATATCTGCGCATGGCGTCGAGGGTGGAGAACGTCGCGTTGAAAATCCGTGACAACATTTCGTTAGAGGACGAGGAAAGGGTGATAAAAACTGGATTATGACGTCAGGGATTTAGGTTTGGCGGATGAAGGGCGGCGGCGGATCGAGTGGGCGTCGCACGAGATGCCGGTGGTGAGGGAGATCGGCGAGAGGTTCGGGAAAGTGAAGCCGCTGCGGGGGATCACCATAGGGGCGTGTCTTCACGTGACATCGGAGACGGCGAACCTGGTCGCGGCGTTGAGGCGCGGGGGTGCGAGGGTTTTTCTGTGCGCCTCGAATCCGCTGAGCACGCAGGACGACGTGGCTGCGTCCCTTGTGAAGCATCAGCGGGTGCCTGTGTTTGCGATCAAGGGCGAGGACAACAGGACGTATTACGATCACATACGTGAGGTGCTGGATTCGGCGCCTGACGTGACGATGGATGACGGGGCGGACCTGGTCAGCACGCTGCACACGCAGAGGAAGGAACTGCTTGAGGGCGTGATCGGCGGCACGGAGGAGACGACGACGGGCGTGATTCGACTGAGGAGCATGGAGCGTGGGGGAGTTTTGAGGTATCCGATCATCGCGGTTAACGACGCGGACACGAAGCATTTTTTCGACAACAGGTACGGGACGGGACAGAGCACGATAGACGGGATAGTGCGCGCCACGAACCTGCTTCTTGCGGGGAAGAACTTTGTGGTGTGCGGGTACGGGTGGTGCGGGCGGGGGGTGGCGATGAGGGCGAGGGGAATGGGGGCGAACGTGATCGTGACGGAGGTCGATCCGCTGCGCGCGCTCGAGGCGGTGATGGACGGGTTCACGGTGACGACGCTGGGGAAGGCGTTACGCCGTGGGGACGTGTTCGTCACGCTGACGGGGGATATCAACGTATTGAGGGGCGAGCATTACACGAGGATGAAGGACGGGGCGATAATCTGCAATTCGGGACACTTCAACGTGGAGATAGACATACCGGCGCTCGAGGAGATGAGCGTAAGGAAGAGGCGGGTGCGGGGGTTTGTTGACGAGTACACGCTGAAATCCGGGAAGAGGGTGGTACTTCTCGGCGAGGGACGACTTATCAACCTGTCGGCGGCGGAGGGGCATCCGGCGTCGGTCATGGACATGAGTTTTGCCAACCAGGCGTACGCCGTGCGTTATATTGTGAGGGAGGGAAGGAATCTGGAGAACAGGGTCTATGGAGTGCCGCGGGAGATTGACGAGGAGATAGCGCGGCTGAAGCTTGGGTCCATGGGGGTGAGGATTGACGTACTGACGGCTGATCAGAAAAAATATTTGAGTTCCTGGGAAACCGGCACATAATTTTAGTCAAGAGGAGCCAGCCCGTTGGAGCTTCGAGATTACTGGCACGTCATCTGGAAACGGAAGTACATTACGGCATTGTGCGTGGTCGTGCTTTTTCTGGGCGCGCTGTTTGTGAACTACAACGTATTGGAAGTGACGTACCAGGCGACGGCGAAGATGCTGGTGGAGCAGCCTCCGCGCGTGCTGATGCTCACGGATAAGACGGCGAATCTTCCGCCGCCGTTATCGCTGGAGACGCAGGTGAGGTTGATCAAAAGCCTCAGGGTGGCGGAGGGCGCCGCGAAGCGCCTGCGGTACGACGATCCGGAGAGAGCCGCGCTGCGGCTGCACGACAGGATCGTGGTGGACAACATAAAGGATACGGGGATAATCAACATCACGTCGGAGGGTCCGGACCCGAAGGAATGCGCCGACATAGCCAACGCGTTTGCGGAGGCGTTCGAGGAGATCAGCTACAAGATCGCGCGGGAATCCATCGAGGAAGCCACAAAGTTCATCGAGGATCAGCTCAAGATTGCGGCGACGGAGCTTGAGGACGCGGAGATAAAGATTTACGAATTCAACAAAGAGCACGGCATCATATCGCTGGAGGACGAGGTCAGGGAGCGGAACAGCATGATAGTTGAGTTTGAGATACAGAAGATGTCCCAGGAGGTTGCTCTCAACGGACTCATGGCGCAGATAGGGAATCTGGAGAACATCTTCAACGACAAGCTCTACGCGGTTTACCAGGACCCTGACGCGATCACGCAGACGGGATTGTTCAGCAGCCTTAAAAAGGACATACTCGATCTCGAAGTCGAGCGCGCCGCCCTGAAACTGCGCCTGAAGGACGATCACCCGCGGGTCAAGGAATTAGACAAGCGGGTCCAGCAATTGCAGAGCCGGCTGGAGAAATCCATTTCCAACCTCGTCGCCAAGAGGCTGATATTCGAGGACGAGATAATCGGGGATCGAGACCGGATAGTGGGGCTTCAGACGGAGCGTCTTATCGCCGACGCGAGTATCGAGACGCTCGGGCAAGTCATAGAGCGGCTCAGTGAACAGCAGAGGAGCTATCCGGAGCTAAAGTACGAGTACAGCCGGTTGACGCGCACGAGGGACGTGGCGGAGAAGCTGTACCTGCTTTTATACGAGAAACGGCAGCAGGCTCGGATTGACGAGGTACAGCGGGACGTCAAGGTGAAGGTTTTTCAGAAGGCGACGGTTCCCGCCGCGCCTGTGAAGCCGCAGCGTCTCAAGAACATATTCATCGTGGTGGTTTTTGCGCTGTTCCTTGGGATCGGCGTGTCTTTTGTACTTGAGGAGATGGAAGAGACGATTCACAACAGCGACGACGTGAAGAACTACCTGAACCTGCCGGTGCTCGGCTCGATACCGTACTCGGCGGAGACGATCAACAAGCTGATCACGGAGGTGCCGCTGAAGTCGCCGATAGCGGAATCATACCGGCGGCTCAGTTTCTTCACGCAGCTTTTCTGTCTGGACCCGCCGATCAAGACGCTTCTGATCACGAGTTCGAAGTCGGACGAGGGGAAGTCCACGACGCTCGCCAACCTTGCCATTTCGATGGCGCAGGAGGGGACGAAGGTGCTGATCGTGGACACCGATCTGCGGCGACCCATGCTGCACAGGATGTTCAACATAGACAATTCACTGGGCGTCAGTTCCGTTCTTACCGGGGAGCTGGAGGCGGAGCTGGCGGTGTCCGATCTATCCGTGTCGGGGCATCTGCCGAAGGAATCGTTCATGGAGCTGATCGTAGACCGGCTGATACAGCCCCTGGGCGTGAGGGGGTTGAGCATCATACCATCCGGTCCGCTGCCCGCGAATTCGATAGAGCTGATACGCTCGGAGAGGATGTTGGCGTTTCTGCGCACCATTGAGAAGAAGGCGGACATAATCATGTTCGACAGTCCGCCTGCGATTCACGTGGTTGACGCCGTTGTGCTGTCGCAGATACTGGACGGCGTGCTTCTGGTGATCAACGCCGGGAGGATCAACAAAGACGAGGCGCTTCAGGTCAAATACATGATCGAGAGCACGAAGACGCCGATTCTGGGCGTTGCCCTGAACAACATCGCGGCTACCAGTCCCGATTATTATTATTATTATTACTATGGGGGTTACGGATACGGCACCAGGCAGAGAAGGAAGAGAATAAAGTTAAAGAGGTAGCGCCGAGGGGGGCGCGTCCGGCGGCGCTGTTTTTACCGGGTATAATGCTTGAACGTTTCATCAGGGGGATAGTGGAGCGCGAGGGGAAGCATTCCGTCGTGGAAGTTCCCGTTGACCAGATATCGGTGAATCCGTACCAGGCGCGGAGGAACTTCGACCAGAAGAAGCTTGAGGAGCTCGCGCAGTCAATACGGGAACAAGGAGTGATCCAGCCGATCATTCTGCGCAGGTTTGGGAGCGGATACGAGCTGGTTGCGGGGGAGCGGCGACTGAGGGCGAGCAAGATGGCGGGGCTGAAGACGATTCCCGCGATCATCCGCCAGCTCGACGAGCAGGACATGATCGAGATAGCGTTCATAGAGAACCTGCAGCGCGAGCAGCTCAACGCCATCGAGGAGGCGGAGGCATACGGGCGGCTGGTCGGGGAGCACGGCGCGGGGTCGGCGGAGGAGATCGCCGAGCGCGTCGGGAAGGACGCCGGGGCGGTGGCTTCGCAGTTGTGGCTGCTTTCGCTGCCTCAGGTTGTAAAGAAGGCTGTGGTGTCGAGGCTTATTTCGCTTGATCACGCGCGGATCATCGCCGGCGTGAGGAACGAGAAAAAGCAGGTCGAGTTTTTGGAGCGGATATACCGTGAGAAACTTTCGGTGGAGGACGCGAAGAAGCTGCTCGAAGAGGTCCCCGCGATTTTCCGCGATGAGATTGAAGCCGGGGAAGAGCGAGGGGGCGCGCATTTTTCGCGGGAGGCGATCCGGCAGCTTGACGTGTGCGTCGCCATGCTGCGCGACCTGATACTCGCGTTCCGCCAGGCGGGGATAAACGTATCGGTGACCGAGTATTTCGACGCGCTGTCGTTGAACGTCAGGCTCACGTTTCCCATTGAAAAGTTCACGCTGCAATGATTCGCCGTTCGGGTCGCCGGCGGGCGTTTTCCACGACCGCGCGATGTGCTGGAGCGCGCGAAGCGGGAGCGGGTTTCAGGGATTTTGACGACTCAGGAAGAGATTAGAGAGCGAGTTCAGCCATCCCTCAACGGGGTGGTTGCCGCCCTGCTCGTCGTCTCGGTCATCGTTTTCCTCGTCGTCCGGCTGTTGAGGGTAGACCTCTCGACTATCGGCGATGCGGGACATCTTCTTGTCCTGTTAGCGGTCGTTCCCATCGTTTTGTTGTTCGCGTACATGAGGTTTGAGACGGCGTTGCTGGTTTTCATGTTCGTGGTTGCGGTGGGGAAGTACGAAATTCCGGGCGTCGGATTTTTCCTTGTTTATTCCGATGTATTTCTGATCATCCTCACGGCGGTGTGGTTTACACGCATGGTGTTGAGGAAGGGGTATGGTTTCAGGAGTACGTTTCTTGACAGGCACATTTTCATTTTCACGCTGTTATCGGTACTTGCCGTGGTGAACAGTCCGTCGTTTTCCGCCGGTTTCAAGGAAGTGGTGCAGACGGTGGAGTACCTTGTTTTTTCATATTACCTGTTCGCATCAGCGGTGAGGAGCAGGGAGCAGATTGCCGCACTCATGCAGGCGCTGGTGATGAGCGCGGTATTCACGTCGGTTTGCGGGGTATACCAGTATTTTGAACAGGGCGGCGGGGATTACAGGGTGACGTCAACGTTCGGACATTTCAACGCGTACGGCGCATATCTTGCCATGACCACGATGGTCACGTTCAATCTTTTTCTGTCGGAGGAGGAGAGGGGAGCGCGGACGTGGTTGGCGGCGGCGCTGACGTGCCAGTTGGTGGCGCTCATGATGACGTTTTCGCGTGGGGCGTGGATAGGGGTGATCGTGGCGATAGTTATCTCCGCGCAGTTCCGCGGGATGGTGCAGTTCGTGAGGCTTTTCACCGCCATGGTGGTGCTGGCGATATTTCTGTCACTTGTGCTGCCGTCGCAGTTCGTCGGGCGCGCCGCGTCCATCACCGACTTTTCGGATCCGGCGTCCGAGAACAGGATAAGGCAGTATAAGATCGCATACGAGACCATCGTGAGGCGCCCGCTTCTCGGCATCGGTATCGGGTCCATCGAGGGTTACGCTCTTTCGGAGTATCAGGAGATGGGGGTGGGCGCCGTACACAATCTGTTTCTCATGATCGGCGCCGAGAGGGGTCTGCCGGCGATGTTTGCGCTCATGTTTTTCTTCGGTTCGTTCTTTATAAACGGCGCGCGGCGGATCGGCGAAACCGGAGAGCGTTTTCTGTTCACGGCTTACCTGGCATTATACTCGGGAATTGCCGCTTATTTTTTCATCAACATGACCGCCTACCAGCTTGTCCGGGGTCTGGGCATTATGTTCGGCATGTACCTGGGCTTGTTTCAGGCGGCGATGAAGATTGAGGATGAAGAGCGGGAAGAGAAGGAAATTCCATACTATGTCAGAAGCGCCGAGAGAGTTATCGGGCGATGAATTTACGCCGACCGCGGGAAGATCGGTTCTCTCATTTCAGCCGGGTCCGGAGCGGCGGGGAGCGGGAAGCGAAGGGTGAGGAGCAGAGGCCGAGGGAACCGGGATGTCTTTGAGAAAGTCATTCCCGGCGCGATTCTCGCTATTGCATTTGCTTTACAGTTGTTGTTTATAGTTACGACAAAAACGCCGGCAGTATATTCCGACGCAAAAGCCTATATCGGGGTCGCCGAAGACCTGCTTCTTTTGGCGAAAAAGCCCGGCATAGTTTTCAAAATGCTCGGGGAGCTTTCCGGCGCGGAGAAGAAAAGGGAAGGCATGATTGCCGCGTCGGAAAGATACGGGCTGAAGGAAATACGGCATATAAACGCGCGGCTGATCGCTTATCCCGCTTTCATCGCGGTGGTTATCGTTTTTACGAGAGAGGTTTTTTACATAACGCTCGTTCAGGCGCTGCTCGGAACGATGAGCTGTTATTTCATTTTTGTTTTCGCGAGGAGGAATTTCGGAAAGCCCACGGCATATACAGCCCTCGTCGCGGCGGCGTTATATCCTCCCCTTGTCATATCCGCCCAATCCGTGATGACGGAAACGCTGACGGCGTTTCTGCTGACGCTGCTGTTGGCGTTGTCCGGAGGGGTCCTGGGTCCGGGAAGAAAATTTCAAGGCATTCTTTCGGGAATAGTTCTTTTTTTACTAATGACCTGCAGGTTAGTGTTCACACTGCTTCCGGTGGTTGTTTTTGCCGCGTATATTCTGGTTCATCTGTGCCGGAAAGCCGGCGGGATGAAGAGCGGGACCGCGTTGCGCGCGACGTTTGCGGCGTGGCTTGTCCCGGCGATTCCGTGGTTTCTTTTAATGAAACTCGTGTTCGGGGGCTTCATGCCGCCCGGCGCCGGCGGATTGTCGTTCAACATCGGTCAGAACCAGGAATACCGCGGTTACCATCATGATCTCCGGGTTCCCGAGATCACGCCGGGTCTGGCTTTCATCATGAAGAGAAACGGACATGAGACTCCCACGGAGAGCGACTACAGAGAAGAGGCGCTTGAGACAATCAAGTCTCGTCCGGCTGGTTTCATATTTCTTTTTTTTGAGAAGGTGGAGCGTCTCTGGTCCAATCCGCACAACGAGTTCAAAGTGAATTATATCCTTTCTTATAAATGGCAGAGGCTCATGCATCGGGCGATAATCATTTCGGGATTGGCGGGGATGCTTGCCGCCTCCGTTATGCATACGGGATCATTCCTGCCGATATCGCTAATACTGTACGCGACGGTCGCCCACGGGATGACCCTGTCGCTCGCCAGGTACAACGTTCCCCTGATGCCGGTCTGGGTTATTTTTGCATCTTTCGCGCTGGCAAACCTCGGGTATCTCGTGAAAAACGTCCTGCCTTTTTTTGCGGACAGGGCGCTTTTTTTGTGCTCATCCGTGCTGTTTGCGATATACGCGTTGAAGTTCAATTTTTTACCGCTTGAAGCCCCTTCAACGATGTTCAAGTTGTTTTACTTTGCGGGCGCGGCGGGCGTTTTTTCCCTGTTCCTGAAGTTCCATTTCCGGCGGATGAAACGAGAAAGCAACACAACGTGGAAGGTTTGTTCGGGGCTTTTCATGGTCATGGTGTTCGCCTGCCTGATAATGATCGCCGCGGGGAATCGTTATAACCTTTCGTGGTCGTGCACGATTTCCGACGGGACAAAGGAGATAGAGCAGGTGATAACGGTGAGAAACCCCGACGCCTTGGCTGTTAAAAACGCCTATATTTATCTTGATATTCAGGGAGAACCCTATGACATGAAACCGTTGCGGATAACGCTGAACAGCGTGCCGTTGAAACACGCGGGGCAGTTTTTCCAGGTGGACACGGAGAAATTCCAATTGCTCACCGGCACCTACTTTTACTACATGAAGATGCTTAATCTGCACCCGAACGAACTCCGGCAATGGTATGTTTTTCCGTTCGATAAAGGCATTCTGAGGCGGGTGAACACGATCACTCTGAAGTGGGAAGACGCGGGCGGGGGCGAATCCCGGCTGCGCGTTTACGGAGATTATAACGTTGATAAATCGGGAAAGAGGGTCGTAATTCCATATTTCTGCTTCTCGCCTCTTGAGAGCTGCTTTTTAAAATTCACGGACATGATGGACTATAGAATCTACCACATAAGGGAATTAGACAGCGAGCGTTCCCGGAGCAGGCTGATCGGGTCCGGCGCCGCGCGCGGGAACGATCTTTGCGAACGCGCCGGGTATCAGCTTGGACAATACAGGATACGGATCGTAGTGGAAACGGAAAGCGGCGACAGGCTGGTGCTTTAGCGGCGGCGCGTTCGATTCTCCCGCATGGACACTGAGAAGCGAGAGGTCTGCCTGGTCAACCCCGCCCCGCGGGGGCGGAGACAGTACTATGACCGTTTGAGGGTACCGATTCTGGGCATCGGGTACATTGCCTCATACATAAGGGCTGGGGGGCACGGCTGCGCGGTGGTGGACGCGAAGATGGAGGGATTGCCGCCGGAGGCGGCGGCGAGGAAGGCTGCCGGCGCGCGTCCGTTTTTAGTGGGCGTCACGGCGATGACGCACGAGATCGGGCTTGCGCACGAGATCGCGTCCATCGTAAGGAGCGTATCGTCCGGGACGCTCACGGCGGTGGGCGGGGCGCACGCGAGCGCGCTGCCCGCGCAGACGCTTGAGGAATTTCCCTCTTTCGATTTCGCGTGCTTCAACGAAGGGGAGGAGACGCTGCTCGAGCTGCTCGCCGCGGCGGGAGGCGGCGGGGACACCGCCGGCGTTTGCGGCATATCGCGGCGCGACGGCGGGGAAGTGAGGGTAAACCCGCCGAGGGAGTGGATCGGTGACCTGGACAGGCTCCCGTTTCCCGCGTGGGAGCTGTTTCCCTCCACGCGGACGTATCCCATCATCGGCAGCCGCGGGTGTCCCTACAGGTGCGTTTTCTGCATGAGGGCGCTTGGAGAGCGGGTGAGGCTGCGCTCGCCGGAGAACGTTTTTGAGGAGTACCGTTGGCTTGTGAGGGAACGAGGAGCGGCGACGATTTTTTTCAGGGACGAGGTGTTCGGACTGAAGCTGGCGGGTGCGCACCGTTTTCTCGATCTTGTAGTTGGAGAGGGGCTGCATAAGCGAGCGAGGTGGTCGTGCCAGATGAGGGCGGGGCAGGCGGACGTTGAACTTTTCCGCAAGATGCGGCGGGCGGGGTGTTTCGAGGTGGGGTTCGGCGTGGAGTCAGGCAATCCTGAGATACTGAGGGAGATAGCGAAGGGGATAACCATCGAGCAGGTCGAGGAGGCAGTCCGGCTGGCGAAGGAAGCCTCGCTGCGGACGGCGGCTTTTTTCATTCTTGGTCATCCGAACGAGACGCGGCGCACCGCAGCTGACACCGTTGATTTTGCGGCGAGGCTCAATCCGACGCGGATTTCGGTGGGGATAATGGTTCCGTATCCGGGTACGAAGGTGGCTGAGATGGCGCAGAAGGGTGAGGGGGGGTACAGGCTGCTGTCGAGGGACTGGGGTGATTACGACAAATACCTTGGCGGGGCACTGGAAGTAGAGGGGCTGCCCCGCGCCGAGATGGAACGTCTCCAGACGCTCGCGTTCATCAAGCTTTATCTGAGGAACCGCCGGCTGCCGGCGCTGGCGGGTCTTCTGTTTTCACGTCGCAGGGAAGTGTTTTACATGATCCTGCGTCTTGCCGGATTTGTTTTCCGCAGGCGGTAGTTCGGGCGCCGCGGGGAGGGGTGGGGACGTACGCGCGGCGTTGGGAGTCATCTTTTTTTTCTTGCGTTGAATCCGGTTTTTTTCAGGAGTTCGAGGGCGCGGTCCACGTCCTTTTCGCTTTCGAGCGTCAGGGCGATGGCGCCGCCGCGAAGTTCCCTTACGTGGCGCACGTGAATGTTTTTGATGTTTATGCCTGCTGCGCCGAGGGATGTTGCGATCTCGCCGATCACGCCGGGTCTGTCGGCGGCGTCCACGAGCACCTCGTAATTAGGGAAGAGCGCGCCTTTTCCGCGTTCGGGGATGGCGTCGCGGAATGACTTGGCGCTCTCGAAGAGGCGTTCGAGGTTTTCCCCGGCGTCCGAGCTGAGCGTTTCCGTCAATTCGGACATCACCTTCAGGAACCCGCGCGCCGTTTCGAGGATGGGGTCGCGATTCGTCAGGCAGATGTCCCTCCACACTTCGGGGCTGCCGGAGGCTATCCGCGTCGTGTCCCTGAAGCCTCCGGCGAGGAGCGGAAAAAGTTGCTCATGTCGTTCGCCGATTTCCGATATGCATTTTGTGAGGCTCACTGCGACGAGGTGTGGGAGGTGGCTGGCGGCGGCGACGAGGAGGTCGTGGCGGTGCGGGGGCATGACGAGCACTTTTGCTCTGGCAGCTTCCCAGAGTTTTTTCACCCGTTCGAGCGCGCCGGGGTCGGTACGTTCGGTCGGGGTGAGGACGCAGAGGGCGTTTTCGAAAAGGTTCCCGCGGGAGGCTTCCACGCCGGAGTCTTCGGAGCCTGCCATCGGGTGCCCGCCGACGAAGAATGGACCGCCGGCGGGAAAGATTCTGTCGCCGACGCTGGTTATTTCGACCTTGGTGCTGCCGACGTCCGTGACTATGGCGTTGTATTTGAGAGCGGGTAAGATTTCCTCGAGGACGGCGGGGATGGTCTTCACGGGGGTGGAGACGATCACGAGGTCGGCGTCCGCCGCGGTTTCGAGCGGTGTTTTTTTTGTTTCGTCCGCTATTTTTTCCTGGAGGGCGTAGGCGAGCCTGTCGGGATTTCTGCCCGTGGCGGAGATTTTTCCGGCGGCGCCGGCGGCGCGCAGGGCGCGCGCGAGGGAGCCGCCGAGGAGTCCGATTCCTATGATGGCGATTTTTTCAAACATGTGGGCGAGTGCCGGCGGTCCGGGGAGTTGTGAGAGCAGCGATGAGCCGGGTCAATTCACGGTCACCTCAACCGGGTGATCGAGTATGTTCAGGTACGCTGCTTCATCGCCGGGGCGGTAGACGGGGATGTTGTACATTATGGAGGTCAGTTTCCACTGACCCGCCTTGAGGGTTTCCATATTTTTGAGGTCGTAGCCGATGGCGCCGAAGTAGCCGGGTTCGCGTTCCGGGGGTTCCTTCACCGAGAGGTCGTCGACGTAGAAGAGCATGGGCTGGGCTTCGACGCTGTGGTCGTAAACGAGGCGGTTCATCCAGGCGCCGGTGTCGCCTTCCGAGGTTCCGTAGACGACCGACCATTTGTAAGGGGAGAGGTCGAGATTTTTTTCGGCGTCGGACATTCTGCCGTCCATGACGACGCCGCCGGGGTTGTTGGAGTTGACGAATATTCTTCCCATCGAGTTGGAGTGGCCGTCGGTGACGACGCGGAACTCGCAGTTCTTGAGGAGTTTTCCCACGTCGAAGGGGACGTCCACGACGGTGGGCCAGAGGAAGAAGTTGTAGTAGTAAACGTTGTCAATGACGGAGGCTGGGGTGGGGATTTTCCAGAAGAGGAACATCTGGTTTTTCGTGCGGCGGATGACCCTGACCGGTCCGTCAATGTAAGCGATGAGGGCGGAGGTGAAATCGTTCTCGTTCTTGGAGATTGTGAGGTTGATGAGCCTGGTATTGGTGGAGGCGCGTATTTTCAGGCGGTCAATCATGTTTTTGCCGGAGCCTTTTCCCGTTTTGGTGATGGCGAGTTTGTCGAAGCCGATTTTTGCGTCTTTGGCGAAGGCGTTTTCGTAGTGGAGGGCTTTGATCTCCTCGCATTCGTTCAGGCATGACACATAGTCGGTTTTTGAGCGCGGCGGGGGGTTTTTGAAAAGTAAGACGTACGCCCAGCCTTTCTCCCCGGTCAGGGGGTCGGTGACTGTGACCTGCGCCTTTTTGCCTGTTCCGGCGGGGAAGAGATCGGTGGAGACCCTGCCGCCGAGGTCGCGGGACATGAAGACCAGTTCGTCGTTGGCGTCGAACGCGCCGTTGTCGTTGTCCCGTGAGGGGTGGGGTCCGAAGGGGAAGGTGAGGTCGCCGTCGGGCTTTCTTTCGTCTAACTGGAAGGGGATTGGGGCGAGCGTGCCGTTGGATTCGGCGTAGACCCTTATT
The DNA here is from genome assembly GCA_040752295.1 of bacterium. Taxonomy (GTDB): domain Bacteria; phylum UBP15; class UBA6099; order UBA6099; family JBFMBQ01; genus JBFMFE01. Next base: position 20,060 of record JBFMFE010000033.1, read on the forward strand.
TTTTCGATGGGCGTCCCGATGAAGTTTTTGAGTTTGTTTCCCTCGATGATGATGGGATCGGTTGTGCGCTGGATGGAGCGTACATTTTCGGCGGCGGCGCGCGCGGAGTGGTTCAGGGTAAGGCAGGCGGCGATCATGATCGTTGAGAGGGCGGCGTGTTTCATAGTGGACGGCGGCTTTATTCTTCCCTGTATTTCTGGAAGTACCTTTCGCCGCGGAAGGCCGGGATTCCTTTCTGGAGGTTATCCACGAGGAGAGCGAACCTGTCGGGGTTAGCGAGGAGCGCGGTTCCGAGGGGTTTCATGATGGTCCAGGGGAGTGCGCGGTAGACTTTCCTTGCGAACATGGTTCTGCGGTAGAAGCGGGTGAAGGATGTGAAGTCGTTGAGGGCGCGTTCGCGGTCGGAGACGGCGAGGGCGGCGGTTCTGCCGGAGGTGGCGGCGCCCGCGATGCCGAAGAACATGATGGGGTCCTGCCAGCCTCCGATGGAGCCGGTGAGAATGAATTTTCCGTGGAAGAGGGTGGGTTTCGTCGCCGCGGCAGCCCATGAGACCTTCCAGTTTTTCAGTTCAAGCCTTTCCGTTTCGAGCAGGATGCGTTCGTATTTCCGCCTCGCGTCCTTTCTCAGTCCGTTCTCGTTGAAGACAAGCGTCATCAGCAGACCGTTGAGCGACGCGGTGTAGGCGTAGTCGCCGGTGTAGTGTCCCCAGTATCCCTGGCATTCGGCGTTCCTTTCGGTTTCGGTCGTAGCGATGTGCGCTTCGCACTCCCTGAAGGGGAGTGCGAGGAGCTTGAACATTTCGGGGTACATTCCGGTGGCGATGATGGTGTCCGGGGGGAGGGCTTCGACGTCCGACTTTGATTCGATGTTTTTTCCGAACTCGAATTTCACGCCGGCTCGCAGGGCTTCGTTGTAGAGGAAGGTGTCCAGCGAGCTTTCGCGGTCTCCCCTCTCGACCATGTAAATGGGTTTGTGGTTGACCTTCCATGCCCGGTTTTCGATGTGGAACTTCATGCTGGTGAGGTTGACGAAGAAGGGGTCGAGGTTGATTCCGATGTATTCCCAGGTTTTCCGTCTGTCAATGGGAGTTATGTGAGTTGACGGGTGAAAGAGGCGGGAGCCGCCGATTTTCCTTTCTCTGTCGAGGACGAGGACGTTTCGTTCCTCGCGGGCGAGGTTGATTGCCGCGACGAGGCCCGAGAGTCCCGCTCCGACGACGATGTTTTCCGGCAATTCAGATTCCTCCCGGACGGCGCCCCGTGTTTCCGTGCCGCCGGGCGTGGAAACGGGGGCGGTGAAAATTATAGTCATTTGGGGGGATGAGTGAAAGAGAGTGGGATGGGGGGGGTGGGGTTGTGGGCGTTACCGGATGTTGTATTCTTCGAGTTTGTAGTAGAGGGTTCGTTCGCTGATTCCGAGTTTTCTGGCGGCTTCTTTGCGGTTGCCGCCGGTGAGTTTGAGGGTATGCTCGATGACCTGGGTTTCGAGGGAAGAGGTGACGTCCTTGAGGGTTTTGTTTTCGAGGTGGAAGGGGATTTTCGAGGAAGCGCCGGGGCGGAGGAGAGGGAGTATTTCGTTATCGTTGAGGGTGGCGGACTCGGAGAGGAGTATGGCTTGTTCGAGGACGTTGATGAGTTCGCGGACGTTACCCGGCCAGTGGTGGTTGAGGAGAGCGGCGAGGGCGCCGGTGGAGAGGCGGGAGGCGGAGCGTTTGTGTTCTTTGGCGAGGCGTTTGAGGTAGAAGTCAACGAGGGGGGGTATGTCTTCGGGGCGTTCCCTGAGGGGAGGGATTTTGATTTCGACGACGCGGATTCGGTGGTAGAGGTCGAGGCGGAAGGAGTTTTTTTCGACGGCTTCTTCGAGGTTGCGGTTGGTGGAGGACAGGAGGCGGACGTCCACGGGGATGAGGCGGGTGTCGCCGACTCTTCTGATAGTGGCGGTGTCGAGGGTGCGGAGGAGTTTGGCCTGGAGGGATTGTTGAAGCTCGCCGATTTCGTCGAGGAAGAGAGTGCCGCCGTTCGCCTCCTCGAAGAGGCCGCGCTTGCTGGTGTAGGCGCCTGTGAAGGCGCCTTTGACGTGGCCGAAGAGTTCGCTTTCGATGAGGTTTTCGGGGAGAGCGGCGCAGTTGAGGGCGACGAAGGGGTCGGGTGCGCGTTTGCCGTGGTAGTGGATGGCGCGCGCGAGGAGTTCCTTGCCGGTGCCGGTTTCGCCGGAGATGAGGACGGTGACGTCGGTTGGGGCGATGCGTTTGAGGAGGGAGAAGATTTCGGACATCTGCTTGCTTTTGCCGATGATGTTGGCGAAGCCGTATTTTTTTTCGATTTCCTCGCGGAGGGCGACGTTTTCCCTGAGGAGGCGTACTTTGTCGAGGGCTTTTCTGACGATTTCCTTGAGTTCGTCGAGGTTGAAGGGTTTTGTTACGTAGTCCTCGGCGCCGAGTTTCATGCAATGGATGGCGTTTTCGATGGAGCCGTAGGCGGTGATCATGATGACGGAGAGAGGGGGAACGAGGGCGCGTGCGGTTTTGAGTATTTCGGCGCCGTCAATGTCCGGGAGGCGTATGTCGCAGAGTACGAGGTCGAATTTTTCGTTTTTGATGGCTTCGACGGCGTCGGCGCCGGTCATGCGGTTTGAGACGTCGAAACCTTCGCGCGCGAGAGTGGTTTCGAGGATTTCGATGATGGATTTTTTATCGTCAACGACGAGTATGTTAGGGGGCATTTGCGGCGGTCACCGGATTAATTATAGCCGAAAAGCGGCGTGGTGGTCGTGCCCGTTCAAGAATTGGCGTTCCGTTCGGGGGGGCAGGGTTTATCCGTCCCGGCGCGGGGGTGGCAGGAGTCGTAGGTTTCCTTTATTTTGCGGAGCGAGAGGTGTGTGTAGTGCTGGGTGGTGGCGATGCTCGAGTGACCGAGGAGTTCCTGAATCAGCCTGACGTCGGCGCCGTTTTCGAGGAGGTGTGTTGCGAAGGAGTGGCGGAAGGAGTGAGGGGAGACGGGGGCGGCGACGCCGGCTTTTGCGGCGCACGAGCGGAGGAGCCGCCAGCAGGATTCCCTGGAGATTTTCGAGCCGCGGGGTGAGAGGAAGACGTGGGTGGCGCCGGGTTTTGCGTAGAGGGGGCGGACTTCGGCGATGTATTTTTCCAGCCATTTTTTGGCTTCGGCGCCGACGGGTGTGAAGCGGGTTTTTTTTCCTTTGCCGAGGCATCGCGCGAAACCGGTTCGGGCGTTGTAGTCGCCGAGGCGGAGGCTGGTGAGTTCGCTGACGCGCATGCCGGTCGCGTAGAGGAGTTCGAGGATGGCGCGGTTTCGGATGCTTTTGGGTGTTTTGCCTTTTTCCGACTCGATGATGCGTGCGATTTCGTCCTGAGCGAGAGCGCGCGGGAGGCGTTTGCCCGCCGGGTAGGACTGGATTTCCACGAAGTTTTCGGGTTTGATAATTCCCTCACGGCAGAGGAAGGAGTAGAAGCTTTTGAGTGCGGCGACGTTTCTTGCGATGGACTGGTCTGAGAGTCGCGATTTCGAGCGCAGGTGGTGGATGAAGCCGCGTGCGGCGCCGGCGGGGGAGGAGGTGAACCTGCCGGTGTCGCCGTTGAGGAATTCGTGTAGGCGGGCGAGGTCGCGGCTGTAGGCGTCGAGGGTGTGCGTGGAGCAGCCTTTTTCGACGGAGAGGTAATTGATGAAGTCATCTATGAGGGAGTCGAGGTTTCCGGTTTTTCCGCGGCGGGTGTTGTTCATAGTATCTTATAAATGAAATCCTGCGCAAAACGGCAAAGATTTTAAAGAAGGATGCAAGATTTCGGAAGGTCCGTGCACGGAATGGACGGGCACGGGCAGGGGCACGGGCAGGGGCACGTTACGAACCCCGGAAGAAAAGACCCTTTCTGGTTCCGGCTTGTCCGGGTTAGGGTGGAGGAGAGGAGGAAGCCGGGGTGGGATTCGTCCCTGCCCGGCTCCACGAGGAGGATGAGCAGGTGTTTGAACGTTTTTTCTTTCAAGACGGTGGTGTTTTCCCTGATCCAGATATCGCCCGCTTCGAGGCGGTCGTTTTCGGTGATGGGTTTTTTTGTGGGAATGAGGATCCAGAGTCTGGGATATTTTCTCGTGAGGGGTGCGAGCGCGTCGGGTATGCGTGAAGCGAAGAGCGGGTTGAAGGGGCGGGCGAGGTCGTCCTGGAGAAAGTGGTCGTTGACGAGGGTGGGGGCGAAGTCGGGGAAGATGGAGTGGGTCTGTTTCTTGAGTGAAGGGGCGTGGAGCAGGAACGGGGGTGAGGTCCATCCGTCGAGGAAGACGACGGCGTCGCCGTTTCCGGCGTTACGGAGGAGGAAGGTTGAAACTTTCTTCCAGTCGGTTCTGTCGTTTTCGAATTTATGGACGTGAGAGACGGAGGCGGTGAATGCGCAGAGGAGCGTGAAGGCGAGGACGAGGCGGAACCTGCGGAGGATGAAGAGGAGGATGGTGAGGTCGAGGCGTATGGAATTGAGGAAGGAGCGGGGCTTGCGCGGCGCGACTCCGTGTTTTTCGATTTCCAGCGATCTCGCGATGCCGGCGGCGATGAGCATGATGAACGGGGGTAGGGCGGGGATGAAGCTTACGGCGGAGCGGATGAGGTAGCTTTCGCTGATGCGGAGGGCGAGGAAGGAGACGGCGGCGCCCGCGGGGAGCGTGAAGGCGAGGAGGATGAAGAGGACGTCGCGTTGTTTTTCTTTTCCCGGGAGCGGTTTGAGACCGAAGAAGAGGGCGACGTGGAGAAGGATGGGAAGGAGGAGGAAGGCGGGGACGTGGAAGATGGTGACGTTTCCGGTGTGTGCGAAGAAGCCGCCCATCGAGTAGAAGGCGGTGAAGTAAATCACGAGTATGTAAAGGACGATGAGGTGCGGCGTGGGGAGGATTCTGACGTCGAGGATTTCGTCGAAGGAGAAGGATGGAGAGGGGAGCGCGAGCATCGTGAGCCAGCGGGCGAGGGGTGGGATTGAGAGGGCGAGGAGTGCGAGGTTGAGCGCCGTCCAGGCGGCGCGGGCGCGTGGGTTCGGGGCGGAGCAGAGGAAAAACGCGATTGTCATCGGTGGGATGAGGCAGGCGGAGAGCGGGAAGAAAGTCAGGGAGAGCAGCCACGAGAGGGCGTAGAGCGCGAGGGAGGTGGTTTTGGGGGATTGGAGCGCCGCAGAGAAGGCGCAGGTGGAAAGGGTGACGAGGAAGAGCGCGAGTGAGAAGTGAGAGATTTCGCGGTTGAAGAGGAGGGTGTACGGCGAGAGTGAGAAGAAGGCGGTGGAGATGAGCGCCGCGGGTTCGTTGCAGAGGCGGCGTGCTGCGAGGAAGATAAGGAAGGAGGAGAGTATGCCGAAGAGGATGCCCGGGATGCGGGCGGCGGTTTCGCCGGGAAATACTTTGGAGAGGGTTTTGGAGAGGAGGAGGTAGGGGATTGGGGAGGGCAGGAATTTTTCGCCGCCGTAGATGAAGATGCGATGGAGGGTCTGGAGGGGCTGGGCGGATTGGGCGAGTATGAGTGCTTCTTTTTCGGAGAGGGGGATGGAGTGGAGGCGGTGAACGCGGAGTGCGGCGCCGGCGAAGAGGATGAGCGCGAGGATGAGGAGGGTGCGGGTCGGTGGTGTTTTTTGGGGGGGGGTTGTTATTTCGGGCGGGGTCATTTTCGGGCGTTGAGAGCGATGAGAGTTTATCGAGGCGCCAGGAGGAATTATAGCAGAGGGGTGGGGTTCCGGTATTGCGGGGGTGGTTCGGGGCGCCGGGTGGGGCGCGTGAGGCGGGAGGGGAAGGGGCGTTTGGGGGCGGTTGATCGCGCGTGGTTGGGGGTTGTAAAATCCCCGTGTATTTTTTTGTGCGTTTTTTTATAATCATGGGTGGTGCGGAGGTTTTGGGCGCCGTGGGGGTGTCGGGGAGGAGTGAGATTTTTTATTATGCAGGCGCAGGAGGTGAACGGAACTGGCGCGAGATGAGCGGACGAGGGGAGGCGTGACGCCGAGCGGCGCGAAGAAGCGGAAGCGGATTTACGCGCGCGAGGAGGTGTGCATCGGGTGCAGGCTGTGCGAGGTGTACTGCATAACCGAGCACTCGGAGTCGAAGGACGTAATAAAGGCGTTCAGGAGGGAGCGTCCGCGGCAGCTTGCGAGGGTGGTCGTGGAGGAGAGGCGTCCGCTGTCGTTCGCGCTCCAGTGCCGTCACTGCGAGGAGCCGTTGTGCGTGTATTCGTGCATCAGCGGCGCGATGTACCTGGACGAGGAGGGCGCCGTGCGGCACAACGAGGAGATGTGCGTGGGATGCTGGACGTGCATAATGGTGTGTCCGTACGGTGCGATCAGGAGGGACGAGGCAGGGCGGAAGGTCGCGTCCAAGTGCGATCTGTGTCCCGGGAGGGAGACGCCCGCCTGCGTGGAGAACTGTCCGAACAGGGCGCTTGTGTACGAGTGAGGAGCGGCATGGAGAGGTTCGAGTACCTGATATTGGGGAATTCGACGGCTGGGGTCGCCGCGGCGGAGGCGATCCGGTCGGTGGACCGTGAGGGGAAGCTGGCGATCGTGTCGGAGGAGCCGTATCACACGTATTCGAGGCCTCTGATTTCGTATCTGATAACCGGGGAGAGAGACGTCGAGCGGATGGGATATCGTTCCGGCGATTTTTACGAGAGGATAGGGGGGCGGGTTTTTCTCGGCGTGAAGGTCGAGAGAATAGACTGTGAGGGCAGGAAGGTGGTGACGAGCGGCGGCGAGGGGATCGGGTTCGGGAAGCTGCTGATAGCGACCGGCGGGCGGGCGATAATCCCGCCGATAGCCGGTGTTGAAAGGGAAGGCGTTTTCACGTTTACGAGTTACGACGACGCGAGGCGTGTGAAGGATTACATCGAGCGCGGGGGATGTGATGAAGGCGTCGTGGTTGGAGGCGGGCTGATAGGGCTTCAGGCGGCGGAGGCGTTGTGCAGGGCGGGGTTGAAGGTGACGGTGGTGGAGCTGCTGGCGCGTGTCCTGGCGCCGGTGCTGGACGAGGAGGGGTCGCGTCTTGTGGAAGAGGTGTTCAGGAGGAACGGGGTGAGGATCGTCACGGGGGTTGGGGCGAAGGAGATACGGGGCGGCGCCGTGGGGG
>JBFMFE010000034.1:0-24763 GCA_040752295.1 bacterium
GTCAAAAAACCTACGCACGCAAACTCCTCCCCGGCGAAAACAAGCGACTCGACGCCTCCATCTCCACCCAACCTCACATTTATCTCCCCGCCGGCAAGCCCGTTTTCGGAAACAACCACACCGCCGCTGTCCGCTCCACCTGCGCCGTCTCTCTCCATCAACGAAAAATCAATCCATCCCGCGCCGCTGGTGGAGACCCTGATGTAAAGCCTGTCTCGCGTCCCCCCCCACCCATCGGGTTCAGACTTGATCACGTCGAAGTCCACAACCCCCCGTCCCCCGCCTTCAAGCCCCGCGCGCCCCGGAGAAACGCCGTCAAACCTCCGAGGCAGCGACGCCTCAACCACCGCGTCGCCTGTCACTCCCTTCTTATGGAGTTTCTCGCTGTCGTACTTTCGGGGCGCCAGAATCCTGAAGCGGGCAAGCGCGCTTCCCGAACCGCCTACCCGCACGCCAACCCCCTCCGACAGAGCGTCCAGCGCCTCCCTCGACCGGTCATAAGCTGTGCGCGCAAAGTGAAACGCGACGCGAAGCCTTTCGGGGTGAATCACGGGCGACGCCAGCCCGAAATGAGTCGTTGACAACACCCGGAGGCGGCTCTCGAAATACGAATCCTTCCTGCCATAAAGCAGTTCTTCTATCTTCCGCCTCTTTTCCGCCGCCGTCCCCCCTGCCGCCATGCCCGCCGCCGACAATCGCTCAAACCACCTCGCCCTCTCCGCTATCCGCCACAAGCGGTAGTTCACCGCCTTCTCGCTCCAACTGCCGTACCCGGAAAAGGAACCGTCCGCCGTGTCCTGCGTCAGACGCAGTTCCCCCGCCGGCGCGTTCTCCTCGATGTAATCGCCGAGACGTCCGAACTGCGCGTACTCGTGTCTGTTGACCGCTTCTATGAACTCCCACATGCCCCTCACGTTCGGAAGCCAGCGCAGAAACGACGGCGCCGCCCCGCCCGTCCATATCTCCGCGTCCGCGTCCATGTTCAAATATACGAGCGCGTTGCCGGGGATTTTTCCCGTCTCCTGCCACCGGCGAATCTTCAACAGCCATCTCTCGAACGAAAGATTGTCCAGCACGTCCCCCTGGTTGTATGTCGGGATGACCAGTATGCTCTCATCCGATTCGGTGGACCTCAGAATGAGCGGGTTGTGCCTTTGCGCCGGGGTGAGGACGGGAACAAAATTCCGGAACGCATCGAACGGCACGGCGCTGTAATAAAGACATACCGCGCGCACGTCGAGCCGCCTGTACAGCTCTATACTGCCCTGTGTGAACATCGCTTCCTGAGGTCTCACAATCGGTGAATAACACCCGAAGACGTCCCTTATTCCCGATCCGGCGTCATTCGTGATGGTGCGTTTCATGCTTTCGTCGAACTCCTCGTCGGTCATGCATCCGGTGAGACCGTTGCACCACGAGCCGAGTATCACCTCGTCCCTGCCGTCTGCGACCCTGCCCTTTATCCTCTCGAGCACGTCCGGGGCGTACCTTGTCACGCAGTTTTCGAGCGACCAGAAGTTGTCGAAGTCCCACACGCCCCGGGCGTCCAGCCCCCGCTCGTTCGCCTCGTCGAGCGTTTTCAGTATCTGCCGTATGACCGCCGTATCATGCCCGAAGCCGCTCCAGTCGTTCCGGTCTCCGCGATAGGAGTGGTTGCAGTTCACGTGAAAACCGAATGCGATGATTATTTTGTTTTCGTTTTTCAGTAAAATCACCTTGATTCTGTTTTACAAAACAAAGTCGGTTGTCAGCGGCTTTTTCTTTCTTAAAACCGAAATCAAAAGTCGCTGAGAAAAGAATCTCTTATCCCTTTCAAATGACAAGCCTCGTTGTGGCGTACGAGTATGAATCTCGAATCCTCGTAGTCGAACACCGAGTACGCCGCCGTCTCCTGCCTGACGTTCCAGAAACGGGAGTTGTCCAGCCCGAGGCAGTGAAGAACCAGTACCTTGCACACGACGCGATGAGTGGATAAAACCACCGTCTGCCCCCTATGGCGCTTCAATACGTCTTCAAGAAAACCCACAGCGCGGCGCCTGACTTCGTCGAGGCTTTCCCCGCCCGGGAATTTCACCTCGCCCGGCGCCTGCTTCCACCTCCGCATGACATCGGGATGCCTCTCCTCAACCTCCTTGTTCGACATGCCTTCCCATTCGCCGTAGCTTATGTCCACGAGTTCCGGCGACTGAACGATCTCCACCCCCCGGGCATGAGCCACGGCGCGCGAGGTCGCCATGGAGCGGGAAAGAGGACTCGAATACACAACCGATATTTCCTCCCCTTTCAGCGCTGCGCCGAGTTTCTCAACCTGACGCTCCCCGGTCTCGTTCAACGGCACATCCTTCCTACCGCGAAAAACCTCCTCGAGGTTCCACGCCGTCTCTCCGTGCCGAACTATTATGATCCTCATGACCGAACCCTTTTCCATAAAAGAAACCCTCATCCGTCCCGGGCGCCGTTCCCGCACGGAAAATCCCGCACACAAAGCGCCGATCACCCGCCGCCCGCGCCGGACCCCGGTTTCCTGCCCGAATCCCGGTATATCCTTTCCACGATCCTGACGGCTTCCAGCCCGTCCTCGCCCGTCGCCGCCCACCACTCGCCGACGCCCGGATGTCCCCCGCCCTTCCCGGTGACGGTCTTTATGAAATTATCGGTCTGCTGCTTGCACATGAAATAGTTTCTGCCGTGAAGAACGGCAACGGGATACCACCGCCTTGTCGCGATGGAAAGACGGGTGTACTTCTTCACGTGGGCGTAAACGTTGTAGTAAAGGGGTGGTCCCTTCATGAACCACGAGGCGTCCTGGGTGAAACCGAGCGACATTCTCGAACCGTGCACCTCGCCGTGTATCTTAAACTCTATTCCCGTCAGTCGGCACAATCCCGCCTGGATATCCGCGGCGGCGCCGGACTCGAACGTCAGGAAACAGGCGGCGTGATCCTCGTTGACCCTCCCCCCGGCGACCTTCTGGACCGACCCGCTCACATTAGTTACATTTTCGCCCGCGAACCACCTCATCAGATCGATCATGTGAACCCCGAGGTCGGCGAGCACGCCTCCCGCGCGCGGGTCCCGTGTGCGCCAGATGCCGATGTCTTCATCCTTCAGCCCCAAAGCCCGCGCGGCATCGAACACCTGCTTCAGCGGCGGCGTGTCGGGGTCGGGCAGGTACATGTGAAACGCCGCCGTCATGTGAAATATCCGCCCGGCGTCGCCGCGCCGTATCAGCTCCTTCACCTTCATGAACCCCGGGTCGAAGCGGTTCACGAAACCGACCCTCAGAAAAACCTCGTTTTCACTGCACTCTTTTATCATCTTCCCGCAGTCCCGCGCCGTCAGCGCCATCGGTTTCTCGCACAGGACGTGGACCTTGTTACGCGCCGCTGAAACGACCGCTTCTTTATGGTGCCACGGCGGCGTGCAGACTACCACCGCATGGGGCTTCGCTTTCTCTAACAATTCCTCTCCGGAGGAAAAAGCCCCTTCAGCGTGGTATCGCCTCGCCGCGTCCCGCGCGGCGGCGAGCCGGGTATCGGCGATGCCGACTATCCTGACCGAGGGGTGTCTCGCAAGCCAGTGAAGATGCCCTATCCGAGCCATTCTTCCGGCGCCAATGACCCCCATCCTGACAACGTCGGCTCGCACTGTACGCATATCAACTCTTTTTTGTTTCGTTATTCCAAAACAAGTTATCGTTTTTTTCTGTTTTCAAAAATCACACTACCACCGTGCCCTCTTAACTGCGTGCCTGTCGAGTTTCTCACGGAAGTATTTTATCATCACGTCAATATAATCACTCACCGGCGGGCACGAAATCCCCGTCCCTTCGAGCATCTTCAGCATCACTTCGCACCCGAACTCAATCGGGGTCACGGTGTACACGAACGATTCACGCGGCACACCCGTCACCCATGAAAGGAAGGGAAGATAAAAGGCATATCTCATCACGCTGCCGGGAACGCGCAGGATCGGGCGGAAAGTACCCCACTTCTCTATCACGAGGTCGAAAAATTCGTCGTACGTGATGGGGCTGGGGTCGGCAATATGAACCGTTTTTCCGATGGAATCCTCGCGGGCGACGATGGCGTGGAAGGCACTCGTGAGAAAGTCAACGGGTTCGATGTTGCATTTCACGCCGCCCGAGCGCGGAAGCATCAGGTGCATCCTGCGTGACACCATCACGAAACCGTAGTAAGGTCCGTCTATTTTTTCGATCTCTCCCGTCCTGCTGTCTCCGACCACGATGGTCGGGCGCAGGATGGTCGCGGGGATCGAGTCCATCCGCTCCCGTACGAGCTTTTCCGCCTCGAACTTCGTCTTCGTGTAGTGATTCGTGAAATTCTGTCCCACGTCGAAATCCGTTTCGCCGAAAAACCCTCTGTGGTCGCCGAAAATGGACGTGGTGCTCATATAAACGAGGCGCCTGAGACCGGGCATTTTCCCGATGAAATCGAGAACGTTGCGCGTGCCGTCAACGTTCACGGCGAAGCCGATGTCTTTCGGAAGATTGATCCTGTAAGCGGCGGCGAGGTGGAATGCTTCCGTGACGCGCTCGCGCAGTTCGCCGCCGTCGCGTTCCGAAAGCCCAAGCCCGGGCTTCGTTATGTCCCCGGGAACCATCCTCACCTGCGCGCGGAGTCCGCCCGAAGCTTCCTGCTCATCGAGAAATCCTCTCATGGCGGGAGCGAATTTTTCCTGCATCAGCAGGAAAATATCCATGTCCTCCGGAAGATAGTATTTGAGAATGCGTTTACCTAAAAACCCGTTCGCGCCCGTGAAGAAAATCGTCTTCCTCAACGCGCTCACCCTCGTTCCGTCTTTTTTCCGCCGGAGAGCGCCTCCGAACGGGTGAATTATACACCGCCGCCGTATTCCGCGAAACGGAAAACCCACGAAACCATTCCGCAGGGCTGCGCGAAACCGGTCCGGCGCGGCGGCACGAGCGAAGACGCCCCGCCCGAAAATTTACGCAGGGACTTGAAAAATCGGGAATTGTTCCTATATTAAAATCAAGGTCGTCGAAAGAAGGGTCATGGGAAATTCGATGCCGACAGGAAACGCAGTGGTTATGACCGTTTGTTGTTGTACGGCATAACATGGAGACGGCGGCATTGAATTTCTTATGAACTCTCCTTAAGACAAGCGGAAAAGAAATCTCAATCCCGTCATCTCCCGAAAGGAAGGGTGACGGGATTTTCTTTATGCCTCGGGCAAATTCGAACGAAAGGGGAGAAACGATGGGAGAGGATAGAGCCTCCGGGGAAAACGCCTCGAAGACCGTGCCGGCGGCGGATTCCGCGGGTGCGCCGCCGGTGCTGGATTTCGAACAGCTCAAGAGCGGCGGCATCATAAAACAGAGGCAGAGAGACATGTTCACGGTCCGCCTGCGCGTTCCCGGCGGAAGGCTGCCGATCAGCCGGCTGAAAAAGATAGTGGAGTCCGCCGAAAAACACGCGCACGCCGACTACGTGCACATAAGCTTCAGGCAGTCGGTGGAAATCCCGTACGTGGATTACCGCGCGATAAACGCCCTCAAGACCGAACTCGCCGAAACGGGACAGGAGATAGCCTCGTGCGGGGCGAGGGTGCGCGTTCCCACGGCATGCAGCGGATGCGAGTACAACCCGAACGGGCTGGTGGACACACAGAAGATGGTGAAGCTCGTCCACGACAGGTTTTTCGGCGAAGACACACCGCACAAGTTCAAAGTCAACTTCTCCGGCTGCCCGATAGACTGCGCGAGGACCTCCGAGGCGGACCTGGGCTTCCAGGGCGCCATTTTTCCGAGGTGGGAGGCGGCGCTCTGCATTGGCTGCACGATCTGCGAGAGGAGCTGCCGCGAGGGGGCGATCCGTTCCGACGACGAGGGGCGTCCCATATTCGACCCGAGCCGATGCCTCGCCTGCGCCGACTGCATACGCAACTGCCCGTCGGAGGCATGGCTCGCCGACAAGACCGGCTACATAGTGCGCGCCGGGGGCAGGCACGGGCGGCATCCGCACAACGCATCGATCGTCGCCAGGTTCGCGCCGGAAGAGAGCCTCCCCGGGATAATCGAAAAGACCCTCGAGTGGTACCGCGCCAACGCCTCCGAAAGAAAACGGTTCGGGGACGTTCTGCGCGAGAAAGGCATGAAGAGCTACATGACGCACATGAAGGACGCGTTCGGCGAATGCGCCGTCGAAAACCCTCCGCCGCCTGAACCGGTGGACATTCATTTTCAGACGAAAGGGAGATGAAAAAACATGGAATCCAGCACCATCAGCAGCCACGTGCAGCTTGACCTCAGACACGAGGTGTGCCCGTTCTCGTTCGTGCGCACCAAGCTCAAGCTCGAGGAGATGGAGCCGGGGCAGGTTCTCGAAGTGACCCTGCGCGGCGCCGCCATCGAAAACGTGCCCAGAAGCGTCAAAGAGGAGGGACACTCCATAGTCCACGTCCGCAGGGACGGCGATAACTTCGTGTTCTACATCAGGAAAAACCCGTCGCCGGAACGCAGACACGCCTGCGCGCAGAAGGACTGCTTCCACTGCCGGGACATACTGAAGGAGAAAGCGCTCGACACGAAAAAAACCGGAGCGGGCGAACCCGACCCCCTTCTGCGCGAGCTTCAGGCGCAGGCGGAGAAGCTGGAATCCGCCTCCGCCGAGGAGACACTCCGGTGGGCGCTGAACTTCTTCGGCGACAGGGTCGCCCTCGCCACGAGCTTCAGCGCCGAGGACATGGTCATCACCGACATGCTGTCCGGGATGGACGGGAAGGCGCGCATATTCACGCTCGACACCGGGCGGCTCCACCAGGAAACATACGACGTCATGGACAGGGCGGCGGAGAAATACGGGCTCAGGATCGAGGTATTCGCCCCCAACGCGCGGGAGGTCGAGGAACTGACGAAACAGTACGGACCGAATCTCTTTTACAGGAGCATCGAGAACAGGATAAGCTGCTGCCAGGTCCGGAAGATAAACCCGCTGAAGCGCGCCCTCTCGACCCTCGACGCGTGGATATGCGGTCTTCGCAGGGAACAATCGCCCACGCGGACCGACGTGCGCAAACTCGAGATCGGCGGGGACAACGGCATAAAGGCGAAAATATGCCCCCTCGCCGACTGGACGGAAAAGGACGTGTGGGACTACATAAGGAAAAACGACGTGCCCTACAACGAGCTGCACGAGCGGGGTTACCCGAGCATCGGCTGCGCCCCCTGCACGCGACCCGTGAATCCCGGAGAGGACGTCCGCGCCGGACGCTGGTGGTGGGAAGCGCCCGAGATGAAAGAATGCGGCCTCCACAAGAAAGGGAAATAACGCCGTACGGGATAAAAAGACGGGGAAGGGCTGTGTGCCGTCAGGACACCGGACGGGCGTAATCCGGGATCAGAATCTCACCTTCAGCAACCTCATGCCGTTCATTATCACGATGAGCGAGGCGCCCATATCGGCGAAAACCGCCATCCACAGGGTTGCGGCGCCCATCCCGGCAAGCGCAAGGAAAAGCAGTTTCGTGAAAAGTGCGAACACGACGTTCTGTTTCACCGTGGAACGGGTCGTTCTTCCGAGGCGTATTGTGCCCGGAAGCTGAGACAGGTCGTCCGCCATCAGTGCGATGTCCGCCGTTTCGAGCGCGGCGTCCGTGCCGGCGGCGCCCATGGCGATGCCCACCGTGGAAGCGGCAAGCGCGGGGGCGTCGTTCACCCCGTCGCCCACCATTGCGACCATGCCGTAGCTGTCGAGCAATTCCCGGACGGCGCTGACCTTGTCGCCGGGCATCAACCCCGCGCGGTACTCGTCAACGCCGAGCGCCGCCGCGACCTTCTGCGCCGTGCCCGGCGTGTCACCCGTCAGCATCACCACGCGCCTGACCCCCGCGGAGCGAAGCCTCTCGATCACCCGCGCGGCGCCGTCGCGCACCCTGTCCGACACGGTGATAAGCCCCAGCAGCTCGCCGTCCGCGCCCACCGTCACCACCGTCCTGTCAGCGCTCTCCATTCCCGCGATGCGGTCGTGGAGACCGGGATAGCAGTTCCCCGCCTCGTGGAAGAACATGTGGCTGCCGACGAAACACTCCCTGCCGCCGAGCGCAGCCTTCGCCCCCCTGCCCGGCGCCGCGTGGAAATTTTCCCCCGGAACGGGTTCGACTCCCGACTGCCTCGCGCGCGCGAGTATCGCACGCGCAATGGGATGCTCCGAGCGAGCCTCCACCGCAGCGGCGCACTTCAGAACCTCGCGCTCATCACCGCCGCCCAGGACAACGACGTCCGTCACCTCGGGCTTCCCGGTCGTGAGCGTTCCCGTCTTGTCGAACGCCAGAACCCTCACGGTTCCGACCGCCTCGAGATAGGCACCGCCCTTTATGAGGACGCCGCGGCGGGCGGCGTTCGCAAGTCCGCACACTATGGAAACCGGCGTGGAAATGACCAGCGCGCACGGGCAGGCGATTACCACCATGACGAGCGCCCTGTAGAACCACTTCTCGAACGGCTCGCCGAAGAAAAGATACGGAACCCAGTGAACCAGCCCCGCCGCCGCAATGACCGCCGGCGTATAGTATTTCGCGAACCGGTCCACGAAAGCCTGCGTCGGCGCCCTCTGCGCCCGCGCCTCCTCCACCATCCGCATTATCCGCGATATGGTCGAATCGCGGGCGAGTCCCACGGTTTCCATCTCCAGCGCCCCCTGACCGTTTATGCTCCCCGCGTAGAGTTCGTCTCCGGAGCGCTTTTCGACCGGCATCGCCTCGCCCGTGATGGGAGACTGGTCCACCGCGGAGGTTCCCGACTTCACCACTCCGTCGAGAGGTATCTTCTGCCCCGGTCCGATTATCACCGTCTCACCGACGCCCACGTTTTCCACCGGCACCCGCTTTTCCACCCCGTTCCGCCTTATGAGCGCCTCCTGCGGGGCAAGTTCCATCAGCGCACCTATCGCCCGCCTCGCCCTGTTCATGCTCCAGGTCTCGAGCACTCGCGCAAGGGAAAACAGAAAAACCACCGTCGCCCCCTCGAGCCACTCGCCCAGAAGAACCGCCCCCGCCACGGCGATGCTCATCAGCGTGTTCATGTCGAGCACCAGGCGGCGGACGGCTGAAAGCCCTCTCCTGAAAATACGAAAACCGCCGGTGACTATTCCCGCGGCGTAGAACGACATCACCATGAGTTCTCCGCCGCCGAGCGCGGGGATACTCCGCGGAAACCCCGCCAGCAGACCGACGAGCGGCTTTCCTGCGTCCAGACCGAGAATGACCCCGGCGATAAACCCCGCAACGAGAAGCGCACCCGAAACGATTGTGGGTAGAAAGTCTGCGGCGCGGGCGAAAAGTCCCGGCGGCGCGGGCGCCGTCCCTTTCACGCTGACGTCGAAACCGGCTTCGCGTACCGCCTCCATCAGTCGTCCCACCGAGATTTTCTCCTCGTTGAATCGCACACGAGCCTCGCGCGACACGAGGAAGAATTGAACCTTCTCGACGCCGTCCAGCCGCTTCAGCGTCCTCTCGATCACGGCAGTCTCTCCGGGACAGTCCATTTTCTCGATTGAAAAAGTTATCGAGGCGCTCCGCGAAGCCTCGCGCGTTCGGAAGCCGCGGCTCCTCACGTGGTACTCGATCTCGTCCCGCCCGATTTCGTCCTCGCGGTAGACCACCTTCGCCCGCGCGTTGATCCACTGAACGGAACTTTCAACGACGCCTTTCAGCTTCGAGAAAGACTTTTCGAGTTTCGCCGCGCAATCCGCGCAGTCCATCCCCTCAACCACCATCAGGTGCGTCGCGAGCCTGCCGCCTCTTCCCCGTCCACCGCCCGGGTCGTTGTTCTCAACGGAATCCGGAACCATTTTTCCTACCCCCGTTTTCTATTCCTTAACGTGCCGCAGCCCCTCCGTGAAAAGGTTCTCGATGTGTTCGTCGTCGAGGGAGTAATAGACCATTTTCCCGTTTCTCCTGTACTTGACCACTTTCAGACCGCGGAGGATTCGGAGCTGATGGGACGCCGCGGAGATGGATATGCCCAGGAGGTTGGCGAGGTCGCACACGCAGAGTTCCTCGACGGAGAGCGCCATCAGTATCCTCACCCTGCTGGGGTCGCCGAGCGCCCTGAAGGTCTCGGCGAGCGAGCGAACCACGTCGTCCCGCTCCATTCGTTTCGCAACGGACTCGACCTTCGCGGCGTCAACGAAGTGCGTCCTGCATGTATCCCGTTCCAAAGAGCCGTCCACCTCCGTCCGTCACTTGAAGCATTGTTCAAATATTAAAACATGCGGCGATACGAGTCAAGTTCCCCCTTTTTCGGATTTACGAAAGCCGCGCCTGCCACTCCGCTCCGCCCGCATACCGGGCGAAACGGCCACCTCCCACTCCTCTCGCCCGCCTCACCGCATCGTTAACCGCCCGACGCCCGGCTCTGTTATAATTTATCGAATGAACGCACGCGACGCCGCACAACTTTCCACGGGACACACCGCTCCTCATTTAGAAGGTGCCGCCCGCGCATCAAAAAACGGGGCGGCGGTCGCGCTTCTACTCTTTTTCGTCTCTCTCTATTCGCTGACCGTCCGGGGCGTGCCGCCCGGCGGCGACCCCTTAGCCATGTTTCTCATGACCGAAAGCCTCCTCCGCGACCGCAGCGTGTTCATCGAGAACGACCAGAGCACGTACCTCGTCCCCGCGCCCGGCGGAAAGTACACATCCAAGTACGGGCTGCTCCAGTCCGTCGCCGAAATGCCGCTCCTCGCGGCGGCGAGCCTGTTTTTTCCGGACTCCGGCGCCGGCGACGCCTACCCGTTCCACGTGCGCTACCTCGTCACCTCGTTCACAACCCCCGTCGTCTCCGCCCTCTGGTGCCTGACGGTTTTCTTTTTCGCCCTCGAGCTTGGTTTCACGCGCCGCCTCTCTCTGTTCCTTTCCCTCCTCGCCGGATGCGCCACGCTGACGCTGCCCCACTCGAAATCCCTCTACTCGGAACCACTTCAGGGGCTTCTTCTCACGTCCGCCTGCCTCTGGGCTTTCAGAGCTTCGAAATCCCGCGGTGTTCCGCCGGTTTTTTATTGCGGGGCGGCTGCGGGGCTGCTCGTTCTCACCAAACCCGTCAACATCCTTCTATTCCCCATTTTCCTCTTTTACATCGCCGCGACGCTGCCCGGGCGCGGCGAAGGACGCCGGCGCACCCTCGCATATCCCGCCGCGCTGATCGCCCCGGTCGCCGTCTGCGCGCTTGCGGCGCTGTGGTTCAACCGGGCGCGGT
Source organism: bacterium (assembly GCA_040752295.1). Classification (GTDB taxonomy): domain Bacteria; phylum UBP15; class UBA6099; order UBA6099; family JBFMBQ01; genus JBFMFE01. The sequence continues at coordinate 11,237 of JBFMFE010000034.1, forward strand.
TCGGGGACCCCTGGGAGTTCGGCTACACAGCGGGCTTTTCCCGCGACACGCTTTACGGCTTCTCGCTGCCGCTGTGGATGGGCGTTTACGGGCTTGTCGCGAGCACCGGCAAAGGCATACTCATCTACGTTCCCGTCACGTGGTTCCTGTTTTCCGTCTGGCGGGGTTTCCTGCGGGAGAACCGCCGCGAGGCGCTCCTCTTCGCGGCGCTCGCCGCGGTCTTCCTGTGCATCTACGGGAAGTGGAACCAGTGGCACGGCGACTACGCATGGGGTCCGCGGTTCCTCGTGCCCCTGATGGGGCTGATCGTGCTGCCCGCGGGATACCTGTTGCGCGACTTCGCCTGCTGGAGCGCGTGGAAGAAAGGCGCAGCGGCGCTCGTAATTTCCGCCTCGCTCTTCATCCAGTTCCTCGGAACCGCGGTGAATTCCCACGAGTACATCCGGCTCGTAAAGACGCAGGTCCCCTACGGGATACTCTTCAGGCCGGGGCGCCTTGACCTGCGCGACGAGTTGCTGCTGACCCACTTCGTCCCCGATTTCTCGCCCATCGCCGGGCACTGGTGGCTCCTGAAACACACCGTCACGGGAAAAGGGGGAAAGCCCGACGGGACGCTGAAAAACATGCGGGACGATTTTCCGTGGAAGAACCTTGCGCGGTACGCGGCGCCCGCCGACCCCCGCCCGGCGCTCGGGTGGGACTTCTGGTGGGACTATTTCCCCCGATATTTCCCCGGCTCGCGTTCATGGACAAGACCGCTCGCGGCGGCAATGTCAGCGCCGCTTGCTCTTTCTTCGGTCCTTCTCATTCTTTTTATGAAAAAAGCAGCGCCATCGCGCGATGAGCCTGGGTCACTGGAAAAGAAACCCCCTGCTTGACAAGCTCCGGGGCGCCGCGCCGGCGGGCGAAGGAGAGGGTGATTTCTTCACCGCCTCCGACGGGGTGAAACTGTTCTACCAGTTCTGGCTGCCGCCCGGCGAACCGGACAGGGTCGTACTATGTCTTCACGGCATGGCGGGTCACGGTCACTACTACTCCCTCGCGGCGGACCACCTTGTTCCCGACGGCGCCGCGGTGTACTGCCCGGATTACAGGGGGCACGGCCTGTCGGAAGGCGCACGGGGCGACCTCGACGTCGCGCGGAACTTATCGGACGCGTCCGAGTTCCTGTCGTTGCTCCGAACGCGCCATCCCCGCGCGCCGGTCTTCCTCCTCGGCGAGAGCCTCGGCGCCATAATCGCCATAAACTACGCAGCGCGCTTCCCGGAGGGTCTTGCCGGGATCATACTCCTCGCCCCGCCGCTGAGAACCAGATTCATCCCGGGCGCGAGGGAAATCCTGCTCCTCCCCTACTATGTTCTTTCCCTGCTGATTCGCCCGCGCGAACCCTCGATATTCGTCACGGGACGCGAACACCACGGCATAAAGAACCCGGATCACGTCACGTACGACCGGACGGACCCGCTCAAACCAAAGCGCATACCGCCGCACTTTCTCACGGAACTCCGCAGGCTCATGGCGTTCGGAAGAATCGCAGCGCCGTCGCGGATCGCGCTCCCCGTCATCGTCTTTCAGGGACTTAAGGACTACGCCGTGGACCCCCGCGGAACCGCCGCTTTCTTCGACCGCCTCGCCGCACAGGACAAAACGCTGAAGACCTACCCTGACGGCTTCCACGCGATGTTCACCGATCCGTCCTGCGCCGACCTCCTGCCCACCATCGTCGCGTGGACGAAAAAATCTCCGCGATGAAGAGTCTGGAAGGACGCGCCGGATAAAGAACGAGCGGATGAGCGGCGCCGGTCCGCAGAAAACTACCTTACAATAAACGCCGCGGTGTTAGAGGTCACGGAGCCCGTCCACGCGGGCAGCCCGATGCGGGCACCCGACGACGGCGTGATGACCGCCGTGACCGCATAGGTTCCGGGCTCAGTGATCGGGAAATATTCGAGAAGGTCGCCGGAAAAACCCATGAAGTGTTTCGGCGGCAGCGTGGAGAAGTCGTCCCTGGCGCGTTGCCGGGCGTCCGCGTACGGGCGCGAGGGCTTGATCTTCTTCCCCCCGCCGTCAACCACGAGGATGTCGCGGGGGGGAACAACGGCGGCTTCGATGATGACGGGGGAAGCGCTCCCGTTGCGGATGATCACCTCAAAAGGTATCGGTTCTCCGCGCTGAAACTCGCTTTTGGAAAGCCGCAGCGACGCCGAGAGCGCGACCTTCCACCCGGCGCGTTCCGCGGTTTCCTCAGCTTTGCCGACGGAGCGGTCATCCGCGGGCATTTTCCCCGAGTACGCGTCTATGAAACCGTACGCGCCCGAACCCGGCTGCCTCTTAAGAAAAAGCATCGCCCTCTCGCCCGGCTCCAAAACCGTCCTCGGCGGCATCTCCCGGAGCCTGCTTTTTTCGAACTCCACGTATATCGTGCCGCCGCCCACGACACCCTTCACGACGGTCTCGACCCGTACCTCCGCGACCATCTTTTCGAGCACCGGCCGGGCATGTTTCAACTTCTCGTCTTCCACCGGTTTGACGCTCTGCACAACGCCCACGACCGCCGCCTCCGCCGCGTCCAGCCGGTCTTCGAGGGTTTCCCTCTTGATCTTCACCGGTTCGAGAGGTTCCTGGGCGAAGATCGCAAACGCCGGCAACAACATGAAGACTGCGGCGAGGAAAGCCCTTTTCATGACACGGTTCCCCCTTCCGGCGCCGCGCGCGCCCGCGGAGTTCCCATTCCCGGACGTACACGGCGTCTTACGCGAGCCGCTCATTTTTTCTTCGCAAGGTTCAGCGCAGCCCTCGCCTCGTCCGGTCCGAGGGGCGACCTGCCCAGGGCGCGCGCCACACCCGCCGCCTTCCGGACGAGTTCCCAGTTCCCCCTGGCGAGGGTCCCCTTTTCGAGCCATACGTTGTCTTCGAGTCCGACCCTGACGTGTCCTCCCATAAGGCACGCCGCCGCCGCCGCCGGAAACGAGCTTTCGCCGATCCCCGTCGCGCACCAGGTCGAGCCGGGGGGAATCAACCTCAGAAACTGGCACACGTGCTCGACGTCGAACCAGATGCCGCCCGCCACGCCCATCACGAAGTTGAAATGCATCGGCTCATCGAAGAGTTTCCGCCGCTGGAGGAGCCGGACGTTGTAAACGTGACCCAGATCGTACACCTCAAGCTCCGGCTTCACACCGAGTTCCCGCATCGTTCCGGCGTAGCGTATGATCTGGGAAAAGGAATTGTAGAAGACGTGGTCTTCGAGCAGTTCGCCGGTCTTCCGCCTGAAGAACGACATGTTCATCGTGTTCGTGTTGAGCGAGGCGATTTCGGGGCGGAGCGACCTGACGTGGCGTATCCGCTCCTCCTCGTCCGCCTCGAAGCGGACGCCCGTGCTGAGGTTGATCACGAGCGGGCACAGGCTTTCGATCCCCTCCACTATCCGCCGCACCGTCTCCGGCTCGGACGTCGGGCGCCCGGTGTCCGGCTCGCGCGCGTGTATGTGAACCACCGCCGCGCCTTCCTCGAAGCACCGTTGCGCCTCCCGCGCGAACTCTTCGGGCGTGTAGGGGACCGCCGGGTTCTGCTCCTTCATGGTCGTCGCCCCGGAGAGCGCCGCCGTGATGATCACTCCATCCTCCATCCCAGTCTCATCTCCTTCCGCCGCTTCGAACGTGAACCGGGATTTTCTAATATAATAGCAGAATAAAGTCATACGGCAGGGCGCCGGGAAAGCGATTTTGACGTCCCCGCCGGGACGGATGCCTGAGAAGCGCGAACCCATCATGCTTCACCGGGTGAACATAGGCTGCGGAACGACGCCGACGCCCGGCTGGCTCAACTACGACAATTCGATGAGCGTGCGCCTCGCCGGGCATCCCTTAGCGACGGCCGTCCTCAAACGCCTCGGCATACTCGGCGGGGAGCAGGAAAAATTCATCGCCTTTGCAAAAAAGGGCGGCATCGCCTGCGCGGACGCGACAAGGCGCATTCCGCTCCCCGACAACTCGGTCGAAGTGTTGTACGCGTCGCACGTGCTCGAACACCTCTACAGGGAAAAGGCAAATCGCTTACTGCGGGAGGCATACCGCGTGTTAGCGCCGGACGGAATCATAAGGATCGCGGTTCCCGACCTCAGGAAAATGGCCGAGAAATACATCGCCGAAGGGGATGCGGACGCATTCGTGGAAAAAACCCTGCTGGCGCAGGACAGACCCGGGACGCTCTCCGAAAGACTGAAGCGCCTCGTGGTCGGCGAGAGGCGCCATCTCTGGATGTACGACGGCGCATCGGTGCGCAGCGCGCTTTCCGCCGCGGGATTCAGGGAACCCGAAGTACTCGAGCCTGGCTCGACGGGGATTCAAGACCCGGGGGAATTGAACCTGCACGAGCGCGCCGACGAAAGCGTGTACGTGGAATCGCGAAAGTGACTGCCGGAACCCGCGCCGCAACGCTCAAAACGCAGCGCCCCCGGGCTATTTTCCGCTTCTGATCGCAGCCTCCACGCTCTCGTGGAAACTCACTACCGTCTCGAGGCGCACCGCCTCCATCGCTGTTCTCACGATGGAACTCGCGTTCGCGATCGCCACCCCGCCTCCTCTGCTTTTCAACCCCGCCGCCACGGCGGCTATCATCCCCACGCCGAGACTGTCCACGAACTCCACGGGCGCCAGGTCCAGCACGAGCCTCGCCGCGCCGCTCTCTTCGAGTGCCTCACGGGCGTAACCGCGGAACGCGACCGCCACGGTGAAGTTGAAATTCGCCTCCCCGACGCGCAACACGAGCACGCCGTCCCTGACCTCTTTCTCGAAATTCACTTCTCCGCCCGCTCCTTCCTGAACTTCAGTTTCACCTCGGTGCGCCCGCCCGCGGCTTCCCTGAAAAACACTTTCAGCAGCTCGCCGTCGAACTCGAAGCCGGCCTCCCTGCCGCCCACGGACGCCCGTTCGACGTCATATCCCGCCGGCACGTGGAATTTCACTGAATAATCGAACCCCCCGACCGCATCCAGAAGCAGCGTCAGCTCCGCCCTCTCGCCGTTCCACTTCATCTCCACGACGTCGGTGGCGCCCTGTACGACGTGCCGGTTCGTCGAGAGGAAAAACGGTCTGCTCAGCTTCGGGCGCAGGGCTACCACGCGCACGTCGCGCGGGGGCACGTTCATCTCCAGCCTCGCACCCGTCGCGCCCAGGTATTTATCCGTCCAGAACTCGTACGCCGCGTACCCTCCGTCCGGCGCCGCTCCGAGCCTGTCAATATCCACGCCCACGGTACGCGCCTTCTCCTCCATCTGCTCGCCGTAGCGCCTGTTCAAACCCCAGTTGAAGAGCGCCACGACGTGATAAGGTTCCCCGCCAGCAACCGCTTCGAGGTGCCACACTTCGGGGTACTCCTTCTCGAAAAGGTCGAGCGGTCGCGCCGAGCCGTGGTGCACGGGGAGCAGCCTCACCAGCAGCGCTTCCTGTTCGGCGCTCAGCCCGACGAATGAGTCCCCGATCTTGGTTATGCCCCCTATGAGCGCCACGAGCGTGCCGTACATTTTCCCATCCTGAAGGCTCAGTCTGGAACCCCACCGCTGCTCCTCCTCCGGCGAGCCGAGGTAAAACATATCGGGATGGTTGATCCACACGCGGTGGTTCAGGAAATACCGCCGCGCCAGGTTCCTGACGAGTGGTTTCAACCCCTGTGTTCCGTAGCCCGGATCGTCACCCCAGTTCGGCGTGAAGTCGAGTCCTATACGCATCGAGTCCACGAGTCCGAGGCTCGATATGAGCGGCACACCGACGTTTATCAGGAAGGCGTCCTCCGCCAGCGCGTTGCGCACCGCGGCAAGCCCTTTCCTGTAAGCCTCGACGTTCGTCACCATCGGGTCATGATATGCCTTGCCCATCAGGGCGTAATAGACGAAATCAATCTTTATGACCTTGTATCCCCATTCCCTGGTTACCTTATTGAAGAGCGCGTCGAGCCAGTTCAGGACTTCAGGGTGCGAGAGGTCCAGTATCAGCCAGTCCTTCGGGACGAGGGCTTCCCCGAGAGGGCTTTTGGGAGCGATCCAGTCCGGGTGATCCTTTGCGAGCCGCGAGTTTACCCCCACGACGAACGGCGCGAGCCAGAGTCCGGGCGTCAGTCCCATCTTCCTTATCTGCGCCGCCGTTGCGCCCATGCCGTCCGGGAATTTCTCGTTCGGTTCCCAGTCGCCCTCGGCGACCTGCCACCCGTCGTCAATCTGAAAAGTGGTCATGCCGTAGGGGAGAAGGCGTTCGGCGACCCGCCGGGCGTTTTCGAGCATGTTTTCCTGCGTTATGTCCTTGTGGTATTTCGTCGCCCACGAGTTCCAGCCCGTGGGGATGTCGCCGCGCCAGGGTTGACACCCGTAATAACCGCCGGAAACGTCCCCGAAAGTCTCGAGGACGGCGTTGGGCGAGTCTTCCGAGAGTCCCACGAAAAAAAGCTCGGAGCGGAATGCGCCGTCTCCCGCGGCGAAATCCTTCGGGGGATAATACTTCTCGACCGCCCTCAGCCCTGAAAAGCCCCGCCAACCCGTCGCGGCGTCAACCACCGAGTCCTCCTCGCGGTAGAAAGTGTTCACCTGCACCTGCGCCGCCTCGCCGGTCACGAAGCCCGCCACGATGGTCCTCCCCGTCTCGGGGTCGTGCACAGCCGTGTTCCAATCGCTTATGGAGTTTGTCCCCCCTCTGACCAGCCTCACCCAGAAATCGAAGGTAAAGTTGTAGCCGTTTTCTAAAATCCACGCCCTCTCGGGCGAATCGCCGACGAAAACCCCGCCCCCCTCCCCCGCGCCCGCGTCCAGGACGGACACCCTCCTGACCGATCCCGCCGCGCCGGCGTCCACGCCGACGAACGTGACCAGAAAATCGCCTCTCTCGTAAAACCTGAAGGTCTGAACGAGTTTCGCCGCCCGCCCGCCGTCGTGCGTAACGGAAACCTGAACGCCCTCCCCTATCCTGTCCTTGAAGTTATGATTCTCGACCGTCCGCCCGGCGTCCCCCGCCGAATTAAGAACGACCTTTTCCTTCCCGACCCTGAGGTCCGCCGTGGAAACCGCGCCGCGCACCGCCGGCTTCCCGTCCCTCCACTCCAGGTCCCATCTTCCGCGCGCCGTGTCGTATTCGAAGAGATAACCGTCCGCCCTGACCTTCCAGCCGTCGTCCGCCGCCTCGTAAACCACCTTCGAAACCGCCGGAAAACAGATTAAAACGAAGCATGAAACGATCGTGTACAGTTTCTTTCCCATCCTCTTTCACCTTTCCCCGCAATCATGTGGACAGCGGTCACATTATACCAATTATTCACGGCTTTCGAACAATCCGGGGATATTAACGAGGCGGAAAAATAAACTTCAAACAAGCCCGGGAAAGGATATAATATACCGGCAATGCCGGTCCTTCAGATCACATTACGAAACACGCGCGCGTGTCCGAACGGAGGGAACGGCGCGCCCGAACCATGTCCGACCCGGAATTAATAGCGCCCGACTACCAGCTTCTCAGTTTCCTGCTCGGCAGGGAGACCTACGCGCTGGACGTCCTCAGCGTGCAGGGCGTGGAGAGGATGACCGAAATCACGTCCATTCCGCGCATGCCGGATTTCGTGGAAGGAGTCATAGACCTGCGCGGGCAGATTGTTCCGATCATAGACCTGCGCAAGAGATTCGGACTCCCGGCGTCCGCTCCGGACAAAGCCACGAGGATCATCATCATCGAGTTCGAAAGGAAACAGGTGGGACTGATCGTGGACTCCGTCTACGAGGTCATCCGGATAGACCGGAAGGACGTCAAAAAAATGACCGCCATCGGGAGTCTGCCGATTGATTCCGACTTTCTCATCGGCGTCGCAAAACACAAGGACAAGCTGGTAATCGTCCTCAACATAGAAAAGGTCTTCACCGCCGAAGAAAAAAGCACCCTCGGCATCCGCTTCGGGGGACAGCAGAAAAACGGCGAATGATATTCATCAGACTCGTCCGCGGGCTTCTGTCGGCTCTGTTCATGCTTTTTTCCGGAATTTACATACACCTGTCCGCGCAGTACATCGGCGGGACCGATCTGGCGGCGCCCATCCCCCTCTGGTACGCGGCGGGGTTCCTCGGATACCTTCCGCTCCACGCCGCCTTCAAACGACTGATAGTCATGCACGTCTTCAGCCATGAACTCACCCACGCCCTGTGGAGCGTGCTGTTCGGCGGACAGGTGCAGGAGATGTACGTGTCGCGGCGCCGCGGCGGCTTCACGCGCTACACGAAGGGCAACTTCGTCGTTTCGCTCGCCCCTTACTTCTTCCCCCTGTACGCACTCGTGTCGCTCGGAATATTCTTCATAGTTCAGGAGCGGTTCCAGCCCGTTCTCGCCGCCCTGTGCGGCTTTTCGTCCTGCTTTCACGTACTGCTCACGATATATTCAATCGGGATCGGTCAGCCCGACCTCAAAAAGGAAGGGACCGTTTTTTCCCTGTCGTTCATCCTGATGATGAACGCGCTCATCCTGAGCGTCATCTTCCTTTCCCTCGCCGACGTTTCGCTCGTGGACGACTACCTGGCGGACGGCTTGAGGAACCTCTGCTCGCTCATCGCCGGGGCGGCGGGTTACGCGACGTCTCTTCGATCCCTTTTCGGCTGAGGGAGACGACTTCCCGTCGAGTCCCCCCGCGAGCGGCTGCCCGCGCCGCCGGAGGGGGCGCTGCGTCGTTAGCCGTTCTTTTCCGGGGGCGACTTCAGGAACGCAAGCAGCGACTCCAGCGTCGCGACGTCGCGCCCGGGAAGTTCTTCGAGCAGACTGATGAGTATTTTCGCTGCGGCCCAGGCGTCGCCGTGCCCGCGGTGGCGCTCGCCGCTGAGACCCACGCCGAAGTGGGACGCCAGCGCGTCGAGATTGTACGAGCCAAGCCCCGGGACGACCCTGCGCGCGAGCGACATCGTGCATACGACCGGATTCTTCATCTTCGGCGCGCCCAGCCGCCTCAGTTCGCGGTTCACCACGCGCGCGTCGAACGTCGCGTTGTGAGCCGCGAAGACTGTGTCGCCGAGAAACTCGATGAAAGCCGGAAAAACCTCGCCTCCCGCCGGCGCGTCCCGCACCATTCCGCCGTCAATCCCCGTGAGAAGCGATATGCTCTCCGGAACCGGAACGCCCGGGTTGACCAGGGTCATGAACGAATCCAGAATCCTGCCGCCGCAGACCCTGAACGCGCCGATCTCGATGACGCGGTCTCCCGACCGTCCGCCGCCGGTCGTCTCGACGTCCACGACCGTGAAAACTACGTCCCCGAGCCAGTGGGCGTCCGCGCACGAACGGATGCTCCACATCCCCCCGCCGTCCTGCACGAAACGTCCGTCGCCTTCGAGCAATTCACTCACAAGGCGCCCGGCGAGTTCGGGGGGAACGTTCTTCATCCGGAGCACCTTCCTCGCGATCGCCGAGAAGTGCGCGCCGCCGGGTTTCCGCACGAGAAAGGCGAAAGCGTCCTCCGCCAGTTTCCTGCCGCGCAGACCTTCGGACTTCACGTTCCGCCTCCGCCTCCTCAAATTTTAAGCGCTTATCCCGTCCTTTCCACCGCGCGGTCGAAATTCCCCTCCCTTTCCGGCGCGGTTCCGGGCTGGAGCCATGGGTTACTTTCCGCAGCAGTCCCCGCGCTTCGAACGGCGTGTTAAAATTGCGGCGATCGAAAACGCGAAGAGGCGCAGGAGGAGGTGCCTGCATTGGCAATCTACGAGATCAGCGGCAAGCGTCCGCGGATAGGCGCCGGCACGTTCGTTCACGAGGCGGCGAACGTTGTGGGGGACGTGGAAATCGGGAAGGACTGCTACGTCGGTTCGGGCGCCGCCATAAGGGGCGACTTCGGCGCCATCCGCGTCGGCAGCGGCTCGAGCGTCCAGGAAAACTGCGTCATGCACGCGAACCCCGGAATACCCTGCCGCGTCGGCGACGGCTGCACGATCGGGCACGGCGCCGTGCTCCATGGATGCACCATAGAGAACGGCGCTCTCGTCGGGATGAACGCCGTCGTCTCCGACGGCGCGGTCGTGGGCGAGGGCAGCGTTGTCGCCGAGGGCGCCGTCGTGCCCGCAAGGCATGTGGTGGCGCCGGGCAGAATCGCCGCCGGCGTGCCCGCAAAGGAAATCGGGGCAGTCTCCGACGGCCACAGGGAACTGATGAAAATAGGCAGCGCCATGTACATGAAGCTCACCGCAGACTACATTTCAAACTGCCGCAGGATCGGTTGACCCGCACGGCGCGCGCGGAAGAAACGCCCCGCGGTTTCCCTCCGACCGGCTCCAAAGCCCCAAACCCGCGGCTTCCCGGAACTTTTTCGATTGAAGCACTGTAGTTATAATTGAAGATGCGGCTCTAATTAAAGCCGGGACGCAAACAATGGCTGATGACGGAAAAGGGTGGGCTTATACCGAAACGGTAAAGGACCACTTCTTCAACCCCCGGAACATCCTCAAAGACGAGGACGCGTACGAAAGCGACGGAGTGGGCGAGGTGGGAAGCCTTGCCTGCGGAGACCTCATGAAAATGTGGATCAAGGTGGACAGGGAAACCGACGTCATCACCGACGTGAAGTGGAAGACCTTCGGCTGCGCCAGCGCGATAGGAAGCACGTCCATGCTCTCGACGATGGCGCCCGGGTTGAAAATAGACGACGCCCTCAAGATAACCCCGCAGGATATAATGAAGAAACTCGGCGGACTGCCCGCGCGGAAGATACACTGCTCGGTTCTCGGCGACAAAGCCCTCCGCGGAGCAATAATAGACTACCTCGAGCGCACGGGGCAGCGCGATCGCGTCGAGAAACTGGAACGCGGGGAGATAGTGTGCGAATGCCTCACGGTGACGCGCGGCGACATCGAGGACGCGGTCAGTGACGGCGTCGTCAGCTTCGAAGAACTCCAGGAACGGACCAAAGTGTCCACGGGATGCGGAAACTGTGAAGAAAGCGTCAGGGAAATCCTCGGCGAACTCCTCGAAAAGCACGGGAAAAAAGAAAAAGTCTGACTCCCGTCGCGCCGCCGTGAAAGAGATGCTTACGGCAAGCCCCGCGGGAACCATCGCCGCCGGACGACGGCTCGGCTCAAGGCTCAGAGCCGGGACATACGTCGCACTGTGCGGCGAACTGGGCACGGGGAAAACCACTTTCGTCAGGGGCGTCGCCGAGGGCGCCGGCGCGGAATGTCCCGTCCTCAGCCCCACGTTTCAGATAGTACGGGAATACGCCGGCGCGGTCACAGTTTTTCATCTCGACTTCTACCGGCTCGAATCCCAGGCGGAAGTCGAAGCGCTGGACATCGAAAGCTGCCTCGAACGCGGCGCGGTCGTCGCCGAATGGGCGGACCGCTTCCCCCGTATGCTCCCGGAACCGTTCATCGAAATCCGGTTCTACTGGGAAAACAAGAACCGGCGCCGCATCCGCATCGAGAGATGGAGCGCCTCCGTCGCCGACGCCGTCTCGGCGGCGCTCCCCGGCGGGGGACGCGGTGAAAGAAAACGGCGAGGGGCGGGAGCCGGCGCCGGACGATGAAAATCCTGGGCATAACGACCACGCACGCCGCGTGCGGCTGCGCGCTCGCCGACGGGGAAACGCTTCTCGCCGAGGTGACTTTTCCCGGCTACCGCACGTGCACCGAGGAACTCGCCGCGAGGATTGAGGAGCTTTTTGAATCCGCCGGAGTGTCCCCGGAATCGCTCGGCGGCGCCGCGGTGGACGCGGGTCCGGGCGGACTCACGGGTCTCAAGGTGGGGCTTGTCACGGCAAAGACCTTCTCGCAGGTGCTGAACATACCGCTCGTCGGCGTCCCGTCGTTCGAAATCCTCGCCGCGGACGCGCCCCCCGGATTCTCGCGGGTTCTCGCCGTCATCCACTCATCGCGCGACGAGTTCTTCACCGCGCTGCACGAAAGGGACGGCGGCGGGAAACTGATGAAAGTGACCGCTGAAAAACTCGACCACGCGCGCATCCTCGCGGCAGCGAAAAAAACGGCGGAAAAGACCTACGTCACGGGAGGCGGCGTGGAAAAGCTGGACACGGCGGCGTTCCCCGCCGCTGTGTTCACCCTCGCGCCGCCCGAACGCTCCTTCCCGAGAGCCGCCACGCTCTGCCGGATCGCCGGGCCGCTGCTGCGGGCGGGCAAGGGAAAACCCTTCGACCAGGTGCAACCCGAGTACCTCTGCCCCGCCCGCGCCGACCCGGACGCCGCTGAAAAAACGCGCCGGAACGAGGCGTTGCCGCGGCGCGACCCCGCCGGCGGATGAACTTCGCGGGAGCCGTCCGCAAACGGCGGACATCGGGACGGCTGCGTCGTTATGAGTTATAATGTGTCCGAAATGATAGAGCCGGACGCTGAGGCGAACGTCAGGGAAAAACTCGCTATCGTTCCGATGGCGCTCGAACACCTCGACGAAGTCTACGCCATCGAGGTGGCTTCTTTTCCCCGTCCATGGTCACGCGAGTGCCTCATGAGCGAAATCGTCCGGAACCGCTGCGCTCACTACATCGTCGCAGAAACGGACGGCAAGGTGCTGGGTTACGGCGGAATGTGGATAGTCTGCGACGAGGCTCATATCACAAACCTCGCAGTGTCTCCGGGTTACAGGAGGCGGAAGATCGGGGAGCGGCTTCTCGTGAACATGCTCGAGCGCGCCGCCGGGAGCGGCGCCGTGTACGCCTTCCTCGAGGTGCGGCGCTCGAACGTACCGGCAAGGCGCCTCTACTCACGGTACCTTTTCCAACCCGATTACGTGCGGAAGCGCTACTACAGGGACAACGGGGAGGACGCCGTCGTTCTGCGCCTGAACGACATGCGCTCGACCCGGTTCCGGGAGCGCTTCACCGAAAACCTCGCCAGACTCCATGAAAGCCTTTGTGTCCCCCCGCCCGGCGCGCCCGGCGGAAAAATTCTTCAGGAGGTGGTATCGAATGTCCGATCTGCACATCAACGCTCAGGAATTTGACGAAAAAGTGAAACGCTCCCCCCAGCCGGTCGCCGTGGATTTCTACGCCGACTGGTGCGGACCGTGCAAAATGATGGCGCCGTTGATCGAAAAGCTTGCGGAAGACTACCGCGGACGAGCGCGGGTGTTCAAGATCAACACCGACAACGCGCAGCAGATCGCTACCGAGTTCGGCATACGCGGAATACCCACGGTGGTATTTTTCAAGGGCGGAAAAGAATCCTCGCGTGTAGTCGGCTTCGTGCCGTACGAGAAGCTCACCTCGTCCCTCGACGGGCTGCTCTGAGGGATGGGGGAACACCGCCCCGGCACACGCGCTGCGCACGTTATTTCCGCTTCTCGAACAGGGTGAAAAGTCTTTTGTTCGTCAGGATTTTCAGCGCCAGGTACATCCCCGGACCCGCCTTCGGCGTCTTGCCCTTCAGGAGCGAATCCTCGAGCATTTCGACGAGTATCCCCGTCGCCGCCTGCCGCACCGCCGCGCCGAACTCCGCGCTCGCGCGCGACGGAAATCCCATGTACCCCTTCGAGGCGCCACTGTAGTACCAGCCCATTGCAACGGACAGCGCCT
>JBFMFE010000035.1:0-8565 GCA_040752295.1 bacterium
TGTGCTGGCCGTGAGGTTGGTGACGGGACCCGCCGCCTGGAAGTCTGTGGTGATGGTGTTTTTGGCGGAGCGGCGGAAATTGAATCCCGTTACGAACTTGAACGGTACGATGTTGAGCTGGAGGTTCAGGGTGTCGGTGTTGATCCGTGTGGCGTCCATCTTGTGCGCGGTTGAGACGTTGTCGGAAAAGGACTTGTAAATCGAGGTGTTGAGAGCGAGTGTGGCGAAGGCTTTGTAGCGCGTTGAGAGCGTGTGGTTGCGGGTGTCGGAGCGCAGTTCGAGGACGGAGCCGACGCCGCTGGAGATGGTTCTGCGGTCTATGTCGTACCTTGAGATGACGGAAGTGAAGCGCGAGCCGACGAAGGCGGTGGTTTCCGGCAGGAGGACGGAGAAGACGAGGTTTTCGGTTGTGGATTCGCTCAGTGAGGTGCCGTTGATGTTGCGTGGTCCGTCGGTGAGCGAGTAGAGCTTGCCGTAGCGGTAGGAGATGTTCGGATAGCGGCTCGTTGAGAAGGCGACCGAGGAGATGGAGTTGGTGGTCTTGAGCGTGAGGTCGCCGGTGAGGTTGTGGTGGAGGTTGTTGTGGTAGTCGTCGTAGAAGGTGGCGAAGTTCCAGCGCTTGGAGGGGACGTACTTGAACGTCATGTAGGAGCCTTCACGGTCTTTTTCGATGAAGGTTCCGAGCGTGGTGGGATTGAAGTTGGGACCAACGTTGCGGCGTCCCGCCGTGAGTTCGAACGGGGGTTTTGAGTATTTTCCATGGAACTTCGTGGCGGAGTCCCTGCCGGAGAATGAACCCGCGCCGAATTCGCCGTGTTTGTCGGTGGCGATCTCGGAGTAGATGGAGAATCGCGGGTTATACGTGTAGTCGGTGGTGAGGCTGACGATCCTGTCGGTTCTGGGGACGCTCGAGCCGCCGCCGAGTTCGCGCGAGGTGAGGGCGATGAGCTTGGAAGAATAAGAGGGCTTTTTGGGGAATTCGAAGATCGCCCCGTGGGTGAACCGTTTGTTCCGTTCGTTGTGGGGTTCCTGCGAGCGCCCCGTGAAAGCCGTCAGCTTGCCCCTGGGCGTGACCTGGACGTTCTTCATGCCCCTCATAAGCACGCCGGAGATGGTGTACTCGCTGTATTCGGCGACGCTCGTCGTGAAGTCGCCGAGGGTGATGTTCTTGCTTGCGTCAATGAACTTAAGGTAGCCGCGGTCGTTGGCTCTGCCGGTGATTTACTCGATTGAGCGGTCGAAGTGCCCGGTGAGCGTCTTTCCGTAGGCTTTGTGGGTGAAGTCGAAAATCTGCGTGAAAATGGGGCTTTCCTTGTACTTTATGTCGGTGGAAGGATAGCTTGTGCCGCGCGCGGCGTTGTTGAAGAACACGTTGCCGGCTTTCAGCGTGAGCTTGCCGGAGGTTGACACGACCGGTTCGAGGGGTACTTTCACAGGCGGGGCGGCGACCCTCGGTTTCGCGACCACGCTGAAGAACCATTCGAGAGTCGGCTGCGCGGTTCCCTCGATGTCCGAGTACGTTACGCGGACGTTGTGCACTCCGATGGCGAGGGGGACGGGCGGCGTGTAGAAGATGTACTCGATGCTCACCTGCGTCTCGCCCGTCACGTCGTTTCCGTCGAAGAACAGGCGTATGCTCCCGTGCGAGATCGGCGGGTCGAGCGTGGGGAGCTTTATGCCGATCATGGGCTGGCGGTCAACTATCTCCTCGCCGGGAAGGGGGTTGAGTATGTTTCCGCCGACGGCGCTTTCCTCGGCTGCCTGAACCTTCTGCGCGACGGCGACGGGCGCGGCTTCTCCTGCTGCATTCCCGTGGAACGCGGCGACGACCGCGAGAGGCTGAACCGCGGCGGCGCCCGCCTTGCCCCCGCTTTCGGAGAAGGCGGCGCCGTAAAGAACCGCGGAAACGAAAAACACAAGCAAAATTCGGACTTCCTTCATAACCTCACCTCAATCATCTCATAGGTTTTCACGATTATATATTTCCGTTTATACGGCAATCAATATCTTAAGGAAAAAAAATTTCGGAATTCAAAGGCAGTTTTTTCGGTGCATGGTTTAAACCGGGGATCAGGGGATCAGCGGGATCAGGGGATCAAGAGGTCGGGGGATCAGTGAACCGGGGGGCATGATGCAATAACTGAGCGGTTGCAATACCGGAAAGTTGAAAAGGTTTCATCTGGGAAAATAAAGTTGGGGTTCAAGCCGAAAGCGCGAGCGTCCTGTCCCTTCCGCCGCGTATCCTGTCCCTCAGGAACCTGCGCGCACGGAAAATGCGCGACTTTATCGTTCCGACCGGCAGGGCGAGCCTGTCGGCGATTTCCTCGTAGGCGTAACCCTCGAAATGGTAGAGGGAAAACGGGATTCTGAACGACTCCGGAATCGAGTAAAGGGCTTCGGTGATTTTCCTGTCCACGTGGCTGAAAAAGAACACCTTTTCGGGGTTGTCGGTGAGGGAAGCGTCGTCGGCGCCCGCGGGGTCGTAGATGACGTTGTCCATGTGACCGGACGAAAAATCGCCCGCGAGTTCGTCGTGTTTCCTGTTGTGGTTGTTTATCTGCGTGTTGAGCATGATCCTTCCGATCCACGCGCGGAAGTTCGTACCCGGCTCGAAGCCGTCCCTTCCGACGTAAGCCTTCATGAGGGTGTCCTGAAGAAGGTCCTCGGCGTCCTCTCGCTTTCGCGTGAGACCCACCGCTCTCGCCCACAGAAAATCCTTTTCCCGCTCCATGAGAGACACCATGTCTTCCCGTCCGTCGTTCATCGTGTCACCTCCCCAACTTTCATCCGTCCGGTTTCCGGAACCGTTGGTCGGCATCATCCCCACTTTCCGCTGTCCTGATGCTTTTTTTTCTCCTTCTCTGCCTGCTCTTTGATCCTGTAAGCGCTGTCCCTGATGACGCCGTAAAGCACGCCGCAGCTGTCGTCGTCTCTCGCCTCGTCGCCCTCATCCGCAAGGATCATCAGTTCGCGGGCGAGACCGAGCGCCTTTTGAATTTTTTCGTTGCACGGTTTGAGTTTTTCCATCCGCCGTGCCGCTCTTTAACGTTTGAATGCTGATGGGCAAGAACCGTGCCGAGCAGTGCTGGGACGTGGATTGCGGAAAAAACGAGGTTTACAAAAGGGCTTTTTTATTCTTTTGCAGTTGTATTGCCCTGAGCGCCGAGTGTCTCGTTTTGTACCAAATAATGAGACGCTCGCTATGATAAAGGATTTCGCGATTGATGAATGTTTAAAAAATGAGTTTTTGAAGGGATATTTTCAAGGGGGACAAAAGAGGGGGGTGTGTATCACAAATAATGATACATATCTGTTTCGTGAAACATTTTTGATGCAGGCAAGGCGGACGATACGTCAAGCATCGTTGTTCCGCCTCGAGAGGTGCCTGTAGAGGGTGGCTCTGCCCACGCCGAGGATTTTTGCCGCTTTCGCCTTATTTCCTCCCGATTTTTCGAGCGCGTCGCGGACACGGTCGCCGGTCAGTTTGAAGCGCGGTCCCTGTTTTTTTCCGAGGACGACGCGCCGTCCGATGACGATTTCGGGCGGCAGGTGTTCCGGTTTTATGACTCCTTCCCTGCATTTGACGAGGGCGTATTGTACGGCGTTCTGGAGCTGGCGGACGTTACCCGGCCAGTGGTAGTCCATGAGTACGGAAACGGCGTCGCGCGAGAACACGACACTGTCCGCGCCGCCGCCTTCGGCGGCTTTCATGAGAAAATGCTCGGCGAGGAGCGGGACGTCGCCGCGTCTTTCGCGCAGCGGGGGTATGGTGACGGGGACGACGCAGAGGCGGTAGAAGAGGTCCTGGCGGAAGGCGCCGTCGGCGACGAGGCGCATGAGGTCGCGGTTGGTGGCGCTGATGACCCTGACGTTGACTTTTATGGTGTTGTCGCCGCCGACGCGTTCGAAGGTTCCTTCCTGAAGGACGCGGAGGAGTTTGACCTGAATCGCGGGTGAGAGTTCGCCTACTTCGTCGAGGAAGATTGTGCCTCCGTCGGCGAGTTCGAAGCGGCCTTTTTTGTCCCTGACGGCACCGGTGAAGGCGCCCCTGACGTGACCGAAGAGTTCGCTTTCGATGATACCCTCGGGGAGAGCGGCGCAGTTGACGGGGACGAAGAGCGCGCCGGCGCGGCGGCTCTCGCCGTGGACGGCGGCGGCGACGAGTTCCTTTCCGGTTCCGGTCTCGCCCTGTATGAGCACAGGCACGTCGGTGTCGGCGACCTCGGCGATGAGCGCGAAGACCTCCTGCATTTTCGCATCGCTTCCGATGATGCCCGCGAACCGCCTGGTTCTGCCGAGTTCCTTTTCGAGTTCGAGCAGTCTGGTGACGTCCCTGAAAGAGGCGATGACGCCCATCGGCGCGCCGTCGCCGCCGATCATGGGAACGACGGACATCTCAACGCGGCGGGTCTCGCCGTCCCTGGTCACGAGGTTCAGGGAGTACGCCGCGCACGCCGCCCCGGGGATGCCGTCCCTGAACCTGCATTTTTCGGCGCACAGTCCGCCGGGGAAGACCTCCCGGCAGTCGCGCCCGAGGACCTCGGAGGCGGCGAAGCCGGTTATCCTTTCGGCAGCGCTGTTGAAATGTACGATTGTGCGCTGGTTGTCGTGGACGATGATGCCGTCGGTGAGGTTGTCGAGTACGGCTTTGAAGCTGCGTTTCATCGAGGCGAGGGCTGCAAAGTAGCCGCGGTTGAAGAAATCGTCAACGAGGGCGCGGATGCGGTCGCGCGAGCGTCGGAACGCCTCCAGTCTCTCGTTTTCCGAGCCGGACGCCGCCGCCGGGTCGGGAAGGTTCCAGTGTATGGAGGCGTTCGCGCCGGGTACGACGGGGCAGACCTGTCTTGCGTGGTCGCAGAGCGTGACGACGACGTCGAAGCGGCGCGTGGGGAGCGCGGCGAGGTCCTTCGAGACGTGGGACGATATGTCGAACCCGATTTCAGCCATCGCCTTCACGGCGAGGGGGTTGACGCCGGCGGGCGCGATTCCGGCGCTGAAGACCTCAACGCCGCGGGGCGCCTGTGCGCGGGCGAAGGCTTCCGCCATCTGGCTGCGTGCGGAATTCCCGGTGCAGAGAAAGAGTATCTTATCGGTTTCCATATACTAAAAAAGTAGAGAGTAGAAGGTAGATAGTAGACAGGGGAAGACTATTTCAGCGATTCGATTAAACCATATAGCATCCTGTTTATCTCTTCGATGTTCGAGCGCAATTCATCATTTGTTTTCGAGCAGCCGAGGTCTTCTGCGAGGATAAGATAGTATCTGACTTCCTCCAGGGAGCCTTGTGCAATGTTGTAAAAGTTTGCCTTGTCCTTTTTCCCTTTTTTGCGGAAGCCCTCGGCGATATTTGCGGGAACGGACACCGCCGCTCTACGCATCTGGCGGACAAGCCCGAATTTTTCCTCGGAGGGAAACGTTTTAGTTATTCTGTATATTTCCAACACAACGCCATGACTTCTCCGCCACACGCTCAAATCGGTAAAATCCTTTATCTTCGCCACATCAACCACCATAAGAACTTGTATTTTCCCTATCTACTCTCTACTTTCTACTATCTACTGATTTTAAAAAAATTGGTGTTCAGAATCGGACGATTGCGCCGAAGCGCTGTGTTTTGTCGAGTCCCTGGGAGGGCTTGTTTTTGAAGGAGTAGTCAATTTCCCAGTCCTCGTACATCAAGCCGAGACCCGCCGTGATGACCTCGTCCTCGAGTCCGGCGCGGAGGATGATTTCGCGCTGGAGCTTGTATTCAACGCCAAGGCTGACGCGCCACTCTTCCGCCACGTGGTCGAGCTGAAAAGAATGGATTATG
Source organism: bacterium (assembly GCA_040752295.1). GTDB lineage: Bacteria > UBP15 > UBA6099 > UBA6099 > JBFMBQ01 > JBFMFE01. Next base: position 5,813 of record JBFMFE010000035.1, read on the forward strand.
TTTTCGGAGGGCGTGCGCGAGAAGCCGAACGAGACGATGGGTTCGTAGCGGTCCTTGTATCCGCCGGGGATGCCCTCGGCTTCGGCTTCGCCGAAGATGTCACGGACGGCGACGCCCGCCGTCGTGTCCTTCGACACGACGTACAGGAAGCCAACGTCCGCGGCGTAGCCGTCGCCGTTGACGTCCATGGCGGAGGAGCCTTTGGTTGTCGCGTCGGTCGGGGCTTTGAAGGTCTGCTTGAGGTACTTGAGGGAGGCGCCGGCGTAGAGCTGGGGGTCCATCTGATGGGCGTATGAGAGCGTGAAGACGTTTTCGGACCAGTCCGCGCCGAAGAGGAAATCGGCGCCGACGCCGGTGTGTCTCCAGGAGAACCCGAACTTATTCTGCGCGAAGGCGACGTAATTTTCGTCCACGCCGAAGCCGTAGAGGTCCTGGTGTTCGATCATGAGCTGGCTTTCGCCGCGCTTGATGAGGGCAAGCCCCGCCGGGTTCCAGTATATGGAGTTGATGTCGCCGGCGACGGCGACGAAGGCGTTGCCCATGCCCTGGGGTCGGACGCCGCGTGGAGTGAAGGGGGATTTCGTTTTCGCCCACGCGGGGGTGATGAGCGCCGCCGGCAGCGCGAGGGCGGCGGAGAGCAAGAGGGCGGTTTTCAGGAATCGCTTCATATTTCTCCGTCTTCGGTCATTTCATGATCACGATGCCCTTTTTCACTTCGATGGTCTGCCCGGGGTACTTGGAGTCGGAGGTTCCGGTGGCGAGGATGTGTATGAAGTAGAGACCGTTGGCGACGAGGGCGCCGCCCCTGTAGTCGGCGCCGTCCCACGAGCAGCCGTGTCCCCAGTTGCACTCGTCCTTGGTGACGGTTTCGAAGTCGAAGGCGGAGGGGTCGGCGGGGTTGTCGCCGACGATCTTTATGAGTGTGCCGTCGGGGGCGAAGACGCGCATTGTCACGGCGGCTTTGTCGAGCGTCTCGAAGCCGATGACGACTCTGTTGTTACCCGTGGGCGAGAACGGGAAGGTATTGGGATAGGGTTCCTTGCCCGCGGCGAAGTCGAGGTATGGGGAGACGGTGCAATCGGTTATCTGCGCGGCTTTGTCGGACGTCTTATCGAAGCCGGGCGGGTATTGCGTTCCGGATTCGAGACCGAGTTCGTCCTCGATGGAGACGCCCCAGTAGAAGGGTATATCATCCTGTACGACCTCTTTTGGGATTGTCGTGGAGAAGGAAGATTCCTGACCCGCCGCGGAAGCGCTTGTGCATTGTGTTCCCGTGGGGGAGCAGATCACCTTTGTTTGAGGGAACTGGTAGGTTCCGGTGGCGTTTCCGTAGTACAGGGTGAGTGTAATGTTGCTTGCGTAGGGGTGGGAGTCGGCGTCCGAGAACTTGCCGGCGATGGTGACGTCGCTTGCGCAGAGCGGGCTTGCGGAGGGGAGGGTTGTCATGGAAGTGATGTTGGGCGCCTCGCCGCACTGGCAAGCGATGAGGTAGCTCGAGCCGTCAAGCTCGCTTTCGCCGCAGCCGGTGTTGGCGTAGATGTAGAACTGTGTGGACGTTGTGGAGGTGGCGGAGGCGATGAGGTCGGCGATGGAGGCGGTGCAGGTTGTGGGGGAGATAGCGGCGCACGTAGCGACGGCGGTTCCGCCGCCGGTTTTGGTACCGCCGTAGTAAACGTCGTAGGTGACGGTTCCGCAGGAGGTTGGCGAGCACGTTGGTATGCCCCAGTTGAGCGTGACGGTACCGTCAATGGGGAAGGTGGAGCCGGCGCACTCGGAGGGAGTGGTCGGGGTGCAGGAGTTCGGCGTGGATGCGGGGAAGGAGGAGACGGTGCACTGGGGGAGTATCGTTCGTACGTCGGTATTGTATAAAGTGGTCCCACTGGTGGAATCGGGTCCTGATATATCAGTGCCTGTAAAACTCATAACGTAGGATGTCACAGAGCTTTGAAGCTGCAACGAACCTGTATTTGCAGGAGGAAAGGTAGGATCACCAAGGTTTGCATCCGGTAAGGAATCAACATTGGACCCGGCAAAAGTGATCCTCCCGAGTATCTCATTTGTGTATAATCCCTTTGTATTCACAGTATCAAAGTTAGCAACCACGCCTTTTACATACCCGCTTGCGTTAACACAGTCATCGGAAGAAGTAAAAACATCACCACTCCCAAAATTACCCCAGGAGCTCTCGCAGGTTTCGGCCGCCGGGTCGCAATACCACTTGCAATCAGTCGCCTGAGCAGGGGCCTTTATGTTGCTGTAGTCAATTCTTATTTCGTAGCTGTCAACCGTGTAAGCGTTGTTCTGCTGTCCCGGATTCGGGCTTATATTCTGGTAGCAAATATCCACAACGAGAGGCTCCGGATCGGCAGCGCTGTTCTGCTGGTGTTCGATGGTGATGAGAGACGTCGTGTTGCCGTCGGCGGCGGCGGTTGTGTACTGGAGAATATCGCTGTTCGCGTAGGTCTCGCACGGCGTGCCGGTCGTCGTGCATCGCGTCGCGCCGTTGTTCAGGGGGAGGAGGCAGATTCCCGCAAAGGAGATGCCTGACATTGAAAAACAAAAAAAATAAAGGGACAGTAAAAACATCCCTTTACCGGCTTTGCTCACCTTTGTTCAGACCTCCCAGCTTGCCCAAAGGACCATAGATCATTGATCCTCTTGCACAAAGTACATCTTCAGCAATCCAAGATCACGTACATCGAGCCTGCCATCCTTATTTAAATCCGCATCGGCTGCATACAAACCTTCGCTTG
>JBFMFE010000036.1:0-2983 GCA_040752295.1 bacterium
CGTTTATGCGGAAGAAAAGGTCCTTGCGGAAATTTTCCGCGGCGACCTCACGCTCGAGGTCCTTGTTCGTCGCGGCGATCACCCTCACGTCCACGTGCCTCGTCTCGGTGTCCCCAACGCGGCAGATCCCGCCGTCCTGGAGCGCGCGCAGGAGCTTTCCCTGGAGCGGAGGACTGAGTTCGCCGACTTCGTCCAGAAAGAGGGTTCCACCGTCGGCTGCCTCGAACATCCCGCGCTTTGTGTAAACCGCGCCCGTGAACGCCCCCCTCCTGTGTCCGAACATCTCGCTTTCGAGCAGAGTCGGCGGGATTGATGCGCAGTCCACGACAACGAACGGAGCGTGCGCGCGGCGGCTGTTGCGATGGATGGCGCGGGCGACAAGCTCCTTGCCGGTTCCCGTCTCCCCGGTGATCAGCACCGTTGAATCGGCGCCGGCGATCTTCCCGATCCGGGCGAAGACCTCGCGCATCCCGTCGCTGTCGGCTATGATGTTCGCGAAACTGTACTTCTTCTCGATCTCGGCGCGCAGAAGACGGTTCTCGCGCATGAGCCGCCCCGCCTGCATCGCTTTTTCCACCGCCGCGCGTATCTCCTCGAGCTTGAACGGCTTCTTCAGGTAATCCGCCGCACCCGCCTTCATGGCGGCGATGGCGTTGTCAACGTCGGCGAAGGCGGTGATGACCAGCACGGCGGTGTCGGGGCTGATCTCCCGCACCCTGCCGATGACCTCAAGCCCCGTCATGCCCGGCATCCGCATGTCGGTGATCACCACGTCGTAGGCGCGTTCGGCGAACATCTCCAGCGCTTCCTCGCCGCCGGCGGCTGCGTCAACGTCGAAACCGTCCTCGCGAAGCTGCGCCGAAAGCAGTTTCCTCACGTTTTCCTTGTCGTCAACGACCAGAACGGAACCGTTCATGACCTGTGTTACTATCCCCGAAGTTCTTCGTTTTTCATGAAGAAAGCATCATTGAACTTTCGCGCATTCTTCGTCACGATGAGTTGCGGCGTCAGCCGCCTGCCTGCCCTGTCTGCCTGCGGGCGATGCCCACCCGCACAGGCCGGCGGCGCAGGCACGGCGCTCGCAGACATGTGTTCCTTCTTCGTCGCACGCTCGCCCGCACTTTAGGGCGCTTCGCGCTTATTGCAAATTTGGACTGCGGCGCTTCAGCGCCGCTTTTAATGCCGGCGATTAATCGCCGGCAAAGGCAAAGCGGTGATAAATCACCGCACTCCAAGGCGCTTCGCACATATTGATTTTTCGAATGATCGGATTTGCATCGGACATACATAAAATTCATCTGCCTTTAAAACTTCCTCCGTGGAATGGGAACCAAAAAGTGCGAAAGTTCACCATCAGACCGTCTTCTTTTTCTTTCATTCGACGTTTGAAATCCACTGTTCGATATTCGTTTTTTCGCTTTCAATCATCGTCCCGCCGCACAGTCCGCGCATGCCTGCGCCGCCTGTCTGCCTGCGGGCGGGCAACGCGGCGGGCAGGCAATCCGCGGCCGATCCAGCGTTGCAGCTTTAATATCGGACCGGAAGCGCCACCCGGAAAACGCTTCCCCTTCCCGGCTCGGACTCGACCTCGATCCTGCCGCCGTACTTCTCGACGATGCGGTAGCTTATGGACAGCCCAAGCCCGGTCCCTTCCCCCGGCGGCTTTGTCGTGAAAAAAGGCTCGAATATCCTCTCCCGTATCTCCGGCGCGATGCCGCCCCCTTCGTCCTCGAACGTTATCTCCACGCCGCCGGCGGCGGACCGTCCGGTGCGCACAACGAGCCTCCCGCCGCCGGGCATCGCCTGCGCCGCGTTGAGTACGAGGTTCAAAAATACCTGCGCCAGTTCCTCCGGTCTGCCGGTCACGGCGGGGACCGAGTCGTACTCCTTCACGACTTCCACCCTGTCGAAAGCCGGGAGCGCGGAGGCGGTGCGGAGGGCGGTCTCCACGGCGTCGTGCACGTCAACGCTTTCCACCCCGGGCGGCGCGGGTCGCGAAAAGTCCAGCAGGTCCTGTATTATCCGCGCTATGAAATCCGCTTCCTTCTCGATCTCGGCAAGGTACTCGCCGGCGCGGGGATCGCCCGCGGTCTTTTTCCTCAACAGCTGCGCGTACCCGGAGATCGCGCTGACGGGGTTCCCTATCTCGTGCGCCACTCCCGCCGCCAGTTCGCCTATCGCGGAGAGTTTGCCCGACCGTATGATCTGCTCCTGGTTGCGCCTCAGCTCCACGGCGGCTTCCCTCAGCCTGTTTTCCCTGTCCCGCAGCGCGCGCGTCATCTCGTTGAAGGCGTCGGCGATGCCGCCGATTTCATCGCGGCGGGACAGCCCGATTGCGGCGTCCAGGTCCCCGCCCGTGATCCTGCGGACGCCTTCCAGAAGAACGCGCAGGGGGCGGGTCAGCCTCCGCGCCGTCCCCGCGCCGACGAGTATGCCCGCCGGCAGTATGCACAGTGTGATGAAAAGCATGGTCCACAGCGCCCGCCGCCATGCGCGGACGATCCCCGTCGAGGCGCGTCCGATCAGCTTCCACGCGAGGACCTCCCCGCCCGCGCTCCGCATGGGCAGCGCCCTGAAAACATACGATTCTTCACCCGCTTTCACGTTGAACGAGGGCGGCGGCGCCTCCGCCGCCTGCCTGTCAGCAGACACGGCGCCAGGCTCGAGCAGGGCGAGACCCCTCGAAACGCGGTCTATCTCGCGCAGTGAAACGGCGCCGGCGGCGATGGAGCCTGCCGCCAGCCTCGAGTTCCTCAACAGAAGAAATTCGGCGCCGGTCAGCGCGCTGAACCTCCCGGCGAAACCGTCGTCTATGCGCGTCGCCGCACGGACGTACCCCGCGGTCTCGCCGCCGCTGCGGACCGGCGCCACCGCCTGCACGCACACGCCCTGCGGATAGCAGTGGTCAATGCCCGCGGCGGGACCGCCCCCGCGGACGGCTTCCTGAAAGACGACGTCGAGGAAGTGAGGCGCCGCCTCCCCC
>JBFMFE010000037.1:0-4467 GCA_040752295.1 bacterium
GAACATGCCGAAATCCTTCGCCTTCTCGGGGTGAAGTATCCCGGTTGTAACTAACGGGAAAGCCGTTTTCGAACAATTACCCTTTGTTCATGCGGATTCTTCTTTGCCGGGCGGGGGTAAGTTAGGTTAAAAAGGATTCTCTTGTAATTGTGGGACAGGCTTCCAGCCTGTCAACAGGCAATTTAGGAGAGAGGAAACTTTCCATTACTTATGCAAACCTCAATAAGAGCGGGCGGGGCCGGGTTCGCGGGGGGGCGGCAATATCTCCACGTGTTTTATGTCCTCGTGTATCCATTTCATGCGGTAGTCGAAAAGTGACGCGAAGCCGCGGCGTGTGAGTTCCCTTTCCGCAGCGCAAGAATGGGGTCAGCCTGAAAATTGAAAATTGATACCCCCGAGTAGAATGGGCTCAGAGGGGAGAATGGATCAGAAGCGTATGGGGGCAGGGCTGGAAAATTGAATATATACGGGGCACAGGGGACAGGATTACAGGTGTCGGTTCTCGCGGTTTGGAATTTGAAACCTTGATTTCTGATGCTCGGCAAATCCGTCCTCGCTGGAAAGAAATCCCGGATTGAAGTAAAATAAAATCGTGAAGAAGTTGAACTCTACATCGAGACGTCAGTCTGGAATTTTCTTTTCGCGGACGATGCGCCGGAGAAGAAGAATTATACAAAATTATTCTTTGCCAAAGTTGCTGAAAGTGCAAAATATGAATTGTACATTTCAGACCTGGTGATCGAGGAGATCAACGATGCTCCCGAATACATTCAGGAAAGGTTGCACGGACTAATTTCCGAACTCGATCCTGAAGAACTGGAACGCTCCAAAGAAATAGATGAACCGGCCAAAAAATATGCTGAAGCCGGATTGATTCCGAACAAGGCACATCGCGATCTTATTCATGTGGCTTTTGCCACGGCGAACAATATGGATTTTCTGATAAGTTGGAACCTGGCGCACATTGTGAAGGAAAAAACCATCATGGGGGTCAACGCTGTAAATTCTCTCGAGGGGTATAAGGAAATAAAAATATGCACGGTGATGGAGGTGCTTGCATAATGGAGTCCGGAGAGCCTGAAATGATGAAACTGCTGCATGAAATACGGGAGAAACAGCTTGAGGAAAGCAAGGGCTTGTCGGTTGAAGAGCAGATAAAGAGAACAAGGGAGAAAGCGGAAGCTTTCAAAAAGAAGTACGGACTCAAGCTGCGCAGGCGTGAAATTGTAAGAAAATGAATTAAACGACCGAAGGTTTCCTCCCTTTCCACAGAAATCACACGTTCACTCCACCCGCAACTTACCATTAAAAGCGTTCAGAGAAATCAGGAGTGAGCGGGGGTTGTTCGGTGGTGTGCAGGCAACCGCGCAAAACGCCGCCGGGCGGTGTTGCCCGCGTGTGAGCGCGGGTGATATAATCGAGACGGCGCGGCGGCGGTTTCCGCGGGAGAGTACGGGACGCGGTTGTACGCCCGCGCCGGATTCCGGGGAACGGGGCGTGAGCGCATGGATTCATCGCGGATGACGAGCCATCTGCCGTACCTGAAGGATTACCGCAGCGCACAGGAATCGAGCTACGACCGGACGGGAGGGAACGACGATTACGTGGTTCTGGACGCCGGCGAGAGGCGGACGATCGCCGAGCTTGAGGGACCCGGGTGCGTATCGCGGATATGGATGACGGTGACGTCGCCCGATCCGTACATATACCGGACGATGGTGTTGAGGGGCTACTGGGACGGCGAGAGTGCGCCGAGCATAGAGTGTCCGGCGGGCGATTTTTTCGGGGCGGGGTTCTGCAGATACACGCATTTCTGTTCGGAGCCGCTGGGGATGTCCAGCGGTGGGTTTTACAGTTATTTCCCCATGCCGTTCGAGAAGTCGGCGCGGTTCGAGATTGAAGTCGAGTCCGAAAAAAGGCACACGACGGTTTATTACGCGATACAGTATCACAGGTTCAGTGAGGCGCCGCAGGGGGTAGGGTATTTTCACGCCAGGTGGAACCGGGAGACGACGCGAGCGGGGGAGAATTACACGATACTCAAGGCAGATGGGCGGGGGCACTACGCCGGGTGTTTCATGCACATGCAGGGCGTGCCGCGGATGACGCCGCTTCTGTGGATGAGGTTCTGGTTTTTAGAGGGCGATGAGATGATATACGTTGACGGCGAGGGGCATCCGCCCGCGCTGCACGGGACGGGGACGGAGGATTACTTCAACAGCGGGTGGTATTTCAAGAAGGGGACGTTTGCCGGTCCGTATCACGGGCTGACGGTGAAGGACTGGCTGCGGGCGCGGATATCGGCGTACAGGTTTCACGTGCCGGACCCGGTGCCGTTCGAGAGGGAGATAAGGGTGACGCTCGAGCACGGGGGCACGAACGACGTGCCGGGGAGCGACTACGCGAGCGTCGCGTACTGGTACCAGGTGGAGCCGCACTCGGATTGGGCGCCTCTTCCGCCGGCGGGGCGGCGGCTGCCGAGGGAGACCGCCCTGGGGCGGTCGCGGATGCGCGCGAGGGGGCACGTGCTCGACGCGGGGTTCGAGGCGTTCAGGCTGTGGAAGTCGCTGACGGAGAAAAAGCGGTCGGGCGGGTGAAGGGGGGCGGGGTTACTGCTCTCCAGGCGCGGCGGGAAGGGCGCGGGTATGATTTTCACGCGTAATTACAGGAGGGGCGGAAAATGAACCTTATCGAGGTGGCGAGGGAGAACCTTGAGAAGTTCGGCGAGTACGCGTCGCTTGTTTTCGAGGACAGGGAGTACAGCAACGTTGACATACAGGAGAAAGGGAACCGCCTTGCAGGGGGTTTGAGGAAACTCGGGCTGGAACGGGGGGACAAGGTGGTGGTGAGCGTGCCGAACTGCCCGGAAGTGCTGGTTTCGTATTCGGCGGTTCTGAAGATCGGGGGGGTGGTCATACCCGTTCTGTTCGTGCTCCAGGCGGACGAGGTGAGGTACATACTGGAGAATTCCGGCGCGAAGGCGATCATCACGTCGGAAGAGCTTGCGGACAAGATTAAGAAGGCGGCGGAGGGCGTCGGGACTGTGGAACACGTCATCTGCATGGGGAAGAAGGAGACGCCGGGGACGGTGTGGTTCGAGAGGCTGGTGGAGGAATCTCCGGCGGACGAGGGGATCGAGGAGATGTCGGAGGACGATCTGGCGGTGATCCTGTACACGTCGGGCACCACCGGGAAGCCGAAGGGCGTGATGCTGACGCACAACAACCTGTACATGAACGCGCGGGGTTCGACGGCGTCGCTGACGATGGTGACGAAGGACACCGTGAGCCTGGTGGTTCTGCCGCTCGCGCACGCGTACGGGCTGACGGTGATGATAGGCGGATTCATGCTGGGGGGAAAAGGGATACTGGTGAAATGGTTCGACACGGAGGCGGTTTTCAGGCTGATCGAGAAGTACAGGGTCGAGATCATGACCGGCGTGCCGACGATGTACGCGTACATGCTGAACCATCCCGGGGGTGAGAAGTACGACCTGAGCAGCATGAAGGTGTGGTTGTGCGCGGCGGCGCCCCTCCCGATGGAGGTTTACAGGGCGTTCGAGGAGAAGTTTCCGGGGAAGATATACGAAGGCTACGGGCTGACGGAGGCGGCGCCTGCGGTGTCCGTTCATTACGACACGAAGCCGATCAAGCCCGGTTCGGTGGGACTTCCTATCGAGACCGTGAGGGTGGAGATCATGGATGAGGAGAACAACGTTCTGCCCAGGGGCGAGGCGGGCGAAATCTGCGTGAGCGGACCTGTTGTGATGAAGGGGTATTACAGGATGCCCGAAGAGACGGCGCAGACTATCGTTGACGGCTGGCTGCACACCGGGGACATGGGGAAGATGGACGAAGACGGGTATCTGTACGTGGTTGACCGCAAGAAGGACATGATAATCCGCGGGGGACTGAACATTTACCCGAAGGACGTGGAGGACGTTCTCATGAAGCACCCCGAGGTCGTGGATGCGGCGGTGGTGGGGGTGAAGGACCCCCTTATGGGCGAGCAGGTGAAGGCGTTCGTGGTGAGAAAGTACAAGAGCGTGGTGAGTGAGGAGGAGATCATAAGTTTCTGCCAGGAACGGCTCGCTAAATACAAGACCCCGAAGTACGTGGAATTCGTGTCCTATCTTCCGAAGAACGTTATCGGGAAGGTTTTAAAGAAGGAATTGAGAGGTAGATGAGCGTGTTCTGCGCCGATGGGGAGGTCGGCGGCGCGGGAATGCGGTGCGGCGCGCCGCGGCGGACGGGGAAGCCGTGTCCGTTTGCGGGTCCTGAATGGTTTCCGGGGAGACGGGTTTTATGAAAGAGGACGCGGGAACGACGGGGGAAAACATGGGATTTTCCGGGGGCGCGGTTTCCGGGGTGACGCCGGCGGGGGCGGCGCGTACGGGGTACGTGATGGAGCCTGTGCTCGGGAGGCTGGCTGTGATGCTGGCGGGCATGGTGAGCGCCGACGGGTGCG
>JBFMFE010000038.1:0-2014 GCA_040752295.1 bacterium
CGCGCGCCGGCGCCCGCGGAGGGGTTCTCACGATGCCGCCGCCGCCGTCGCGGAACCATATCCCGTCCACGCCGTCCAGCCCGCCCCCCCCGACAGCGCGCGCAGAACCCCCGAGCACGTCGCCTCTCCCTCGCCTATGCAGACGACGTCCACGGGGTTGTTCTCCATCATGATGCGGGGGATGGACGTTGCGCACGCGCCGCCCACGATGACCTTCCCGTCCGGATGGTGCTTCTTGAGCGCGCGGACGAGCCGTTTCATGTAGCCGTAGACCGTTATTATCCCGCCCGTGCCGGCGAGATCGTACTCGGCGCCTCTTATGAACTCCTCGACCTCATCCCAGGGCAGTCGAAGCGCGTTCACGTCCAGGACCTCCACTTCCCAGTCCGGGTTGTTCTTCCGGACGTAGGACGCGACGTAGCCGAGTCCGGAGGGGAAGCAGTTCGGGAGCGCCCATTCGCGAACGGGCGGGTTTATGAGAAGCAGCTTCACGCCGGTATTATTATATTTAAAGAAAAGCGGAATTTCATTCACGCGCTGCGTTAGCCCCCGATTGACGATGTGAAAAAACGGAATTATCATTCATGAAAACCGGCGCCGCGGCGCCCCGGGCGTACGCGCGGCGCCGGCGGTCAAAGAAGAATGAACGGAAAACCCGTGGAACAGCAGCCGCAGGACGAAGCCCCGGCGTGGGAAGAATTCACCATCGCCGAGCTTGCCAAAAAACTCGAGCGCGAGGACGTCGTGTACTACGCCCTCGACCCCATACGCGACAGGCGCACGAAACGGAAACTCGTTGACCCGAGGGGGATCCTCACACCCTCGATACTGCGCGGGCTGCACACCAACTGGGACGTGAGCGAGGACGCGGTCATCAGGGTGACCACGCGCCTGGACCTGTTCGACAAGGAGGAGGAACTCGAGAGAAACGCCACGTTCTACGCGAACCAGATTTACCACTTTCTGATGCGCATATTCAAAGAGGAGAAAAAGAGCTACAAGGCGGAACTCCAAGGACTCGCCGTCACCTGCGCGGAAATGCTCGATAAGCTCTTTTCATACGACAGGATAGAAGAGACACTGCTTCATCCCTCCGAGCTGCGCGCCCACAACACCTACCACGACCATCTCGTCAACACCGCCGTTTACTGGACGGCAACGTTCGCTGCGCTGAACAAGAAGAGGACGGATTCACCGGGCGCGGTCGAGGTGTGGCGCAGCAGAAGCAAGCCGGAGTTGAGAGACCTGGGCGTCACCCCCGACAGGGAAAAGAGCCTCGTTCTCTACTACGACATCTACGGCAGGGACCGCGCGGCGGCGGACGTCGCGGAGAAGAAAAAGAGCGACATGAGCCTTGTTCTCAGCGGCTTTTTCGGCGCGCTCTTCCACGACGTCGCACTCATCGAGCAGCCCAGGATCATCCCCCCCGCAGGTAAGGACGTGCCGCCGCTGCTGCTCGCCCACCCCGACAAAACGAACGAATTGCTCAAACAGCGCCTCCCGGCGCTCTTCGACGACCGACCGCTCGTCAGAAGCATCATAAAGAAGCATCACGAGCGCCTCGACGGCTCCGGCTACCCCGACCGCAAGAAAGACCCCCATCTCTTCGCGCGCATCGTCGCCGTGTGCGACACGTTCGACGAACTCGCCTCCTGCCTCTCGAAGGGACATGCCGTCCACCATATCGCCCTGGGCGCCGGTCGCAGGTTCGACGGCGAGGTCGTCCGCGCATTCCTCTCCTGCGTGAAACCCTACGACGAGGGCGAGGTCCTGCCCGTGTACGAGGAAAATGGCAGGGAGCCGGTGATGGAGGCGAAGGTCGTCAGACTCCAGAACCGCTTCCGCCCCTGCCTGCTGGTACAGAGCGCATCCGACGAGAGGTTCGCCTCCCGCGTGGGCGGCGTCCTCGACCTCGCCGACCCCGACAACCGCGATTTCGTCGTCTGACCGCGGTTACTCCCCCCGCCGTCCGTTTTCATCCGGAGCGGTGTCTCCCTGCCTGCGGCAGGCAGGC
>JBFMFE010000039.1:0-2380 GCA_040752295.1 bacterium
GAAGAGGGACAGGGCGGTATGGAGCATGGACCTGAGCATAAGCATACCCTCGTACCTTCTCTCGCTGTGGAACCCGGACGCAGTGCGGGATTCGCTTCTGACACTTCTGTCGCAGAAGGGGAAGGGTTTTTACGCGTTCAAAAGAGGTTACATTCCCCACGGCGCGTTTCCTCTTAACACGGCGACCGGTCTCATGGTGACGACGTCCACCTTTTCCGTTTACGTCATGTGGTGGATCCGGGGCGTCTATTCGTATTACGTGCACACGGGCGACGGCGAATTCGTGAGGAGCGTGTTCGGCGACGTCGGCGACGCCTTCGGGTGGCTGGAGACGCAGACCAGACCGTCGCCGGAGAGCCGCACGCCGCTCCTTTACGCGAACCTCTTCAACGATCTGTCGTGGGATTACACGATCCGCAGGGTCGGTTTCAGCGGGGCGACGAACCTCATCTGGGCGAAGGCGTACGAGGAGGCGGCGTGGCTCGCCGCGAAGGTGATGGGCGACCCCGGCGCCGCCGGCAGGTGGCGCGGGCGGGCGGCGGGCATAAGGAAGGCCGTATTCGAGAAGGGTTTCAAGCCCTTCAATCTGTGGGACGCGCGCCTGGGGCGGTTCAGGCACACAACCATGGAAGACAGCCCTTTCACTCATGAGGTGAACGCCCAGGCGGCGCTGTACGACTTCGTAAGGGGAAAGGCGGCGCACCGGCTGCTCGACCTGATCAGGGACAGGCTGCGCGTGGAGTGGGGTCCGCTCTCGGCGGACAGGCGGTTTCCACTCGTGCTCCACGGGAGGCACAACAGCAAGGTGATGCCCGCGCTTGCGGCATACGAGGTCGCGGCGCTCATGAAGCACCGCCGTTTCGCGGAGGCCCTCGATCTCACGAGGCGCACGTGGCTGCCGATGCTCGAGCAGGGCACCGGCACGACGTTCTGGGAATGGTACGGCGAAGGGGGCGGCAGGCCGAGGGGCGCTTTTCCCAGCCTGTGCCATCCCTGGTCGGCGTGGATACTGGAGGTTCTGACGACGAGCCTGACGGGAATAAAGCCCGCGGGAGGCGGGTTCTCGGTATTCGAGTTCGACCCCGCCGCCGTTGTGGGCTGCGCGGAGATTGGCGGTTTATCGTTTCGCGTTCCGACGCCCGGGGGGACCATCCGCGGGGAATGGGCGCGTGAGGGCGCAGGTGTGGCTTACGAGGCTGAAATACCGGACGGGATCGAGGGGCGGCTCGCCGCGGGCGCCGGAGTGGTCGCGCGCAGGGGGGCGAGGGGGCGCGGGATCGCTCGCGGCGGCAGGTTTAAGGACAGGATAAAAGTGTTTTTATCGTCTCAATAAATCCTGTGAACCTTCGTACTTTTTAGTTCCCGCTCCACGGCTGTCTGCCGCCTGCCTGTGCGATGCCTGCCTGTGCGGGTGGGCATTGCCCTAACCTGTCTGCCGCCGCCGGATTTGATATTTTTGGCTATTAGCAACAGAATCAAATTTATCAGTTTCCGGATCATATTCGGGAAGTTTTCTCAAACTCGATTTCGGATTCTTTGCGGACTATTTTCCTTTCAGTCTTTCAAGTGCGCGTTTTGCCCGGGATATCGTCTGTTTCGCAAGCCTCAGGGCTTCATCAACATCCTCCTAAATTACTACGGGGAGCGCAAAATAGGTTAGATGTTCGGTCAAAAACGAATAATGAACAGCGAGCAGGGAATATCGAATGACGAAGTGTTTTTCCCTTTATCATTCCACGGTTCCCTGTTCGATATTCGATACCTGCCTGCCGTGCTCGGCACAGGCAGGTTCAATTTGCGGCAGCCGCCAGGCGCCTGCATGTGCCGTGCCCGGAACGGCAGACAGGATTGTTGGAACTATTTACTGCTCCCCTCAGTATTTTCTCCCAATAACCAGGGTACCGTGTTTCAACCGCATAAGGGGTTAAGGCGCCAATCTGAAAGATATTGTCTGGAATTGCAAGACCGCCGCTTTTGGCGATCTCTACGAGTTGCTCAAGATCATGAGTCAAAGGGAATTCAATTCCCGTTGCGATAAGCACTGACTTACTAACGAGAGCATTTTATGTTGGACATCCGGAAAAACCAGGAAATGCCCCTTTTTACCACGGAAGCACGGAAACACGGAAAATTTATATCGCGCCTGCGGCGCGTATAACACCTTTTTCTCCGCGCTTCTGTGTTTAAATGATTCTCATTTCACAGCCCTTTTCACCTGCTGTTCCATCTTATTATTTTTCCGTGTTTCCGTAGTGTGAACTTTCGCACATTCTTCGTCACGATGGATTGCGACGTCATCCGCCTTGGACTGCGGCGAGTCATCGCCGCCTTCACTCCCGCGCGGAGCGCGGGAAACAAGGCGGTGTTTGCACACCAGCCC
>JBFMFE010000040.1:0-19945 GCA_040752295.1 bacterium
GTTGCGGGAGGGGCAGCTTATTTTCACGTATCTTCACCTTGCAGCCGACGAGGGGCTGACGCGGCGCCTGATGGAGACCGGGGTCACGGCGATCGGGTACGAGACGATTCAACTCGCCGACGGGACGCTGCCGCTTCTCGTGCCGATGAGCGAGGTCGCCGGACGGATGTCCGTTCAGGTGGGAGCGCAGTACCTCGAGAAGCGTCACGGCGGGCGGGGGGTTCTCCTCAGCGGTCTTGCCGGTGTTCCGCCCGCTGAAGTGGTCATCATCGGCGGGGGGGTGGTGGGGCAGGGGGCGGCGATGGTCGCGGTCGGTCTTGGCGCCTCGGTGACGATTATTGACATAAACATAGCGAGGCTCAGGTACATCGAGGAGATCATGCGGGGGCGCGTCATAACCGTCATGTCAAACCTCGACAACATCGAGCGTTCCGCGCGGTACGCCGACCTTATCATCGGCGCCGTTCTGATACCCGGTGGCAAGGCGCCGATGCTGATCGGCAGAAAAACGGTCGAAAAGATGAAGCCGGGTTCGGTCATCGTTGACGTTGCCGTGGACCAGGGCGGCTGCATCGAGACCAGCCGACCGACGACCCACAGCAGACCCACCTTCGCGTACAGGGACGTCGTGCACTACTGCGTGGGCAACATGCCCGCCGCCGTGCCCAGGACCTCCACCCTCGCGCTGACGAACGAAACGCTGCCGTACGTTCTCGAGCTTGCGGGACTGGGCTTCGAGAAAGCCGTCAGAAAAAACAAAGCCCTGGCGATGGGTGTGAACGTGCACAAAGGGAAGATTGTTCATCCGAACGTCGCCAAGGCGTTCGACCTTCCCTGCGGAAAACTCGTCTGAACCGGCCGCCCCCGCGGTCCGCCGCGGAGACCCTTTCCCCGTCTTGACACGCGTATGTGCCGCATCTACAATGCTTCAGCGCGCATGATTCCGGATTATCCGCAGGTTCAGAAAAACAGGGCTTGAAACAGGTATCGTCAGAATGACCCCGCGCAAACCCGTGTACAAGAGGATCCTGCTGAAGGTGTCCGGCGAGGGGCTGATGGGCAGGCAGGGCTACGGGATTGACCGCAGGATGCTGATCGAATACTCGCGGGAGATTTCCGACGTGCACAGGATGGGCGTGGAGATCGCGATAGTGCTCGGAGGCGGCAACATTTTCCGGGGCGTGTCCGAGGCTGCGAAGGACATTGACAGGGTCTCGGCGGATTACATGGGCATGCTGGCGACCGTGATAAACAGCCTTGCGCTGCAGAACGCCCTCGAGAGCGTCGGGGTTTTCACCCGCGTGATGACCGCCATCGAGATGCACGAGGTGGCGGAACCCTATATCCGCCGACGCGCGATCAGGCACCTGGAGAAGGGGCGGATCGTGATCTTCGCCGCGGGGACCGGCAATCCGTATTTCACGACCGACACCGCCGCCGCGCTCCGCGCCGTGGAGATCAGGGCTGAAGTCATACTCAAGGCCACGAGGGTGGACGGCGTCTTTTCCGCCGACCCACTGAAAAATCCCGACGCCAGGATGTTCCGTGAAATAACCTACATGGAGACGATCCGCAAGAGGCTCAAGGTGATGGACTCCACCGCGCTCTCGATGTGCATGGACAACGACATCCCGATAGTGGTGTTCAACTTCATGAAACGGGGGAACCTCAAGAAGCTCGTTTCCGGACACCGCATCGGCACTCTCGTGAGGGGTGATTGACGTTGCTGGAGGAGGTATTCGAGGAAACGACGGAGAGGATGAAGAAGAGCGTCGAGGCGACCGACCGCGATTTTTCGAGGATACGGACGGGCAGACCGAGTCCGGCGCTGCTCGAGAGGATCATGGTGGAGGCGTACGGCTCGAAGATGCCGATAAACCAGCTCGCGACCATATCGGTCCAACCGCCGAGGACCCTCGTGGTCCGCCCCTTCGACCGCGAGAATCTCAACGCCATCGAAAGGGCTGTCCAGATGTCCGACCTCGGGCTTACCCCCGGAAACGACGGAAAAAACATCCACATGGAAATCCCGCCGCTTACGGAGGAGAGAAGGAAGGAACTCGTGAAAGTCGTCAGGAAAAAAGCAGAGGAAGGAAGGGTCGCCGTCCGGAGCATACGCCGCGACTCGAGGGAACAGATAGAGATGCTCCAAGAGGAGAAGGAAATAAACGAGGACGAGGCGAATAAGGGCATGGACATGATACAGAAAATAACGGACGAGCACATAAAAAAGATTGACGGCATCCTCGAAAAAAAGGAAGAAGAAATAATGAACTTCTGATTCCGCGGCCGGACGGGCAGTCGTGCCGGTCGCGCGGTGCGTTCGCCGCCGGGTTTTCGTTCCGGCGCCTGCGCGGGGAAGCCGTATGATTGAAAGGAAAGAACCGGACGACGCGGAGGCGGTGGACGTCACGGGCTACCCTCTGAGTACGGCTGAGAAAATCCTCGAAGAGAAGGGGTTTCGGGTGGGGAAAGTTATTTGTCGCAGGCCGCCCGAAGACGTCAGGCTGAGAGGAAAAACCCCGCGGTGGACCACCCGGTTCGTGACGGGCTGGAGTCGGGCTGGCGGCGGGGTTGTGGACGTTGAGGTGGTGGAATGCGGCGATATCCGGGCTGAGGGGGGAAGGGGGCGCGGCACACGCGGGGGGTCGAGAGGGCGGCGGCGGACGAAGACCGACGCGGCGCCTTGACGGGAAGAAGAAGGGATACATCCGCGGTGTTTTTAAAGAAGACGATTTTCGGACTGATTGCCGGTCCATTCGTGCTGTACATCGTTGTGTGGGGGAACTGGCTTCTGATAGGGCTTACGCTTTTCGCGGTCACGGCGGGGCTGGCTGAGTTTTACGGGCTGTTGAGGCAGAACGGGTTCAAGCCGCTGTTCTGGGCTGGGATGGCGCTGGGTTGGGTTTTCATGATCATGGCGTGGCACGACTCCGGGACGACGGTGCAGTTTTTAGTCACCGCCGGGGTGATCGGCGTGTTTGTGATACAGTTTTTGCAGGCGCGGTGGGGGGCGGTGAGGTACACGATATCCGATCTCGCGCTCACCCTCTTCGGGAGCGTGTACGTGGGAGGGCTTCTCAGTTACGCTTTCGGGATGAAGGGCATTTACGAGCAGTATTACGGGGGGATTTATCCGCACGACGTGATCGTGGTGATACCGCTGGCGGGCGCGTGGGCGAGCGATTCCGGCGCGTCGTTCGCCGGGAAGTTCCTCGGGAGGACGCCGTTGTGCCCGGAGATCAGTCCGAAGAAAACGGTTGAGGGCGCGGTGGGAGGGGTGGCGGGCGGGATGGCGGCTGTGGTTCTTATCGGCGCGCTCGCCGCGATACCCCTGCGTCATACCCTTGTGCTGGGTCTTCTGTGCGGGTTTTTCGGGCAGTTGGGGGACCTGACCGAGTCATCGTTCAAGCGCGAGATGGGTGTCAAGGACACGGGGACGCTCATGATGCACTCGGGCGGCGTGCTCGACCGCATAGACAGTATCCTCTTTTCGATCCCGGTGACGTATTATTATTTTCACTTCTTTATCATTCCGGCGTTGTGAGCGCCGGTCTCAAGACTCTCCCCACAATTCCCCCGGTTCGGGAAGCCATCTTCTGGCGCGGTACCACTCGAAGGTTTCCCTGAATCCCTCGCGGCTGTCCGGGTAGCGGAATCTGTATCCAGCCTCCTTGATCCTTGAATTGTCGAACACCCTGTCGCCGAGCATGAAACTCATGTAGTCCCTCGAGAAGCTGGGCTTGAGGTCCTCGCTGAGTCCCAGTTTTTCCTGCACCCTTCTCCAGTTTCTTCCCATGAATTGCGCCGCGAGGTCGAACGAGAACCTGGGCATGTTCATTCCGATGCGTCCGATTGCGGCGACGAGCCGCGTGGGGTAGGGGCGGGCGGGGACCCACTTGTACCCGAAGGCCTCGAATATGAGCGTGAAAATCTCCTCAAGCGTCATTGGATCATCGTCGGCGATGTTGAACGCTTTTCCGACGGCGCCCGGTTTTCCCATCAGGAAGCGCACGGCGCCGGTGACGTCGCGGACGTGAACCCAGCTTATCCTTGGGCCGTCCGAAAACACCGGCAGTTCCCTCACGTCCCTTCCGAGGCGGTCCTGTATCGCGTAAACGACCCCCGGTATGCAGAAGAAGTTGGACGCGGTGTAGCGGCACCTGGGACCGTATATGACGGTGGGACGGATGACGGTGAGGGGCAGATTTCTCAGGCGGTGAAGCCTCCACAGGAGCTTTTCGCCCGCCCATTTCGACTCCGCGTAAGCGTTGAGGGGGTTCGGCGGGGTGTCCTCGGTGATAAGCCCGTCCACCTGTCCGTGGATGTCGCCGGTGGAAAAGTAGAAGAACTGTTTAACGCCGGCGTCGAGGGCTGATTCGGCGACGTTGCGCGTGCCGTCCCGGTTGACGCGCATCAGGTCCCGCCGTTCCGCCGACAGGTCGTACAGCGCCGCGACGTGCACGACGTAATCAACCTTACTCTCGAAGAGGCGCGCGGCGTCTTCCGTTGCGGTGAAATCCGCCTCCACCACCTTTGCCCCGGCTTTCCGCGCGGCGCCGAGGTTCGAACCGGGCAGGTCGGTCGCGACGACGGCGTGTCCGGCGTCCGTCATTTCCTCGACCATGCTGCTTCCGACGAAACCGGCGGCGCCCGTTACGAGCACCACGGCGCCCGCGCCCCGGCGCTTCCTGCCGCCCGCCGCCGGCTTCGCCTTCCTCTTCTTCCCTTTCCGCCGCGCCGTGTGTTTTTTCTTCCCTGCCGTAACGCTTTTCCCTTTATCCGCCTTTTTTCCTTTCGCCGCCATCGCCGGTGTCTCCCCCCGGTATTTGCGTTGAAGAACCAGGCGTTTATTGCGAAACGCCGCACGCATCATATCACCGCTTGATCGGAGTTGTAAAGCTGAAAACCGGGAATCGGCGTCTTCAGAACAGCCTGAACTCCCTCGAGCAGGCGGTTAGGTATATCACCTCTCCGGCTGCCACCGCGGCGAATCCGATGCACACCGGCGATTCGAAGTACCTGTTTCCGCCGTCCGGCGTTTTTTCTTCGCGTGAGACCTTGATTGCGCGGAGAGCCGCCCGCGCCGCGTCAATGCCGGGCGTCTGGCTCGCGGTGAGCTGCACCCCCATCTCCAGCCGTATCAGCGCATCGAAAGCCAGTCCCTTGATGACTTTTTTGTATTGTTTCATCAGCATGTCGCGCGAGGAGAAAATGTCCGCGAACCAGGTTCTCCGGTCGAGGAACGAGATCATGCCCGCCTGTCCGCCCACGAGGTGGAATCTGTCGCTGTAAACTTTCAGCGCCGAAAACCAGAAATCATACAGGTCGTGCAGGTCCAGCGTCCTTGTTTTCGCCCCGGAGACGCCGAACCTCTGGACGATGGTGCGCCAGACCTGGTTCTGGTCCACCGCCGCGCGGTTCCCGTCCCTGATTGAGCGGATCATTTCCTCCATGCGCTGGTGACGCAGCCCTGCGAATACCATGTCGGACCGCGTGAAGTTCCGGCACTTCGCGGGCAGGTCAACGCCGGGTTTCGCCTCCCAGCGGTTTACCTCCGCGCACGAGGCGGGGAGTTCCGCCCGTTCCCCCGGCTGTACGACCGTTGTGGTGTTCATGATGCGGTTCTGGGCGCCGCCGAGAACGGTCTCCCCGTCCATGATGAGCACGGGCGCGTGCCCCGCGTTCCGTATCGTCACGCGGTCCATCTCGCCCGTTTCCATCACCGCCGCGCGACCGCTTCCGAGTCCTTCGTCGAGAGACATAATCTCTTTCTCGCCGCCGGCGGCGCTGCCGATCAGGCACACCGGGAAAACGTGCAAGCCCTTGAACGAAATCGCCTTTTTCAGCGTGAATCCGTCGAGGAAGGAAGCGACGAGACCCGTCAACGTGGAGCGCCTTGCGGCGGCGTATGCCGTCCGGGACCGCGGGATCAACCCACGGATGCGATGAATTCTTCAGTCATTCTGTTGAAATCGCGCGGGTTCTCGAACGGCGCCGTGTGACCTGAAAAATTCACCAGGCGAAGCCGCGAGTTTTTCAGTAACAGTCTCAAAAGCAGGGCGTGGCGGATGTCCGTGTAAACGTCGGCGGAGCCGTTCAGTATAAGGCTCGGGCTTTCTATCCGCCGCAGTTTCAATACCGCGTTGAAACGGATGAAGTCAATCAGCGTTCGTGTGACGGACAGGTTCGAAGGTCTCCTCACGTGCAGTATCATCTCAATCCTTTTCAGCGGCGGGGCGAGGGGGTGCATTGCCGTGAAAGCCGCTCCGAGTCCCCTTAACGTTGGAAGGGCGAGCAGAACGAAGGGCGCGGCGAACAGCGCGGCTATCCCCTGTTCCGGGAACCCCGCGAGGCACGGAGTGGAGCCGACGAGCACCAACGCCTTTACCTCGCCGGGATGCTTGAGCGCGTAGCTCATTGCGACCATACCGCCGAGGCTGTGCCCGACGGGGATCACCTTTTTGCGCGCGAGCCGCAGTTTCACGAGGAGCGCGTGAAGGTGATCGGCGAAAACCTCGGGTCTGTGGCTCGGTCCGCTGTCGGATTTTCCGTGCCCGAAGTAGTCCGGGGCGATGCAGCGGTGGCTTTTCGAGAAATGTTCCAACTGGTGCTTCCAGAAACCGCTGTCCGTCGCCCAGCAGTGCAGGAACACTATCGGCTCGCCCTCGCCGATATCACGGTAAAAGAGCCGTGTCCCGTTTACGTCGGCGTATGGCATTTGCGGCGCGTCCGCGGCATTGCCACTTTCAGGATCGGACTTCATTTTATCACCGCCTGAAATTCGCGGTCAACGACTCGGGTTCAAAGGTTCCGATTGCGGGCGTTCCCGTTCGCCTGTAAACTTTGTGTGAAGGGATTGACCTGAAAAACGAGGATGCTCGCGCGCACGAAAGACGGAGGTCTCCCGATGGACGAAGGGCGAAGAAAGTTCATCGGCGCCGCGGGCGCTTTCGGCGCGGGTCTGCTGCTTGGGGGCATGAAGCGCGCGGTTTTCGCCGTTCCGCTCACGGGCGCAAAGCTCAATCTGCGCGTACGGCAGGACCTCGTTCCCGACGCGGTGATGAACGCGGTCCTCGGCGGTTTCAACCGGAAAAACAGGGAAATAAGACTTGTCTCGTCGTACCACGAGCCTGAAAGGACGTGGGAGGAGGAAAACTCCAGCCTCGACGCGGTCCCGGCCAAGCTGACGGAGGGCGAAGACTACGAGATGTTCATCACGCACAGCCTGCTCGTGCCGGACATGGCTGATGCCGGCATGATCGCCCCGCTCGATGAATACCTCGACGACCCCGAACTGAACCGCTCCGATTTTCACCGGAGCGTTTACGGCGGCGTGCTCGATTCCGTCACCTACCGGGGAAACGTGTGGGCGCTGCCCCTTGTGGCGGACCCGTACGCCCTGTTCTGCAACATGGCGATATTCGACCGCGCCGGAATCGCGTTTCCGCTGAAAACGTGGAACGACGCGCTCGACGCCGCGCGGAAGATGACCATTGACACCGACGGCGACGGCGCCGCGGACCTCTTCGGCTACTCACAGTGCTCCTTCCAGTTTCCGCTCCAGATTCTGACAATGGGACTGGAGCTTGTTGACCTGGAAAAAAAGCGGGTGACTTTCGACTCGGACGAGGGCGTCGAGGCGCTGGCTCTATACGCGAAACTGCGGGAATGCTCCCCCGATCACGTGGACTTCGAGAACGGCGACATCGGAATGAAGATTTCCGTCACGAACAACTCATTCGGCAGGTACGGTCACCTCGATTACGGGATCGGACCGCTTCCGGCAGGCGTGCGACGCGCCAACTCCTACGGCGATTCCGACGGCGCGCTCGCGGCGGGAATGAGGAAAAAAGAGAAGCGTACACGCGACGCAGCCTGGGAAGCCATGAAGTGGCTCTTTTCCGAAAGCACCTTCTTCAAGCTCGCCGGAATGACCCGTTCCCTTCCCCTGCGCTACAGCATTCTCAACGGGGAGAGGTTTAAAGACCATCTGCGGACTTTTCCCAACCTCGTTCCTTTCCTCGAAGAGCTTGAATACGCCGTGCCGAAACCCTGCGTGCCCGAGTACCGCCGCCTCAAGGTGATATTCCGCGAGATTCTGCTTCCCGTCCAGACCGTGCCTCCCGCGCTCGTCACCCGCGAGGAAATCCGGCTTTTCCTGCGCCGCATGGCGGACGGCGCGAACGAAACGCTTTCGAAGGCGGCGTGGTGAAGGCGCGGCGGACGGCGGCGTTCACTCGGGCTTAAGGATCAATGTTTTTTCGGTGGCGTTTTTTATGTCCTCATCCCTGAAGAGCATCGCGTGGGCTTCGTTCCTCATCCATAGAGGGAACTGGTCGTCATAGTGAGGGCTTTTCCGGTCCGCCGACTGACCGCCGGGTATCACGTTCTCGCCCCGCGCCGCCCCAGGCTTCAGCTCCACCGTCATCCGCAGCGACGGTCCCCCGCCGAAATCGAAGTTCTCTCCCAGCAGCCCGAAACCCGCGTTGTCCACCGTGTCTATCCCGCCGTCAACTTCCACGGGACCGATGTTGAGTTCTCCGCCTAACCTGTGTCCCAGCGTCAGCCGGTGAAGCCTGCCCCAGCGCCATTCCCTCATATCGGGTCCGAACTGTTTTACAAGCTCGTCCACTGCGTTGTTGAGCGCGCGGACGAGTATCTCCTCTTTCGTCTCGACGGCGTCGCCGGTGCCCTTGTCGTCGTAAAAATCAATCGGCAGGGGCTTTGTCCGCAGGAGCATGGGAATTATCACCTCGGCGTTGCCGAGTTCGCCGAGTATCTCCCCTGAAAATTCATCTTTGAAGATCTCAAGCGCGCAGTGCTTCAGCCACTTGTGGAAGATCGAACTTCCGATGGCGTCCACGCCGTTCTCGAAATCCCATTCTTTCAGGACGGTGAGCGCCTCGCGGGCTTTGTCCGTGAGAAGGTCCGGGCGTTTCGCCGCGGCGGCGAGCAGCGCGGGCGTCAGTCTCTCCCCGGGAAGCGAGTGGACGTCCGCCTGGATGTCCTGCATCTTCCTGAACGTTATCTTTCCGCCTGTCTCGATCAGGTCCGTTATCCTTCGCGCCCTGTACCCCTTGTCGAAGAACGCGCCGATGTAGTAGGGGTATTCCCTGTTGACGGGTCTGTTGTTGGCTGTGGCGACGAAGCCGTCGGCGGGGTTTTCGGCGTGGGGAAGCTCGTCGTAGGGAACGTAGCCCGTCCATTCGTAATCGCCCGACGAGCCGTCCATGGGCAGAAAAGGCGTGCCTTTGCGTATCGGCACTTTCCCCGTCGCCCTGTAGAAGATGTTACCGTCAACGTCGGCGTAGATGAAATTCTGTGCGCCGACCTCGAAGTATTCGAGGGCTTCCTTGAACCCGGCGAGGCTGCCCGCCCTGTTTATCAGATAGAAGCATCGAAGCTCGTACGACGGTTCATGCCCCGTCCATCTGTAAGAGATCACGGCTCCCTCCGGTCGGTCGTCCCTCACCACCGGTCCGTGGACCGTGTGCAGGATCGTCCGCTCCTCGACCTCCATCTTTCCGTCGGCGACGTATTTTATTTCCACCTTTTCTTCCGTGAAGGGCAGGCTTTCCCCCCTGTACATGTAGTGTGTGTCCGGTCGTTCGGGGTCGGGCTTCTCGACGTAAAGGTCCGTCACGTCGTAGCCGACGGTGGTGACGCCCCAGGCGATGCGTTCGTTGTGACCTATGATCACGAGCGGCGTTCCGGCGAACGTGCTGCCGATGACGTTCGAGCCGGGTCCGATGAGGTGGACTTCGTACCATATGGGGGGGTTCGACAGACCGAGATGCGGGTCGTTCGAGAGGAGAGGAAAACCGTTTTCGGTTCGCGCGCCGCTCACGACCCAGTTGTTGCTGCCCGGAAACGGCTCGAAGAACCGCCCGGCGGCGAAAATCGGTCTGCGCCGGCTCTCCATCGCCGTTCCGTCGAAATCCTCCATTGGGAAGCTCGAGGAAGTTTCCCACCGCACGATCGTTACCGGGTCGGCGCCTTCCATCGGCGCGATGTCAAAAAAAACGCTCTTCCCAATCGTTTTCACCACCGCCCCGAGCGTGAGTTCCAGCCCGAGGTCGCTCGAAAGCGCCCACGACATCAGCCTGCCTATCGCGATTGAATCAACGGGGTCCCACGGCGCCGGCGCGGCGCCGGTCCTGCCGTACTCTTCCGGAAGCACATCAAGATCGGATATGAGCGCGTTCACGCCGTCGGAGAACGCCTGGAGCACCTCGCGCATCCCGGCGTCGGACGTCTCCCATATCCGCCGCGAGACCTGCGGCACGCCGGTCCGGTAAACGTCCAAATCCTCATCCACGTGTTCTTTTCCGAACATTTCCGACAGCCTGCCCGTGGCTTTCCTCCGCGCCACGTCCATCTGCCACAGCCTGTCGCGCGCCTGAACGTATCCCTGCGCGAAGTACAGGTCGTAGTCGCTTGAGGCTCGTATGTGCGGGATTCCGAAATTGTCGTATCTCACCTCGACTCTTGCGCCGAGCCGCGACAGCGAAACCTCTTCCGGTTCCGAGCCGGTTGCGGCGGCGCTCCAGAAAAGGACCGGTAAAATCGTGGAAAGCATCATGGTTCTGAAGTTCATTTTCACTCTCACGTCCCTCCGGAATGGATTCTTTATATTGTAACGGGCACAAGTAATGCACCTGCTGCGCGGAGAGAAAATCACCGCGTTTCTTTTTCGGTTTTCAATGAGGGAGAAGTTCATCCGACGGAGCCGAATCGGCGCCGTTTTTGAGACACGACGGCGCCCGCCAAAAGCCCGTTCAGCTTATCCCAAAAGGCTTTTCGCGTCAACCAATCGCACGAACGCCGAAAGGCGATGCGGGGAAGATTGTTCATGCGGGCGTGGATTTCTGATGAAAAAGCTCCGGACTGTCAGCCGCGCCGGATTCATGATATAATCTGGTTGAACGGAGTGTAGCTCAGCCCGGTTAGAGCGCTGCGTTCGGGACGCAGAGGTCGTGGGTTCAAATCCCACCACTCCGATGGGGATTTGAGAGGTTGGAGCGGCAGCCGTCCGGCTGCATTTTTTCAGGATGAAAAGACGGCGGAAAACCGTGGTCAGGCGGAGCGAGGCACGAAGCAGAGCGAGCACTTGACTGAATCCCACCACTCCGATGGGGATTTGAAAGGCGGCCGACGCCGGGAGGCGAAAAGCGCATAAAAAATTATTAAAAAGGGGTTGATTGTGCGGACCGGCTGATAGTGGTATAGTAGTAACGAGCTTGAACGGCGGGGGCGCCGGGCGGACGTTCTAAGAGGACCGATTGTCCGGCGAATACAAGGAACTGCCGATCAAACTCAATATCAGGGTGTCGAGAGGATGCAGCCCGTTAAGTAGCAGTCGGGCGGCGAGACCCGGGGAGAGGAAACCGCGAAATGGGAAAGAAGTTATACGTAGGGAACCTGGACTTCTCCACGACCGGCGAAGACCTGGAGCAGTTGTTCAGCAAACACGGCACGGTGCTCAGCGCGGACGTCATCAGCGACCGCAACACGGGTCGCAGCAGGGGCTTCGGATTCGTGGAGATGGGCACGGATGAGGAAGCTCGGGCGGCAATCGAGGCTCTTAACGAGACCGAGCTTAGCGGACGCACAATCGTGGTGAACGAAGCCAAACCCCGCCAGGACCGCGGCGGCGGCTATGGCGGCGGCGGCGGACGCGGACGCAGAGGCGACAGGCGCGGCTGGTAACCGGCGCCTCGCCGTCGGCATATCTCTTAAACAAGTCGGTTTCCGGTCGGCGTCCGCCGTGGGCGCCGGTCGGCTTGAACGTCTCGAAAAGCTGTAAACCAGCGCGGCTTTTTCACCTTCGATAACGAAGGCACTCTTTCCGACGGAGGAGGCGCCGGTGGACTTCCTGACTCAGCCGTACATGATGGCGTGGTGGTACGGGGCGTTCAGCGCTCTATCGCTTCCGCTGGGCGCGCTGATCGGTATCTGCGTCAGGACGCCGGCGAGGGTGGTCGCCGGACTGATGTCTTTCGGCGCGGGCGCGCTTCTTGCGGCGCTCACGTTCGAACTCGTCAGCCCGGCGATGCGACGGAGCGGTTTCCCTCCCCTCGCCGTCGGCTGCCTGTTCGGCTGCGTTGTTTTCGTCGCCCTGAACCACGTGCTGAACGGCCAGGGCGCGTTCCTGAGAAAGCACTCGACGCTTATCGCCCACCTGAAGGTGAAGAAGCGCGGGCGTTTCAGGGAGATGGTGTCGAGGTTGAGCAGCGTGGAGTTGTTCAGGTCGCTTCCGCCGGAGGAGGTTCAGGAGATAATCCCCCACGTTGAGGACCGGACTTTCTCCGCGGGCGATGAGATATTCGACTGCACGGAGCACGGCGACGCGCTTTATATCATCGAGCGCGGCAGGGTAAGGCTGGAGGACTGCGATGAGAACGGGGTGAAGAGGAGCGAGACCGCCCTGGGCGAGGGTGAATCGTTCGGGGAGATGGCGCTGATGTGGGACGTGCCGCCCACGGCGAGAGCCGTCGCGGAAACGGACGTGAAGGTGTGGGAGATTCACAGGGAGGATTTCGACGACCTTGTCGAGGCGAGCGCAAAGCTGCGCTCCGCCCTCATGGAGGTCGCGAAACAACGGCAAAAAAAGGGAATGATTCCCCCGGCGGCGGGCGGCGTTGAGGAGTGGGTGGACAAGGCGCTGGCGCACGTCCACGAGGAAACTTACCGCCCGACGTCCGTGGAGATGAAAAAGGAGGCGGGAGAGAAATCCGGCGCCGCCCTTGCAATGTGGCTCGGCGTGTTTCTCGACGGCATTCCCGAGTCGCTCGTGATAGGGGCAAGCATGATAAAGGCGGCGATAAGCCCCGCGCTCATAGGCGGCCTTTTTCTCGCCAATCTGCCCGAGTCCATGTCGAGCGCCGCGCTGATGAAGCGCCACGGCTCGAAGTCCGGGACTATCTTCTGGATGTGGGCGTCGCTGATGATTATGACCGGCGTCGGCGCGCTCCTGGGCAACCTGTGGTTCCAGTCCCTCGAACACCGGACGCATTCGTTTTTCGAGGCGCTCGCGGCGGGATCAATGCTCGCGATGATCGCCCAGACCATGCTGCCTGAAGCCTATGAGCACGGCGGATGGCTCGTGGGTGTGCTTACGGTCCTGGGGTTCCTCGCCGCGCTTTTTTTCCATTCGCTTCAGATGGCGGCGCGCTGATGTAAGACGTCGGGCGCGTCCGGCATCCGGCGGAGCGTTTCGTATTGATCGTCAATAGAGCAGCAGGCAGGACGCGAAGTGCGAGGGCTTGATCCCGCGGAATTCGGGGTCGGTAAATTCGCATCGAGGCACCCGTTTGGGACAGCGCGAGTAGAAATCACAGCCTGGGATAAGTTCGTCGGGACCCGGGACGTCGCCGGCGAGGATTATGCGTCTGCGTCCGGCTTCCACCGCCGGGTCGGGGACGGGCACCGCGGAGAGCAGGGATTCGGTGTATGGATGGAGGGGGGATGAAAACAGCTCTTCCGCGGGCGCGCTTTCCACTATTTTGCCGTGATACATGACGTAGACGTGGTCGCATATATGGCGCACGACGCTCAGGTCGTGGGCGATGAACAGATACGAAAACCCGAAGCTGCGCTGCAGGTCCTCGAGGAGGTTGATTATCTGCGCGCGGATGGAGACGTCGAGCGCGGAAACCGGCTCGTCGCATATTATGAGTGAGGGGTTGACGGCGAGGGCGCGCGCGACGCCGATGCGCTGGCGCTGACCTCCGCTGAACTCGTGGGGATAGCGGTTGACGTACCCCGGATCAAGCCCCACTAATTCCAGAAGTTCGCTTACGCGCGCCCGGATTTTCTTCCCGGAGGCGAGGCGGAACACCCGTATCGGTTCCTGAATGATGGCGCCGATGGTCATCCGCGGATCGAGCGAGGCGTAGGGGTCCTGAAAGATCGCCTGCATGTCGCGGTATATTGAGCGCAGCGCGGCGCCGCGCAAATCCGTGAGGTCGTGTTCGAGGAAGATAATTTTGCCCCGGACGGGGCGGTGGATTTGAAGTATCGCGCGCGCGGCAGTCGTTTTTCCGCACCCGCTCTCGCCGACCAGCCCCACCGTCTGTCCGCGGCGAACGGTGAGCGAAACCCCGTCAACCGCCCTTATCGTTCCCACGGTCCGGGGAAGGGGAAAACCCCGGACGATGGGAAAGTGAACCTGTATCTCTTTTACCTCGAGCATCGCTTCCATCCGGTTATATTTTAGGATTCTGGAGGAGTTCTTTTCAAAACCCCTCTATTTATGAAGACGTCGCGGGATGGCTGGTCCGGAGTCAGTGGAATACGGGGGGCGAGAGCGCGGGCGGCGCGTTGAGACTGCGGGGCGGCTATCGCGGTACCCCTGTCGTGACGTCCACCCAGCAGGCGGACAGCCGCCCCGGTCCCACGTTTAAAAGCGGCGGCTCTTCTCTCAGACACCTGGGTATAACGAAGCCGCAGCGGGGGTTGTACCGGCAACCGGGGGGAAACTCGATCAGGTTGGGAGGCAGTCCCTCGATGGCGCGCAGTTTTTTCCCGGGCGGCTGGTCGAGCCGGGGGAGCGAGCGCAGGAGGGCGAGCGTGTAGGGATGGAGCGGCTTTTCGAAGAGTTCCCTCACGGGCGCTTTTTCCACGATGGCGCCGGCGTACATCACGATGACGTAGTCGCACGTGCCGGCGACGATGCCCAGGTCGTGTGTGATGAGTATCGTCGCGGCGCCGGTCTTCTCCTGAACCCTTTTCAGAAGGTTCAATATCTGCGCCTGGATGGTCACGTCGAGCGCGGTGGTGGGTTCGTCGGCTATGAGGATTTCCGGCTCGCACATGAGCGCCATGGCGATCATCGCCCTCTGGCGCATTCCGCCGCTGAACTGGTGGGGGTAGTCGTGTACGCGGCGCGCTGCCGATGGTATCTCGACCAGTTCAAGCATTTCGACCGCCCTGCGGAGCGATTCCCGGTACGGGATGCCGCGGTGTATCTGCAGGGGTTCGGTGAGCTGGCGGCTGATCCTCAGGAACGGGTTGAGCGAAGTCATGGTGTCCTGGAAGATCATGGCGATGCGGTTTCCGCGGATTCGGCGGATTTCGCCCGGTGTCATCTTGAGTATGTCTGCGCCCCGGAAGAGGATTTCTCCATCCACGATTTTTCCGGGCGGGGATGGTATGAGTTTCAGGATGGAGAGCGCGGTCACTGATTTGCCGCAGCCGCTCTCGCCCACGATGCCCAGAATCCGCTTCTCGGGGAGCGTGAAGGATATCCCGTCCACC
This sequence comes from bacterium, assembly GCA_040752295.1. Taxonomy (GTDB): domain Bacteria; phylum UBP15; class UBA6099; order UBA6099; family JBFMBQ01; genus JBFMFE01. Next base: position 15,262 of record JBFMFE010000040.1, read on the forward strand.
GCCCGCACCGTCCCTTCGTCGGTGTAAAAATGGGTGTGAAGGTTTCTCACCTCGAGCGCGGCGGTGGCTGAGGACGCCTCTGTCATCATCTTTTTATGAGAGGGAGCCGATGAAGGTTTCAGCCGGGCTTACTTGAGCCAGCCTTCATTGCGGTACCATTCGATGGTCTGGATGGTCCCCTTGCGCGTGTCGGGGTATTCGAACTCGAATCCCGTGGCGAGGAGTTTTTCGGCGCTGACGTCGTAGTTTTTGGTGACGTACTCGACCGTGTCCTTTTCTATGAAGGGTTTCTGGTGCGTGACGCGGCGCGAGATGAGGGTCGCGAGGTCCGCGGCGGCGTTGCCCGCCGCGACCGCGAACCTCTTGGGTATGAACACGGGGACGGTGGGTTTTCCGAAGATGGCGGCGAGGAAGGTGATGTAATTCTTGACCTGCATCTTTATAGGCGCCACCACGTGGTACTCTTCGCCTGCGGCGTCCGCCCGCCGGCAGAGGTGATACGCGGCGGCGCCGACGTCGCGGGCGTGAACCAGCGGCATGACGAAATCGAAGTTGTAGGGGACGGGGACAATGAACGAGCGGTGGATGAGAAAGATCATGTCGGCGGCGCCGTACGTGTTCCGTTCGCCGTAAACGACCCCGGGGCGGATGATCGTGTAGCCGAGTCCGTGGTCCCGGTGGAATTTTTCGAGCGTCTCGTCCTGTTGATCCTTGGACCTCCCGTAGAGCGTGTCGGGGCGCCTGGGGTGGTCTTCGGTGATGGGGACCGACGACGACCGGAAGGGTCCGTACACGGAGAGTGAGCTGTATGACATGATTCGCGCGACGCCGGCGTCAACCGCCGCGCGGCACAGGTTTTCCGTGCCTTCCACGTTGACCGCCTTAAGCATCGTCCACGTTGCGCTGAAGCTGAATATCGCCGCCGTGTGTATAACGACTTCCACGTCCTCGACTATTTTGTCCAGTCCCTTTCCGGAGGTGAGGTCCGCGGGGATGAATTCCACGCCTTTTCTGAGGAAGTCGCGGTCCGAACCCGCGAGGTCCGTCGCGCGCACCTCTTCACCTTTTTCGACGAGGACGTCCACCGCGTGCGAGCCGGTGAAACCGCATGCTCCCGTCACGAGGAATTTGCCCATGTGCGACGCCCCCCTGTTCAGGCGCTGCCAGCCGGATTCCGGGTAACGATCATAAGCTAAACGTCATGCAGATGCAAACGCCCGGTCGCGTCCGTCGCATGCGAATCGGACGACGTGCGGGCGGTGCGCGACGTTCAGACGACCTTCCTCGGCAGTCTGCTTTCGAGTGCGCTGATTTCCTCGAGATTTTTTTCGAACCCCCGCCTTCCCATCAGCGCGAACGCTGCGATCTTTCCCGCCTCCACGCCGGGCTGGTCGAACGGGTTCACCCGGAACAGCCCCCCGGCGAACACCGTCTGCATTTCGAGGAGAAAGATGAACTGACCAACGGTAAAGGGGGTTATGGCAGGGAATACGAACGTGGAATTAGGGCGCTTAGCCTTCGTCAGGGCGATCTCAGTGCCCCGCAGCTCCGTGTTGAGCAGTTCTGAGAATGATGCGCCTCCGAGGTAGGACAGTCCGTCGAGATCGTCGAAACCCTTCGGTATTTCAACGTCCGTTCCGAATTTCTCGACCCGCAGGAACGTGATGGTCTTGTCGTTGGGACCCTCCGCGTAAAGCTGAATCTGTGAGTGCTGATCGGTCGCCCCGAGCGCCTTCACCGGCGTCTGCCCCGCGTTGACCGTCCTGCCGGCGAGATCGAACCGTTTGCCGAGGCTCTCCGCCCAGAGCTGCCGGTACCAATCCGCGAGAAAGTACAACTGAACGGAGTAGGGCATCATGACCTGTATTGTCTTGCCCTTTTTCGTGCACGCGAGGAACTGGAGAAGCGCGCTGAGAAGAGCCGGATTGGAACCGGCGTCCGCGGCAATGCACCGCGCCCTCATCGCCGCGGCGCCGCGCAGAAGCTGGATGACGTTGATCCCCGTCATCGCCGCCGGGACGAGTCCGACCGGTGTGAGAACGGAGAACCGCCCGCCGACGCCGCGCGGCACTTCGAACGAGGGGAGTTTTTCGCGGCGCACGATTTCGCGCAGGTTGCCCTTCTCCCCGTCGGTTGTCGCGACAAGGTGTTTCGGCAGGGCGTTCCTACCCGTCTTCCGTCGTATCATACCGCACACGGTCAGAAGCGCCGCGAGGGTTTCGGCGGTGCCGCCCGATTTGGTGATCACGTTGAACAGCGTCCTTTTCGGGTTGACGACCTCGAGCAGGTTTGCGATACGGACGGGGTCAACGTTGTCCTCGACGAAAAAACGAGGGTATCCCATCCTGCGCCGTACGCTCATGAGGTTGTAGTACGGGGGGTTCAGCGCGCAGTGGAGCGCGGCGGCGCCGAGGGCGGAGCCTCCGATCCCGAGCACGACGAAATCGTCGAAGTCGTTCTTCGCGCGGCGGGCGAACTCCGCGATTTCCCGCGCGGTCTTCATCCGCGAGGGGAGGGAGATGAATTCCATTTCGCCCGATTCGTGCCTGCGGCGGACGTCCGCCGCGGCGGTTTCCGCGCGGGTTTTCCACGCGCGAAGCTCTCCGGGCGTCACGCCGTGCCTTGTCCCGACCGCCGGCGAAAGCATGTTCGTGTAGTCGTACGATATGCGTCCGGTCCGTTTTTTCATGATCGCCCCCCGCCTTATGCCCGCCGGATTGTTCCAAAATAATGAAAAGATGCCGACGGCTTCCGATTCGCCGGGCGATGCCGTTTGCTCCGGGAGAAGTTCCGCCGAGGGAAGCGTTCTTCGGTGGGAACGCCCCCGGCGTCTCGCGCGGCAGCGCCCGTCGTTCCCTGTCGCGCGGCGCGGTTCATTTTCTTTTCAGGTAGATGAACGCCTTGACCTTCTCATCGCCGACGTAAACGTCCGTCCTGCGCCTTGCCATGACCGTGGGCGCTTCTTCAAACTCGTTGAGACGGAAGACGTCCTCACGGGACAGCCCGACGAGAACGACGCCGTTTACGATGCCGCCGGGCTTTTTACGCAGGGAGAACCCTTTCCCCTCCGCCGACCTTGCGCAGCCTTTCAGAGTCGCGGGCGCAAAAGCCACGCGGTGTCCGAGGAGTTTTTTGATGAAGTCCGGGTCCATCAGCAGCCCCCACACGAACGTGAGGTTGGCGTCGCCGGCGAGGTCCTTCGGGGTTCTCGAGCCTTTCGGCACAGCCAGCATCGCAAGCGTTTTTTCGTTCCATTTGACCCTGAACATCGCGGGACTCCTTTCTAAGTGTATCACTTCATAAATTCGCTAACGTATTTTCAGAGGCGAAGCCTCCCTGGACTGCGGCGAGCCATCGCCGCCTTCATCTCCGATAGTCAAGGCGGTGTTCACACACCGCACTCCAAGGCGCTTCGCGCAGAATACGTTAGAGTATTTACGAAATAGTGCACTAAGGAAGAGATTTCCGGAGATACGGGAACCGGAGGTCATGTTTCCGTCGGTCCGGGAGCGGCGCGGCGAAGACCCCCGGAGGCGCGCCGCCGACGGTTCCGAGGGAGGTGAAATCACCTTTCGAGCGCCTCGATTATCTTCAGGGCGAACTTCTTCGCGGCGGCGGGACCCTCGGCGGTGATGGTTTTTCCCGACACCACGACGTCTTCGGGCACGTAGTGCGCCCCGCCATCCGCCAGCGCCTTCCTGGACTCGGGCGTGGCGTACACGGTGGCTTTGACGCCCTTGAGAATGCCCGCGTTCGCGAGCGCCGCCCCTGAAAGGCAGATGCCCGCGACGACCTTTCCCGCGGCGTGGGCTTTGCGGAGGATATCGTGGACTGCGGCGTCGTTCCACAGGTACTGCGGCGAACCGGCGCCGCCCACGATGACCACCGCGTCGTAGTCGCCGGGTTTCGCGGCGCCCACGCCTATTTCGGCGACCGCCGCGGCGCCCAGCATTCCCCTGCAACTTCCGGGTTTCGTGCTTGCCACCGTGACGCTGCCCCCCGCCTTTTCGAACTCGGCTTTCGGCTCGAGAAGTTCCTCGTCCCGGAAGTTCGCGGGGCTGATCACCATGAGGATTTTCTTTCCTTCGAGTCGTCCGGGCATACGGGATTCCTCCTTTCGCGATTCACGCTTTTCCCTCGTGGACCCGGGAACGCAGGAGAAGCTTCACGCGTTTCGATGCCGGGCTTTCTCCCATTATTACGCCTTCTGGTATAATCTATGATACTTGATTTTACCGATTCTGGGAAACCGGGGTTTTCAGGGGAGTGTGGCGCGGGGTTTCCTTTCGGGAGGTGTGTGAAATTGATGAAACGGGCGTGGATTCTGACGCTGTCGGTCGCGATCGTGTCGGGCTGGACTTCAGCGGAGGGCGTGGAGACGAAGATGACGACCGGCGGGTTGAAAGCTGTTTTCAGCGCGGCTTACGAACTCGGCGCCGCCGAGACGGCGTTTCTCGAAGCCGCCCCGCTGCTGTTCTCGGAAAATCCGATTCGTAAGGAGGTCCTGGAGGGGCGTCGCGCTTACTTCGAAGCGCGAGGGGACGTAAAGGACGAGCCGGGAAAGGCGCCCGGATACATTTTTTATATCGGCGCCGTGAAGAAGTACCCCGGAGAAGCGCGCGCGCATGGAGAGGCGTGCAGGAGCGCCCACGCGGGCGCGGTCGAACATCTTCGTTCGGTTCCG
>JBFMFE010000041.1:0-3640 GCA_040752295.1 bacterium
GTAGGTGATGAAGGCGAGTCCGGGTCCGCCCTTGACGACGTCTGCGACGCCGGCGCCGGTCGCACGGGCGAGGTAGCCGAGAGTGGAGAAGATGCATAGTCCGGCAAGGAAGCTCGTGCCGGCGTCAAGCAGGCTTGTGATGAAGGCGTTGTTGACGATGTCGGACTTTTTCGGGAGGAAGCTGGCGTAGGCGATCATGACGCCGAAGCCGATGCTGAGCGAGAAGAAGACCTGTCCGTAGGCGCGTAGCCAGACCTTCGGGTCGGCGAGTTTCGCGAAGTCGGGTTTGAGATAGAAGGTGAGTCCTTCGAGCGCGCCGGGGAGCGTGACGCCGCGGACGAGGAAGACGACGAGTATGACGACGGGTAGCGGGACCGTGAACATCACGACCTTTCCGACCGTTTCGACGCCCTTGTATATGCACAGGAAGACGCAGAGCCAGCAGAGGGCAAGCCCCGCGACGACGGCGGGCACGACGCCGCCGAGGTCTCCGATCCCGCCGCTTACGTTGAGGAAGTTTTCGAGGAAGAACTTCTGAGTGTCATCGCCCCAGGCGAGCGTGAAGGCGAAGCGCAGGTAGTTGAAGCACCAGCCCATGACGACGCCGTAGTACGACATGACGAAGAGTCCGACGAGTATCGCCATCCAGCCGATCCACTCGAAGCCCGGCTTGACTTTGCGAAATGCGACCGGGGCGGAGGCGCGGGTCATGTGTCCAAGCCCGAACTCGAGGATCATGAGGGGGATGCCCGCGGTGAAGAGGGCGACGAAATAGGGGATGAGGAAGGCGCCGCCGCCGGACTCGTAGCATATGAAGGGGAAGCGCCAGACGTTGCCGAGTCCGACCGCGGAGCCGACGGCCGCCATGATGAACGCGAGCCTGCTGTTCCACTGGTCTCGTCCGTGGGACACTGACTTTCCCCTTCGGCGATTCCGCGGCGCCCTCGACGGGGCTGCGCGTCCAGCTGCCGAGCGGCGCGCCGTTGACCGCGAATCAGGGCAGTATTATAGTGAATGGAGGCGACGGGGGCAAACGGTCCCGCGTGTTTTGAAGCGGCGCGCGCGATGGCGCGGACCCGTTCAAGCGCTGCGTTCCGGCGGGCGCGCGCGGAAAAGCCGAAGTGGCGGAACCGGCAGACGCACCAGACTCAAAATCTGGCGGGGCGCAAGCCTCGTGGGGGTTCGACTCCCCCCTTCGGCAGAGAGGAACGGGAGCGTGTCGGGGGGTGGAAAAAAGCCTTTTACGGCGCGGTTTATTTTTTAAAAACCCACTTGTCCGGGTATAAGCCGGGGCGTATAATAAGACACAATTTTCCTGCAAGACGGGGGTTGGAAATGAACAAGGGAGAACTACTCGACGCTATGGCGAAGAAGACCAGGGGGACAAGGGCGGAGGCAGAGCGCAACCTGAACGCGTTCATTGACGTGGTGACCGACGCGTTGAAGAAGAGGAAACAGGTTCAGCTCGTGGGATTCGGGACGTTTCTCGTGAAGGAGCGCGCGGCGCGGGCGGGCGTTAATCCGCAGACGGGCGAAAAGATGAAGATAAAGGGGCGAAGGGTTCCGGCGTTCAAAGCCGGCGCCGTTCTGAAAGGCGTGGTTAAATAAAGGGGCTGGCGCTTCCAGGCCGCGGAATCGTCATTTGTCTTTGAGAAATTTCTTCTGTCCCGTCGCGCACGCCATTATTTTTTCCTGTGTTGCCTCCCGGCGTTCGAACTCGCCGGTTATCTCGCCGTGGTGCATGACGACGACGCGGTCGCTCATGCCGAGGATTTCGGGCAGTTCGGAGGAGACCATGATGACGGCGACGGCGTTTTCGGCGAGGCGGACGATGATCTGGTAGATTTCGAATCTTGCGCCGACGTCCACGCCGCGGGTCGGCTCGTCGAGGATCAGGATTTTCGGTTCGTTGGCGAGCCACCTGCTGATGACGACTTTCTGCTGGTTGCCGCCGCTGAGGGTTGCGACGGGGGCTTTTCTTCCCGCGGTTTTGATGTTCAGTTCCGATATGTAGCGGTCCACGAGAGAGTTTTCGAGGCGGGTTCTGATCAACTGGGAGGCGGAGACTTTGTCGAGCGAGGCGAGTGAGACGTTCGCCCCGACGTTCATGGTCATGACGAGACCGAAGCGTTTTCTGTCCTCGGTGACGAGTCCTATGCCCTGCCTTATCGCCGCGAGCGGGCTTGAGAGGAATACTTTCCTGCCGCCGATGAAAACGGCGCCGGAGACGTCCGCGGGGAAGGCGCCGATGAGGGCGGTGACGAGTTCGGAGCGACCCGATCCCATGAGACCGGCGATGCCGAGGATTTCGCCGGCGCGAGCGGAGAGGTTGACGCTGCGCACCACCTTTTCGCCGGGGAGGAAGGGATGGTTGACGGAGAAGTTCTCGACGCGGAGGATTTCCGGTCCGATCTCCGCTTTTCTTTCGGGGTACAGGCTGGTGAGGTCGCGTCCCACCATGAGGGCGATGAGTTTTTCCTTCGTGATGCCGGCGATGGGGAAGGTTCCGACGGTTTCGCCGTCGCGCAGAACGGTCACAGAGTCGCAGACGCGGAATATCTCGTCGAGCTTGTGGGAGATGTAGATCATCGTCACCCCGTGTTCCCTGAGGTCGCGTATGATGCGGAAGAGGATAGCCGTCTCGACGTCGGTGAGGGCGGAGGTGGGTTCGTCGAGGACGAGAATTCTGGCGTTTTTCGAGAGCGCCCTGGCGATTTCGACCATCTGCTGTCTGCCCACGGAGAGGTCGCCGATGAGCGCGCGGGGGCTGACGTCGAAGTTGAGGGATTCGAGGAGTTTTTTCGTGTCGGCGATCATCTTTCTTCTGTCGAGGAACATGAGCGGCGGGCGCAGGGGTTCCCTGCCGAGGAAGACGTTGTCGGCGACGTTGAGACCCGCGATGAGGTTGAGTTCCTGGTGGATGATGGCGACGCCCGCTGCTTCGGCGTCGCGCGTGCCGGCGAATCTCACGCCCGCGCCCTCGATGAAGAGGCCGCCCGAGTAGGCGGGGAAGGGATGGACGCCGCTGAGGACTTTCATGAGGGTGGATTTGCCGGCGCCGTTTTCGCCGACGAGCCCGTGTACTTCGCCGCGGCGCGCGGTGAAGGTTACGTTGTTGAGCGCGCGCACGCCGGGGAATTCCTTCGTGATTCCCCTCATTTCGAGCGCTGCCTTCGCCGGTTCGGCTGTCATGATCGGGATATCGTTACGGCGAGTTTACCACGGACGACGGTTTTTTTGAATATCCGGGCGGGAAACAAAAGGTTTCGGTGCGCCGGCGGTCTCAGCCCGATATTTTTTTCAGTTTTCCGGCGAGCTGGTCTCTCGACATGTAACCCTTGACCGTTGTTATGACGCTGCCGTCCTGTCTGAGGAAGACGTTTTCGGGCAGCGACGGTGTGGATTTGTATCTGGAGACGAATTCGGAGTAGCGCGGGTCGTCCACGTTGACTTTCACGAATACGACGCCGTGGGCGAATTCACTTTCGGCGGCGCGTATTCCCGGTTCCATTTTGATGCACCATCCGCACCAGTTGGCGTAGAAGTGGACGAAGATAGGCTTATGGTCGCGCCGGGCGATGGCGAGCGCTTCTTCGAGCGAGGTGAGTTCCCTGTGGATTTCCGAGGGGAAGGGTTCGAG
>JBFMFE010000042.1:0-10919 GCA_040752295.1 bacterium
ATCTGATCGCGTGTGCGGCTCTTCTTATCAATGTACATCTCGCAGAACCGTGCCGTCACGTCATAGACCAGTTGCGCAATCTGGAAGCTTTTCAGCCTTCGGTAGCCGCCGTGCTTCCGTATCAGCGGTTTTTGCGCCTTCTCCCCGTCATCCCCCCCATTTCGTCCCGCGGCGTCAATCACACAACCTCCCGGTAATTCTCTCATCGTATTTCCTGTCCATACCGTCCATATCGTCCATTTTAGCATTTTAACACCCCCGTCGGTTACGGCTATAATAAAACGGAGCCGATGGAACCTCGCCGGGAGAACGCTCCGGGAAGTCCGAAACGTCCGCGCATTTGAATCGCTCCGGCGAAACGGGAGCCGCCTACATGGTCCGCGTTCGGGACGCATCGCTGGGCACGTCGCCTTTTTTTCTTGAGGGCGGACCCGACGGCTGCCTTCTCATTCACGGTTTCACGGGAAGCCCCGCCGAGATGCGCCCGCTCGGCGACTACCTCGCCGCCCGCGGCGTCACGGTGAGCGGCATACAGTTAAGGGGGCACGGCACGACGCCAGCGGAGATGAGCGCGACGGGTTGGCGCGACTGGGCGGACTCCGCGATTGACGGGTTCAACGACCTGAAAAAAAGGTGCGACAGGGTCTACGTCGCGGGGTTTTCGATGGGCGGCGCGCTCGCGCTGTACCTGGGCGCTGCGCGGGAGGACGTCTGCGGCGTCGCGTCGCTCTCCGGCGCTGCGCTGATACGTGACTGGCGCCTGTCGCTCCTGCCTCTTATGCGGCGCTTCATAAGGTATTTTCCGAAGGGCGGGTCGAGCGACCTCACCGACCGCCGCGCGCTCGAACTGATGGTCTCCTACGACCGCATTCCGCTGTCCTGCGTGGAAGAGCTGCTCGAATTCACGGGCGTCGTGCGCGACCTCCTGCCGCACGTGAAGGCGCCGCTGCTCGTGATGCACGGGTTGAAGGACCGCTCGCTGCGCCCGTCGAACGCGCAGTACATTTATGACCGCGCGGGAAGCGAGGAGAAAGAAATCGTCCTTCTCGACAATTCCGGGCACGGCATAGTGGTTGACGTCCAGAAAGAGGTCGTCTTCGAGAAGGTTCACGGTCTGATAGCGCGGAGTTCGCCGGACGCGGGGGCGCGGAAGCCGCCTGCCTGTGCGGGCGGACGTCGCCCGCACAGGCAGGCGCAGACGGGGCAGACGCCGCGCGGAGGGAACGATGAGCCGTGATCTGCGGCGCAGCCCCGCTGCGGGCGCGCGCGGGAGAGGAGCGGAACGCGGGGTTTTCGCTCAATCCGGGCTGATTTTTCTTGCTTTTTTCGGGCTGTATCTTTACACGTCCGCCCCCGCGATACAGTTCGAGGACACGGGAGAGTTCGCCCTCTCGGCGTACACGCTCGGCGTGTCCCATCCGCCGGGGTACCCGCTGTACGTGATGCTCGGCAGGTTGTTCGAGACGGCGCCTGCGGGGGGCGCGGGATTCAGGTTATCGTGGGCGTCGGGGTTTTTGAGCGCCGTTTCGCTCGCCGTTCTGTATCTTGTTCTGAGGGGCTGGGGTTGGGGGTGGGTGTCCGCTTTTGCCGCTGTGGGCGCGCTCGGACTGGCGCGAACGCTCTGGCAGCAATCGGTCACCATCGAGGTCTATGCCCTCAACGTCCTGCTCCTTGTGACCCTGATGGCGCTCGTCGTCCGCGCGCTGGACGGTTCCCGCGACGCGCGTCTCCTGCCGTTTTTCTTCCTCGTCCTCGCCGCGAGCTTTGCGCACCATTACACGACCTTTTTCGCCTTCGCTCCCGTCGCGGCGGCGCTGTTTCTCCGGGGGACGCCGCCGGGCGGATTCGGGGGGCTGATGAAAAAATCGGCTTCGTGCCTGCTTGTTTTCGTCGTCGGCGCGTCGCTCTACGTGTACCTGCCCATGGCGTCGGCGCGCGACCCGGCGGCGGACTGGGGCGACACGGAGAGGTGGGCTGCGTTCACGGACCACCTGAAGCGGGCGCAGTTCGCCGAATGGGAAACGCAGGAGACGTTCCATCTTGAGACCGTAAAAAAATACGTTTTTCACTATTTCGAGAGCCTTGCGGGCGAGTTTTTCATTCCTTTCGTGTTTCTCTTTCTCGTCGGCATGTTCCTCGCGCCGATGGAGCGGCGCCGGACCGCGGGTTTTTTAGCGTACCTCCTGGTCGTTCTAACCGTCGGGATAATCTTCTTCATCCGGTTCCACTACATGGAGTCGAGGCTTTCGGTGTTCCGCGTGTTTTTTATCGGGTCGCACGTTATAATCGCCGTTTTCGCAGGCTGGGCTGTCGAAGGGCTTATGAGGGCGGCGCGCGGACGGCGAGGCGCCGCGTGGCTCGCGGCGGCTGCGGTGTGCGCCGCGGTCCTGTGGCAGGGGCGCTCTCAGTTCCGGGACAACGATTACAGGCACGCCACGATGGCGGCGTGGTTCGGGGAAGAGGTGCTCGACGAGATCGGGCGCGACGGCATCGCCTTTCTCCAGGGTTCGCAGTACGTCTCGCCGGCGATGTACCTCCTCGGAGTGGAAGGCAGGCGCCCCGACGTGCTCGCATTCGACAGCCACGGCAATCTCCTCGCGCGCGGACCCGGCGATTACACCGGGCGGGGCGACAGGCGCAGCCTCCCTTCCATCGAGGCGCAGATCATGCGCCGCAACGTGAACGTGCGGAGGCTTTATACCGCGTACACGCGCCCTCTGCCGTCGCCGAAAACGCGGTTTTTCAACGAGGGGCTTCTCTATTCCGTGGGAGGGGAGGGCGGCTGCGACCCCGAGCAGTGGCGCCAAAGGGTCGTCCCTCCGCCCGAAGCCGGCATGTGGACGCCTCAGGACTTCGAGTCCCGCTACGCCGACGCCATACTCGTGTGGCGCCTCGCCGACTGCCATTACTCCGCCGGAGACAGCCGTCGCGCGGTTCAAATGCTTAAGTCAATCGAGTCGCGCTTCGCCGGCTCCGCGATGGCTCAGCTCTCCATCGGAATGATCTACCAGCAATGGGACATGAGGGCGGAAGCCGCGAAGGCGTTCGCCCGCGCCCTCGAACTCTGCCCCACATACGCCGACGTTTACATACACCTGGGCAGCACCATGCTCGACTCCGGGAACCTTCGCGACGCCGCCGCCCTTTACGAACGGGCGCTCGAACTCAGTCCCGACAGGGAAGTGGCGCTTCTCAACCTCGCCAACGTCCGCCAGCGCGAGGGAAAACTCGAGGACGCCGCGGCGCTCTATAAAAAAGTCATCCGCCTCAACCCCCGGGCGGCGCTCGCATGGAACAACCTGGGCAATATATACGAGCAGACGCGCGACACCGAAAACGCCGGAAAATCTTACAGAAAAGCGATGAAGATAGACCCGCTCTTCGGGCTTCCGCACCTCAACCTCGGCACGCTCCACCTCGCACGGGGCAGTACCGCGGAGGCGGTCTCCGAACTCGAAACCTTCATAAGCCTCGAACCCGACTCGTATTTCGGTCATTACAACCTGGGGGTTGCGTTCCACGGGGCGAGGGACTATAATAATGCCATAAGGGAGTACAGGAAGGCGCTGGAACTGGAGCCGGATTTCTTCGAATGCCGGGCTAATCTGGTGAAGGCGCTTTTTGAAAGCGGAAGACGCGGCGAACTCGAGGAACTGCTGCTCGAGACCGAAAGGATGTATCCGAAATCGAAGGAGCGGATCGAGTGGGTGAAAGAGCAGCTTCTGAAGGAACGCGTTCCCGGAGGCGCCCGCTGACGGTCGTTGAGGCGGCGTGAGACGGGCTGCCGAACCGTTTACTCCGCGTAAATAATCCAGGCGGAAAATTCAGCGAGGAGACGAGACATGCCCCTATACGAGTACGAGTGCAGGCGCTGCGGCGCGCGGTTCGAGAAGTCGCAGAGCGTCAGCGATCCCCCAGTGAAGCGCTGCCCTGAATGCCGGGGCGAGGTCTCAAAGGTTTTCCACCCCGTAGGCATTGTCTTCAAAGGAAGCGGCTTCTACTCGACCGACGCCCGCGGCAAGCGCGGCGCGGGAGGCGGAGGCGACCTGAAAAAGGAAGTAAAGACGGCGGAGAACAAGGAACCCGCGCTCGCCGCAAAGGGCGCGAAAAAAACCTCCGAAGACGCGGACTGAACCACGTTTTGAACCCCACGGGCACAGCGGACCGCGAGCGGGGCGAACGCCCCTTCTGGATCGCCCTGAACGCCGTTCCCGACATGCGCCCGGAACTCTTTTTCAGGCTTCTGGAGCACTTCGGCGCCGTCTCGAAACTCTGGAAAGCGGCGCCCGAAGCCATCGAGGCGTGCCCCGCCCTCACGCCGGCTATGAGAAAAAACCTCCTCGAAACGAGGGAGCGGATGCCGCCGGGCGCGGAGCCTCTCGAAGAAAAAGGCGTGCGCGCGCTCACGCTTCACGACGACGGCTACCCCGGACCGCTGAAAGGCATACCCCTTCCCCCGCCCGTGCTTTACGTGCGCGGCGAGTGGACTGGCGGCGACGAGCGGTCCATCGCCATCGTCGGCTCGCGCGCCTGCACGCAGTACGGCAGGGACATGGCGGCGGAGATAGCCGGCGACCTTGCGCGCGGCGGCGTCACGGTCGTGAGCGGGCTTGCCCACGGGATTGACGCGTGCGCGCACCGCGGCGCGCTCGCCGCGGGCGGGCGCACAATCGCCGTCCTCGGCTCGGGGCTGGACCGCGTTTACCCCGCCCTGAACCTGCCCCTGTCGGACGAGATCGCTGCCTCGGGCGCGCTCGTCTCGGAATTCGCTCCGGGCGTGGAGCCGGAGAAGCGGAACTTTCCGCGGCGCAACAGGATCATAAGCGGACTCGCACTCGGCACTCTGGTCATCGAGGCGGGCAAAGACAGCGGGGCGATGATAACCGCCGAACACGCCGCCGAACAGGGCAGGCTCGTTCTCGCCGTCCCCGGAGACGTCAAGAGACAACTGAACGCCGGACCCCACGCGCTCATCCGCGGCGGCGCCCTGCTCGTCGAGTCCGCCGCCGACGTCCTCGAAAAGATCGGCGCCGCCCCGGCACAGCAGGAACTCTCGTTCGAGGAGCGCCTTGACGAACACGAGCAGCGCATTTACAATCTCATTTCCGCGGAACCCAGGACTTTTGACGAGGTCTGCCTGGGAGTTTCCATGTCGGCGCCGCAGGTCTCGTCGAAACTGATGATGATGGAAATGAAAGGGCTTGTCCGGCAGCTGCCGGGAAAGATGTACGTAAGGCGGAAATGACGCCGGAGAGGGCCGGGCGCGAGCAATGAAATCAATGATCATCGTGGAATCGAAAGCCAAGACCGCGTCCATAGGAAAGATCGTCGGAAAAGGCTACCTCGTCGAATCCTGCCTCGGACACGTCTTCGACCTGCCCACGAACACGCTCGGCGTGGACATCGGCAGCGGTTTCGCCCCCACCTACGTGCAGGTGAAGGGGAAGGGGAAGGTCGTCAGTCAACTGAAACGCGAAGCGCAGGGCGTGGACTCGGTCATCATCGCCACCGACCCCGACCGCGAGGGCGAATCCATAGCGTGGCACCTGGCGCGGCTGTTCCCGAAGAAAAAAATCCACAGGATGAGGTTCAACGAGATCACCGCCAAAGCCGTGAAAGAGGCGCTCGCCAACCTGACCGGCATTGACGAACGGCTCGTGAACGCGCAGCAGGCGAGGCGGGTGCTCGACAGGCTCGTCGGCTACAAGCTCAGCCCGCTTCTGTGGAGCGTGCTGAAAAAACGGGGACTCAGCGCGGGCAGGGTCCAATCCGTGGCTCTGAAGCTCATCTGCGACAGAGAGCGGGAGATCGGGAACTTTACACCGGTTGAATACTGGGACATCGCCGGTGTGTTCGCGCCCGTCGGCGGAAAAGAGACCTTCAAGGCGCGTTTCCTGGGCACGGGACCGCGGGACGCGGACAAAAGCGGGGACGGCGCGGAGAAGGAAACCGGAAAATTCAAATTAAAGAACCGCGAAGAAGCGGAGGGACACCTCAACGAACTGGCGAGGCACGCCTATCGCGTGGAGAAGGTCACGAAAAAAACGGAGAGCCGGCGCCCGTTTCCCCCTTTCACGACGAGCACGCTCCAGCAGGACGCCGCCAGAAGGCTGAGATACACCGCCGCGCACACGATGTCCCTCGCACAGCAGCTCTACGAGGGACTAGACCTCGGCGGCGAGGGCGTGGTGGGGCTGATAACGTACATGCGCACGGACTCGACGCGCGTTTCCGGCGAGGCGGCTGCCGAGGCGAGAAAATTCATCCTCGGTAGGTTCGGCAAAAAGTATCTCCCGGACAGGACGCCGGTGTACCGCAGAAAATCGGCGTCGCCCGTGCAGGACGCCCACGAGGCGATTCGCCCCACGTCCGTTTTCCGCGAGCCGGACGCCCTCGAGCGCCGGCTGTCGAAAGAGCAGCGCGATCTCTACGCCCTCATCTGGCGACGCTTCGTCGCAAGCCAGATGAACCCCGCCGTGACCGAAGTCACCACGGCGGACATAAGGAACGGGAACGCCCTCTTCAGGGCGTCGGGAACGAGGGTCCTGTTCGACGGCTTCAGCAGCGTGTACAGGGCGCTGAAGGAAAACGGCGAGGAAGAGGAGGAGACGAAATTACCCGAGCTGCGGGACGGGATGCCCCTGCGCCTCGAGGAGATCGGTGCGGCACGGCACTTCACGAAACCGCCGCCGAGGTACACGGAGGCGTCGCTCATACGCGTTCTCGAGGAAAAGGGCATCGGGCGTCCCAGCACGTACGTCCCCACCATCGAGACGATCAGAAAGCGCAGATACGTGGAGATGAAAAACCGCGCCTTCGTACCGTCCACGACGGGGAAGGCGGTCACGAGCCTCCTTTCGGAGAACTTCAGGGACATAATGGACTACGATTTCACCGCCCGGATGGAAGACGAACTGGACAAGGTCGAATCGGGAGAGCAGCCCTGGGTGTCGGTGGTGGGGAACTTCTACGACGCGTTCTCGCGGGAGATGGCGGCGGCGCTGGGGAAGATGGGGACGGGGTCCGACTGCGAGTTATGCGGTGGAAAGATGGTGATGAAGCAGGGCAGGTTCGGGTTTTTCTTCGGCTGCTCCAATTATCCAGAGTGCAGGAACACGAAGCCGGTTGACACACCGGGACGGTTCGACGAGCTTAAGGCGGAGATCAAACGCGCGGCGCCTCAACCGACCGATAAAAAGTGCGAAAAATGCGGAAAACCCCTCGTCCTCAGGGAGGGCAGATCGGGAAAATTCCTCGCATGCACGGGCTATCCAGGGTGCAGGTTCACAAGACCTTACATCGGCGATTTCAGGTGCCCGAACAAAGGCTGCGACGGAATGATCACGAAGAAACTGACGAAAAAACGAAGGGCGATCTACGGCTGCACGCGCTACCCCAACTGCGATTTCATCTCGTGGTATCCTCCCGTGGAAGAAACCTGCCCGAAGTGCGGAACCTTCCTCATCAGAAAAAAAACGAAGACCAGGCTCGTGTTCCAGTGCGCTTCCCCGGAATGCGGAAGCGTCGCAAGGGAACAGACCGCGCCGGACGAGGATTGACCCCCCGGCGCCGTACCGCTGAATAATTTCCCGATGATCCGCGTCCTTCTCTTCGACGCCTTCCGCACAATCCTCGATTCGAGGGGCACGCATATCGCCGTCGCGGAACGGATCGTGGAGCGCCACCGGCTGGACGTCTCCCCGGACGCGCTTCACGGGAAGTGGGACGACTTCATACTCGAATCGTGGGAGAGCGGCGGGTTCGCCTCCCAGTGGGCGCTTTTCGAGGAGAGCCTGTCGCGGACCTTCGAGCACTTCGGAGTCGAGGGAATAGACGCGCGCGGCGTCATCGTGTACTGGCGCGATCTCATGAGCAAAATCCCCCTCTTCCCCGAAGCCGGGGAAGTGTTGAGACGTCTCGCGCCGCGCTACCGTCTGGCGCTCCTTTCAAACACGGACAACGTCGAACTCGAAAACTGCCTGCGCGGGAAGAACCTGCCGTTCGAGGCGGTGTTCACCTCCGAGGACATTCGCTGTTACAAGCCGTCGAAAAAGGCGTTCGACGCCGCGCTGGCGCGGCTCGGCTGCCGCCGGTCCGAAACCGTCGTGGTCGGAGATTCGCCCTTCTCGGACGTGCTCGGCGCGCGAAACGCGGGGCTGAGGGTCGTTTGGGTCAACAGGACCGGCGCGCGGCTTGCGGTCGGATACCCCGAACCCGACGCCGAGATACCGGACCTGCTCGCGCTGCCGGAAACACTGGAAAAGATGGACCCGCAACGGACCGGGCGCGGATCGCCGCGCGGTTGATCTTCCAGGTTTTGTATCTATTTACCGATCTGAAGTGACGTGAGCGAAAGAGAAAGAATAAGAGAATGATGAATCTAAAATGTAGAACTCGGAATCTGAAAGGAAAGATTTGAACGTTTACATTCCGCATTGGTCATTCTGCATTCTACGTTTTTTTAAGACCAGAGTTCATTTTAGCAAACAGTTACTAACATTACAGCGCAACTTTTCGTTTTGACAGGCTGGAAGCCTGTCCCACTATTTCAAAAATATCATTTTTCAGTGGGACAGGCATCTTGCCTGTCAGAAAAATAACCTCCATTTTTGCAAAACTTGCGCTGTAGTGCTAAGCGCACCACTTCATAAATTCGCTGACGTATTTTCAGAGGCTAAGCCTCCTTGGACTGCGGCGAGCCATCGCCGCCTTCATCTCCGATAGTCAAGGCGGTGTTCACACACCGCACTCCAAGGCGCTTCGCGCAGAATACGTAAGAGTATTTACGAAATCGTGCACTATATTTTTAATATCAGGATTTGCACGCGGCGAGGAACTGGTCGAGTTTCCGCCGGGCGGCGCCGGAGTCTATTGTTTCCGCCGCCAGCCGCGCGCCCTCCGCGACGTTTTTCGCCGCGCCGCTCACGTAAAGCGCAGCCGCCGAGTTCAGGATGACCGCGTTCCTGTGAGCGCCCTTTTTCCCGGAAAAGACGTCCCTCGCGATCGCGGCGTTGCGCGCCGCGTCGCCGCCCCGGAGCGCGCCGCGGGTCACGCACTTCATGCCGAAATCCTCCGGCTTAAGCTCGTATTTCCTCACCCTGCCGCCGCGCAGTTCCGCGACGAGCGTCTTTCCGGACAGCGTGATCTCGTCGAGTCCGTCCTCGCCGCTCACGACCATCGCGCGCAGCGAGCCTAACTTTCCGAGGACGCGCGCGAGGTCGCCGGCACGCCCGGCGCAGTACACGCCCAGAAGCTGCACGTTCGCCCCCGCCGGGTTGGTGAGAGGTCCCAGCACGTTGAAAACCGTCCGTATGCCCGTTTCGCGCCTCGGACCCGCGGCGTACTTCATCGCCGGATGGAAGGCGGGAGCGAAGAGAAAGCCGATGCCGATGCGTTCGATCATCGCCGCGACGGTTTCGGGACCGGCGTCGAGCTTCGCGCCCAGTTCCATGAGGAGGTCCGCGCTGCCGCACCGGCTTGAGACGGCGCGGTTGCCGTGTTTTGCGACCCTCACGCCCGCCGCCGCGGCGACGAACGCGGTGAGCGTTGAGACGTTGAACGTTCCCGCGCCGTCGCCCCCCGTCCCGCACGTGTCCAGGACGACGTTGCCGCGCGAGGGCGCGGGCTTCACAACGACACGGTTCGCCTTCTCCCTCATCGCGCGGGCGAAACCGGTTATCTCGGCGACCGTCTCGCCCTTCATGCGCAGGGCGGCGATGAACGCGCCTATCTGGGCGTCGGTCGCCGCGCCGCTCATTATCTCCATCATGACGGCGCGCGCCCTTTTTTCGTCGAGGTCTTTCCGCTCGACGATTTCACGGAGCGCTTCTTTCAGCATGGGGGTCTCCCGCGTGAAATTTTGTCCCGGTCGGCGCGCAGTCGCCCCGTCGTCCCAACCGCCGGGAACGTTTAATTTTCGAAAATCGCCGCGCCCGTGTCAACCTGATTATTTCGAACAGCGTGAATAATTCGGGACCTTATCAGCGTTCCACTTCAATGCCCGTTTTTCTTATTTCATAAATGAGCGGCACCCACGTGTCATTCTCGTATGCTTCAAGAGAGACGGGCACAGGCTCTATCCGGGGGTCTATCCTGTATCCGATTTCAAACAGTTTCACGCCTTCTTCGTAACGATCTTCGCCAAAATCCGGTGATACGACGGCGACATCTATGTCGCTGTCTTCGTGCGATTTTCCGGCGAGGCGTGAACCATACAAAATAATTTTTGTTATCCGGATTCCTTCCCTTTCCACGGTTCTTGCGAACTCTTTGACTTTTTCTAAAATCTCCGTCTCAACCATCCGAACACCTTTCCGATTTCATCAAGATTCCGCTCCGCGAAATCCTTTGTGCATTTTCCATAGAACTTCTTTTGTTCTTCAGGATACCTTGATCTGGACTTTCGCATTTTTCGACGTCGAATTTCCGAATCAACGTGCCCGTGCCCGTGTGCCTGCCTGTGCGTGTCCGCACGCAGACAGGCGTGCCCGTGCCCGCATTCTTTTATTTCTTTTCGGGTACGCTCACGGGCACGAAAGAAAAAGCATTTATCAACACAGCCCTTTCAGGGTTCAATCCCCGAAAGCCGGTATCTGACGGCATCATAACCCTCCGCATACAAACTGTAAAGCCTTGCGTCGTGTCAACCGTTAAGTGACGCATTCTGTCTTTTAGTGGGACAGGCTTCCAGCCTGTCGTTTCATTTTACTTCTACATTGGACATTCATCATTCTGCATTCTACATTTCTCTTTTAATACTTCACCTGGTGCTCTATTTCGTAAATTCGGCAACGTATTTTTTGCGGCTTCAGTCACCTTGGAGTGCCTGTCTGCCGTGCCAACCTGTCTGCCAGCCAGGCAGGCGGCACAGGCAGGCGGCAAGCGATTGCCGCCTTCACTCCGGCGCGGAGCGCGAAAAT
>JBFMFE010000043.1:0-10134 GCA_040752295.1 bacterium
CAATCATACCACAACCAGGCGCTCACAGCGCCCCGTTCCTGCCTGCCCTCTCCACCTCATTACCAGGTTCTCACCCCACCTTCGCCCCCGCGCCACCCACCACCCCCCCATTCATTCCGCACCGCTGTGGCGCTCCCCCCGTTTCGTTGACATTTCGCGGACGCGTCGTTACACTGATTTCGAATTTCCGCAGCCGTTCACGGATGTCCGCCGGCATGAAAGAGGGCGCGGACTTCGCGGGCGAACTGCGAATTACGGAGCGCCCGCCGGGCACAGGCGGGCGGCGGGCTGTCGTCGCTCCCCGCCGCCGGCGCTCGGGGACAGGTTCCGCAGCCGGAAGTTACTGAGGGGAGCAAAAAACAGTTTCAAAAAACGCCCGGCGGCTGCCGCAAATTGAATATCGGATATCGAACAAGGAACCGTGGAATGTCGAAGGGAAAAACACTTCGTCATTCGATATTCCTTGTTCGTTATTCATCATTCGTTTTTGACTGATTTGGCAACCTGTTTTATGCTCCCTGTAGTAATTCCAGGGAAAAGCGAAGCGGCGATGAATCACCGGACTCCGAAAAGAAAGCGCGAAAGGAAGGGTGTGAATTGTATTCGCTCGGAACGGTAAAGGGTCTCAAGTGCAGGGAATGCGGGAGGACCTACGAAACCGTCCCCCTGAACGTGTGCGAGTTCTGCTTCGGACCGCTCGACATCGAATACGACTACGAGCGGATAAGGAAGCTGGTGACGCGCAAACGCATACAGAAGGGACCGAACACGCTGTGGCGGTACCGCGAACTGCTTCCGGTGGAGGGACAGGCGTGCGTTGACCTCGGCGCCGGCATGACGCCGCTGCAGAAAGCCGAGCGCCTCGGAAAAGAGCTTGGGCTGAAGAACCTGTACATCAAGAACGATTCGATGAACCCGACGTACTCGTTCAAGGACCGGGTGGTGTCGGTGGCGATCACGAAGGCGAGGGAATTCGGGTTCGACACGGTCGCGTGCGCGTCCACGGGAAACCTCGCCAACGCGGTCGCCGCGCACGCCGCGAGGGCGGGAATGAGATGCTTCGTGTTCATTCCGCACGACCTCGAGGAGGGCAAGATCATCGCCACCTCCGTCTACGAGCCGAACATCGTTGCGGTGCGCGGCAACTACGACGACGTAAACCGGCTGTGCAGCCAGATTTCGGACAAGTACCGCTGGGCGTTCGTCAACATCAACATACGCCCCTATTACGCGGAAGGCTCCAAGACGCTCGCGTTCGAGACCGCCGAGCAGCTCGGTTGGAAAGCGCCGGACCACGCGATAGTGCCGATGGCCTCAGGCTCGCTCCTGACGAAAATCCACAGGGGATTCGGCGAACTCGTCGAGATCGGGCTGATCAAGACCGCCGAGACGGCGATGCACGGCGCGCAGGCGGAGGGATGCTCTCCCATCGTGACCGCCTACAGGAACAACACGGACATCATACGCCCCGTGAAGCCGGACACAATAGCCAAGTCGCTTGCCATCGGCTCGCCAGCCGACGGATACTACGCGCTCAAGACGATAATAGACCCCGGCGGCGCCGCCGAGGCGGTCGAGGACGACGAAATCGTCGCCGGCATGAAGCTCCTGGCGCGGACCGAGGGCATCTTCACCGAGACCGCCGGAGGCGTCACCATCGCCGCGCTCGGCAGGCTCGCCGAAAAGAAAACCTTCAAACCCGCCGACAGGGTCGTCGCATACGTCACGGGGCTTGGGTTCAAGACTATCGAGCCGCTGACGGGGAAACTGAAGCCGTCGTTCGCCGTCGAGCCGTCGCTCCGCGCGTTCGAGGAAAAGATCGGGAAGGCGGACCTCCACCCCACAAACGCCGCGCGCTGACGCCGCGCAGGGACACCGCGCAGGGACGCCTCGCGGGATTGCGACTGTTTCGATAAGTGAGGCATTAAAACAGGGTAACGGTTCACGGGGGGGGGTGAACTCGAAAAAAAGCAAATTATCGCAACGTGATGCCGATTTTGGAGTGCGAAAATTCATTTTCGCTTTTGAGCCGGGAATTATTGAGTTTTGCATAAGTAATGGAAAATCTCCTCGTTCTCAAATTGCCTGTTGACAGGCTGGAAGCCTGTCCCACAATTACAAGAGAATCCTTTTTAAGTGGGACAGGCACTTGCCTGTCGGAAAAACATCACTTTGTTTTCCTTTATTTTTGCAAACTTCAATAATTCCCGGCGGAGCCAAAGCGGCGATGAATCGCCACCTGTCTGCGTGCCTGTCTGCCGCCAGGCAGGCGGCACAGGCAGGCAGCAGACAGGCGCTCCAAATCTTCACAACAATACAGGAGATTTACCTGTGAACGGTTACCGGCGCGGCAGGCAGGCGTACCACGCCGAAAAGGGTTTTTGCGCCGGAATGAAATTTTAGATTCATCATTCATCTTTTTCGCTCATTTCATTCTTGCCGCTTCCGATCGGTAAAGTGTTACGCGGGGATTTGAGCCGGTTTGAAAACGCCCGGCGATCCGTAATATAATTGTCCTGACGGAAAGGGGAGATATCGGAATGCCGGCAAAGATTCTCATCCCCACGCCTCTGCGCAGGCTCACGAACAACGAACCCGAGGTGGAGGCGGTCGGGTCCACCGTGGGCGAAGTCCTGAAAGACCTCGAGAACAGGTTCCCGGGTTTCAAGGGCAGGATGTTCGACGAGAGCGGAAACGTGCGGCGTTTCATCAACGTGTTCGTGAACGAGGAGGACATCCGGTTCAGCCGGGGGGTGGAGACGCCCGTAAAAGACGGGGACGAGGTGTCGCTCGTTCCCGCCGTGGCGGGAGGTTGATAATGGGCAAAAGAAGGGTTTTTCTGTCGGGACCCGCCGAGATGATCAAGGAACCTATCATGTACCACCTCGTCAAGAACTTCGACATCGTGCCCAACGTGCGCAGGGCGAACGTTCTCGAGAAGGAAGCCTGGATGATCCTCGAACTGGAGGCGCAGAGCGAAACGGTTCTCGACAGCGGGATCGGATACCTGAAGGAAATCGGGGCGAGCGTTCAGTCGCTGGAGGGCGACGTTCTCGAAAGCTGACACCGCGCGGGGCGACGTCTCAACGGGACGTCTCCCCGCGTTTGCCGCGCCGTCCGGAGGTCATCTTTCCGAGGGGGATTCCACCTTTTTCGCGATACTCTTTCAGCGCGGCATCAGAGGAAAAATATCCAGAAGCACGTTAACCAGGGCGAACGAAAGAAGAGACCGGCGAATCTTCTACGACTTCGCGCAGGTTCTTATTGGACAGGACAGGGAACTAAAATGTAAGCCGCGTCCGGGGACAACCGTCGTGATCAGGCAACTTTTAGCAAAGGGGGGTCCCGCGCTTGCCGCGGGCGCGGCGGTGATCGCGCTCGCCGCGGGACGCCCGGAGAGCCGGTATTCGGCGGCGGAGGAGAAGGACCTCGTGTGGCATGAGGGGCAGAGGATCGTCGTGGAGGAGACCGCGGGAGACGTGAGAGTGGAGGCGGGTCGGGGCGTGAAGGTGACGGTGATGGGGGTGAAGACGGTGACGGCGGCGACGCTGGAGCGTGCGCGTGCGGAGGTTGAGAAATTAGAGATGGAGGTGACGAGCAGGCGCGGGGAGATAAGGGTCGTGACGAGGCGTCCGAGGCGCTGGCGCGGGGTTGAAGGCTGGGTTGACTACACGGTGAGGGTGCCCGGTGAGGCGCCCGTCGTGTTGAAAACCGTCTCGGGGGAGATCAGTGTTTCAGGCGCGGGGGGCGCGGTTAACGCGGCGACGGTGAGCGGCGGGATCAGGGTGATGGGCGCGCGTGGGGCGGTGGAGGCGCGTTCGATAAGCGGGGAGGTGTTTTTCGAGAACTGCCCGGGCGCCGCGCTGGGTGAGACGGTGAGCGGCGGCATAGTGTACCGCGGCGGCGGGGGCGCGGGCGGCGGCGGGCTGACGTTCCGCTCGGCGGGCGGGGACGTGAGGGTGGAGGTTCCGGGGGATTTTTCGTCAACGGTACAGATAGCGACGGTCAGCGGAAAGATAGGTATGGGGGTTCCATTAGAGGACGCGACGCGTGTGGGGAACGTGGTCAAGGGGCGGATGGGGAGCGGCGAGAGAAGTCTGAGGGTGAACACCGTGAGCGGCGACGTGTACGTCGGCGTGATCGTGCGATAGGGGGTCGGGCGCGCATGGGCGAGGTCGTGATCGAGGGGCGCGGGATAACGGTGGAGGCGGAGGGGAACGAGTCGTTTCACCCGGTGGTATTCGTGCACGGCGCGGGGTGCAGCGCGTACGTGTGGCGGCGCCAGATGGAGTTTTTCAGGCGCCAGTTTCGCGTGGTCGCTGTGAACCTGACGGGGCACGGGTCGTCCGGCGCGGCGGCGGTGGGTGACGCGCGGGAGCGGTACGCGGGCGACGTTCTGGCGGCGATGGAGTTTCTGGGGCTGAGGGGGGCGACGCTCGTGGGGCACTCGATGGGCGGGGCGATTGCGATTCACATAGCGTTGAACCAGCCCGAGGTTGTGGATTCGCTCGTGCTCGCGGGGACCGGCGCGCGTTTGAGGGTGGCGCCGGCGATATTCGGGATGATGGCGAGGGATTTCGCCGGCGCGGCGGTTTCGATGGCGAGGTTCTGTCTGGGTGCGGGCGCCGGGAAGGCGCTGGTGGAGGAACTGGGGCGCGCGATAGCGGGTACGGGTGTGGAGGCGACGGTGCGGGATTTCCGGATGTGCGACGGGTTCGACGAGATGGAGCGCGTGGAGAAAATCGCGCATCCGACGCTGATCGTGGCGGGCGAGGCGGACGTTCTGACGCCGGTGAAGTATTCGAGATACCTGAAGGAGAAGATAAGGAACTCGCAGCTTACGGTGCTGCCCGGGTGCGGGCACATGATGATGATGGAGGACCCGCTGAATTTCAACGTCGCGGTGTACGGATTTTTGCACAGAGTGAGCGGGTGCTGATCATCAGATACTAATGAGAGCGTAAAAACTACAAAATATAGCCACGGAAACACGGAAGCACGGAAAAACTACAAAAAAACAACATAGCCACGGAAGCACGGAAGCACGGAAGCACGGAAAAACAAAACATTCACCGCAAAGACGCAAAGGGCGCAGAGGGGAATGCTGAATTTCCGCTCCAGAAAAGGGATTGCGTCAGATTTCCGATGGACTTTGGGGCGTTGCCGATCTTATAGAGTTTTGGATAATTAATGGCGAATCTCCTCTCTCTCAAATTGCCTGTTGACAGGCTGGAAGCCCGTCCACAATTACAGGAGAATCTTTTTTAAGTGGGACAGGCATCCTGCCTGTCAGATCAAGATCAACTTGTTTTCCTTTATTTTTGCAAACCTCAATAAGGGTTCTGTTGCAAAAAGTCAAAAACATCAAATTCTGCGACGGCATACGGAGATGCCTGTCTGCCGCCTGCCTGTGCGATGCCTGCCTGCCCCGCTGGGGCGGCAGGCAGGTGCCCGGCACGGCAGACAGGCACGCAGACAGGTGACGGCTACGGCACAGGCAGGCCGCCCTACAAAAAACCGCATAAAGTCTTATATTTTTATTATCGAGGGATGTAGGGCGCGGTCTCCGTACCGCGCCGAAAAGGGTTTTTGTTCTTGGGGGGCAGTCCCCGTTTCTCCATCGAAACTACTATACGTGCACAGGAATCAATAAGTAATCGGGGTAAACGTTACCCGTCCCGTTCAGGCGCCGCTTGAGCCGGTGTCAGGTTTTCTTTTCCTTTTTTTTCACAGCCGGGAAGAGGACGTTGTTGAGGATGAGGCGGTAGCCGGGGGAGTTTTTGTGGAGTTCGATGCGCGTGGGTTTTTCGCCGACGTAGTGGGCGAAGTCTTCGGGGTCGTGCCCGCCGAGGAAAGTGAAGCTTCCGCCGCCGACGTTGCCGTGGACGTACTTGACGCGGTTCGTGCCGGGTGTGTCGGCGAGAATGACGACGTCGTCCCTGATGAGGTCGCGGCGGAAGGCGGTGGTCTGTCCGAGGAAATCGGCGACGGCGTTCTTGTGGTTCTGGACGAATATGGAGAGTACGGGGTCCTGTTTTGCGGAGAACTCGAAGAGCGCGAAGTCCGGGACGAGCGCCGGGTTGTTGAGGTTGGGCGGCGTGACGTCAATGTCGGAGATTTCGTACTCGCGCGCGTCCGCGACGAGTGAGAAGTTGTGGAATGCGAACGTTTGAGAGAAGTCGAGGAGGTCGTCGGCGCCGGGGGTGAGGGGTGTGCCGTCAATTTCCGGGGGGACGACGTCCACGCCGTCGGCGGCGAGTGCGACGTCGAGGCTGTCGGGGACCGAGCACATGCCGAACAGGAAACCGCCGCCTGAGACGTAGCGTTTGATGGCGAGGGCGACGGCGCGTTTTTCCTTCCGGACCGAATCGAAGCCCAGTTCGGCGGCGACTCGGCGGGAGACCTCGACGGTGCGGACGTACCAGTCGGCGGTGCGGAAGTTGGCGTAGAACTTGCCGAACTGACCCGAGAAGTCCTCGTGGTGGAGATGAATCCAGTCGTATTTTTCGAGCTGCCCCGCGAGGACTTCCCTGTCCCAGAGCGTGTCGTAGGGGATTTTGGCGTAGTCGAGTGTGATCCTGACGGCGTCGTCCCAGGGTTCGGCGTGTTCGGGGACGTAGACGGCGACGCCGGGCGCTTTTTCGAGAAGGACGACCTCGGCGTTGACGTTCTCGATTGCACGGTAGACGGAGTTCGCCTCGTCCGTCGAGAGGATTTCGAATGAGACGCCCATGCGCGCGGCGTAGTCGCGCACGTCGCGCGAGTCGTCCGCGAGGAACGAGCCGCCGCGGTAATTGAGAAGCCACTGCACCCTGTAGGCGCGCGGGGGCTGGAGGCACCAGTAGGCGACGCCGTAGGCTCTGAGGTGGTCGTTCTGCGCCTCGTCCATGAAGATGAGGATTTTGGGGTTGCGGGCGCGCCAGACGTCGGCGTTCGCGCGCGCCTGCGGTTGAAGAAGCGCGGCGAGAACGAAGCAGGCGCGGAGAGCAAGGATGAGCGGATTCGCGGTCTTCACTGCCGATTATAATTATAGTTATTGAGGGGAGCATCAAATACATTACATGATTTTCCACCGCGGAAACACAGCGCGTCCGGAGGCCGCAACCAAATTGAGCCGGTCGTGACCGCGCCTTCGAAAACGGGCACGGGCACGCCTGTCTGCGTGCGGACACGCACAGGCAGGCACACGGGCAGGGGCACGAAAAACAAAAAAACAAAGCTTTGGAAAGGCGTTTTGAAATATTCTTCGCAAAAAACGAAGAATTTCGACGTTAATAGTACAGAAGGAAAGATTCTTTTCGCGCCACGGGCGCGAATAGACTTTTCCGTGCTTCCGTGCTTCCGTGGTCAATGTGTAAAGTATTTCATGCTCCGGATGGTAATATTAACGGCGGGATTTCATTTCCGATGCGCATACTTTTCGTGAACATGGGCGCCGAGGTGCTCGGGATAGAGTATCTTTCGGCGGTTTTGAAGGGGAAGGGGCATGAGGTGGAGCTTCTTTTCGATCCGTCGCCGTTCGGCGGCAGGCTGACGGTGGAAAACAGGCTGGCGGCGCGTCTTATGGACCTCGGCGGCAGGATAGTGCGTAAAGCGGCGGAGGCGCGCCCGGGGCTTGTGGGATTTGCGACCTTCACGGACACGTTCTGGTGGGTGAGGCGGGTGGCGGAGGGCATACGGGAGCGGGCGGGCGCGCCGGTGGTTTTCGGCGGCGTCCACGCCTCGCTTCTGCCGCGCGAGATGCTCGAATCAGGGTGCGCTGACGCGGTGCTGGTGGGCGAAGGCGAGATTTCGCTGCCGGCGCTGGTGGAGAGGATGGAGGGCGGGAACGGGCTGGAGGACCCGCCGGAGGGCGTGTACACGAAGAGGGACGCGGGGAGAGAGAGTTTCCCGGGGAGTCCGATAGTGAAGGAACTCGACGGGATACCGTTTCCGGACAAAGCGCTTTTTTACGAGAAGGCGCCGGTGCTTGAGGAGCACTACATGATAGTGTCGGGACGAGGATGCCCGTTCCGGTGCACGTACTGTTGCAGCGATGGGATGAGGGAATTGGCGGGGGGCAGGGATTACGTGAGGCGGCGAAGCTCGGTGAACGTGGTGGAGGAGTTGAAGGCGTGGAAGAGGCGCGGGCGGATGAGGCTGGTGGTCTTCCGCGACGACGTGTTCACGACGGGGGCGGCGTGGTTGAGGGAATTCGCCGCGGCGTACCGGCGGGAGGTGGGGCTTCCGTTTTTCTGCTACGCGTATCCGGGGACGCTGAACGCGGAGCGCGCGGACCTGTTGAAGGAGGCGGGATGCGTTTTCATGACGATGGGCGTGCAGTCGGCGGACGAGGCGATAAGGCGCGAGGAACTGGGACGTGCGCACACGAACGAAGCCGTGGTCGAGACGGCGCGGCTGGTGAAGGAGCGGGGCATCAGGCTCTCGGTTGACCACATCATCGGCTCGCCCGGCGGGCGTGAGGAGGACCTGCGGAAGGCGGCGCTGTTTTACGGCGCGATGAAGCCGGACAGGATTCTCGTGTTCTGGCTGACGTACTATCCGGGAACGGAGATGCTGAAGAGGGCGCGGGAGAGGGGCGAGCTGGGCGATGACGACATGAAAAAGATAAGGGACGGGGCGATACCGTTCCGGAACGTCGGCGGCATGGTGAGGAAGGGCGTGCGCGGGAAGCTGAGGTTCGCGCTGCTTTTCGAGCTGATACCGCTGCTGCCGGCGCGCTGGATCGAGTTCGCGGTGAGGCGCGGGCTATACCGGTACGTACCGCCCCTGTTTCCGCTGTACAACGCGCTGATGCTGCTGAACGCGGTGCGTATCCGCGACGCGATGTTCTTCCACGCGGTGAAGTACGCGCTGTCGCGCAAGAGGGCGCCGTAGGGGGCGCGGCTCACGGGGACGGCGCGCCGCGCCGGCGTCCGCCGTCCGGCTTCACGCATAGAAGATAAAGGTGGACGTTGAAGGCGCGGGCGTAGAGCGCCGGACTGACGGCGAAGCAGAGCTTTTTCAGGGCGGTTCTGGCGAAGGCGAACCATTTCCCGATCGCGCGGGCGCGCGCAGGATACGCGCCCGATTCGAGTGCGAGTTCTTTCCTTTTCCGGAAAAGGGTTTCGTCGAAATCGGGGCTGTCCGGTGTGCCGGTGACGGTTCTTTTCAGCGTGACGAGTCCCGCTTTCCGTATCAGCTTTTCGAAAGCCGGCTGCGAAAACTTGACGACGTGCGGGTCGAACGGGGGCGTCATAGGTTTTCCCCTGATTATCCATCGCGCAAGCAGGAAGAGCCGGAGCGCGGCTGAATTGACCGGGAGCGACAGGTTCTTTTCGATGGGGACTTTTATAAGAAGCAGCTTCGACACGCGCGCCTGCTCGCGGAGGAGCGCATCCGGAGAGAGGACGTGCTCGCATACGTCCATGGAGAGGGAGAGGTCGAAAGAGTCGTCCTTGAACGGGAGTTTTTCCCCGGAGGCGCAGACGAAATGGACTCCCGGCGCCTGTTCTTTTGCCTTCTCGAGGGCGGCGAACGAGAGGTCCATCCCGACCGCCCGGGCGGGGTTCGTTTTCCGGACGACGCGCCTCAGGATGTTCCCGCCGCCGGCGCCGATTTCGAGGAAGCAGCCGATTTTTTCGCCCGCGGGAAAGATCGAGAAGAGCAGGTCGGCTTTGATGTCCGCTACGATTTTCTCCTCGAACCCCGCCTCGTCCACGTGGACGTATTCGCGCTCGTAGTATTCCGCCAGGTCGGAGCCTGATTTCGCTCCTGCCGTCACGGAAAGCGGCGGGATTACGCGACGAGGAGACATGTGAATCGCCGTAAGCCTTATGACCGAGATGAACGACTCAAGTCTAAAAGATAAAGCGGCAGGCGGTCAAATAACGGGGCGGGTGATTGGCGAAGAACAGACTGTGACGGAACCGGCGTCCGCCGTCCGGCGGTGGAATTGCAACCGGCGGTGGATATAATTGTGTGAAATCCGCGTGAAGGCGCAGGACCGGGGGGTCGGATGCAGATAGTCATACTCGGCGGGGGGGCGGTCGGCACCAGCCTCGCGCAGATGCTGTCGCGCGAGGGGCACGACGTGACCGTCGTGGACGCTGAGCAGGCGCGGCTGGCGAAGATCGGGGAGACGGTTGACGTGCG
>JBFMFE010000044.1:0-6925 GCA_040752295.1 bacterium
GCTTGGATCGAAAACAATCATGAACTTGAGAAAATCATAGCTCTCATGCGGAATCTTTCACGACATGTTGCGCGCTGTGAGAAAATTGTGCGAAAATGATGTCCGAGAAGTGCGGAAAGTAGGATGAATATCCAATGTGGAAGTAAAATACTCCCGTTCCTGTCTGCCGCCTGCCTGTGCAATGCCTGCCCGTGCCGAGCACGTCAGACAGGCACGCAGACAGGTGGTCGTCACAGTCAGGCGAAATTTCAGATTGGAAATTTTAGATTCATCGTCCATCTTTTTCGATCATTATTTTAGATTCGTATTTCATGCCCGCTGCAAAGGCAGGAAGGGCGCATCAACTTTCCCGCGGACCTTTGGACGATATCCAAAAGAATTTTTCAGGTTGTTTTATTTCCCGGTTATACATACAATAGTGAAAACCTTTCTGCCCCACGCCGTCCGGCAGGCAAAGCAGTGGGGCCGCCAGCCCAAAGGGAGGTGCAACGCTTGCGCAGCTACGATCTGCTGTTCATAACCGACCCGAAGCTCACCGCCGAGGAACTCTCGGCACTCAACGAAAGAGTCGGCAGAATCATCGGAACCGACGGCTCGGAAGAAATCAGCCGGGACGACTGGGGCGCCCGCCGCCTCGCCTACCCGGTGGGACACCTCAACGAGGGGCGATACACCCTCGTCAGGTTCAAATCCGACCCCTCGAAAATCGCCGCCATGGAACGACAGCTCCGGCTCATCCAGAAGATCATTCGCTTCATAATCGTCCGACAGGAGGACTGATAACGATGCTCAACAGAGTCGTGCTCATCGGCCGCCTCACGGCTGACCCCGAAATACGATACACCGGCTCGGGAATTCCCAAGCTGAACTTCACGCTCGCCGTGGACCGCCCGTTCCAGAGCGCCAAGGGTGATAAACAGACGGACTTCATCCCGATCATCGCCTGGCGGAAACTCGCCGAGGTGTGCAAGGAATACCTGAGCAAGGGAAAACTCGTCGCGGTGGACGGCAGGCTCCAGATCCGCTCGTGGGAAAACCCGCAGGGAGAACGCCGCAGGATAGCGGAGGTGGTCGCCGAAGACGTGAGGTTTCTCGAAAAAATGACGGCGCAGGGGCACCCCACCGAATCCCCCCCGCCCCCAGGGAAAAAACCCGCGCCCGGCGACGAAGCGGTGGACGACCTCGACGAGGAACTGGGGTTTGTGGATGAGGACCCGCTGAAGGAGGAAATCTGATGGGCAGACACCCCGCGAAAAGGGACTCAAGAAAATCCGGTGGAAAAGGTTTCTTCCCGAGAAAATCCAGAAAAGCATGCGAATTCTGCATTGACAGGGGGCTGAAGCCCGACTACAAGAACGTGCAGCTGCTCAATAAGTACGTGAGCGACAGGGGAAAAATAAAACCGCGGAGGATGACCGGCTGCTGCGCCAGGCACCAGCGTAAAGTCACGATCGCGATCAAGAGGGCGCGGGAAATCGCCCTTATACCATACGCGGCGGACTGACGGCGCACAAACCGCGCGCCCGCGCCGAAACGGATACCGGCGGACGGCTCTCCTTTCCGGCGAACGCCCCCGGTCCGGGCGGCGGCTGGAGCGAACGGCTGGTCTCCGGGGTTCGAACACCGCTGAAATCAAAGGGGGAACTCACAGGTGAAAGTCATTCTGCGCGAAGACGTTGAAAGCCTCGGACGATCGGGGGAAATCAAGGACGTCAGAAACGGGTACGCGCGAAATTACCTTATCCCGAGGGGACTGGCGGACGCCGCGACACCGGGGAACCTGAAAGCGCTCGAACAACGGCGCGAGACCCGTCAGCGCAGGGAGGCGCGCCTGGAAAGGAGACTGGAACAGCTCTCGTCCGAACTCGAAAGCGCCACCGTCCGCATCACCGCGAAAGCCGGCGAGGACGGCAAACTGTACGGTTCCGTCACATCTCAACAGATCGCCTCATCGCTCTCCGGGCAGTTCGGCATCGAGATTGACAGGCGCAGGATCGTCATCGAAGACCCGCTCAAGAACCTCGGGGTCCACTCCGTACTCCTCAAGTTCTCATCCGGCAGAGACGTGACGATCAGGGTGGAAGTGCTCGAGGAAGAAAAGCGGGAGGAAGAAACGGGCGCGGAAGAGACCCCCTGAGGCATCCGGCAGGGACGCCCGCGCACGGACGCGACGGAGGAGCGAGCGGTCTTGGCCGACGAAACCGAAACAATGAAGGTGCCGCCCAGCAGCCTCGAGGCGGAGCAGTCCGTCCTCGGCTCGATGATCCTCGACAGGGACCAGATCGCCATCGTGGTGGAGATGATCGGCAAGGAACACTTCTACAAGGAATCCAACGGGCGGATATTCGAGGCGATCGTCGAACTGTTCGAGAAAGGCGAACCCGTGGACATCGTCACGCTCATCGAGTCGCTGAGCGCCTCGGGCATTCTCGAAAAAATCGGCGGCGCGGCGTACATCACCTCCCTTATCGAAACCGTCCCCACTCCCTCCAACGCCAGAACGTACGCCAGGATCGTCGAGGAAAAGGCGATCCTCAGACAGTTAATCCAGGCGGGAAACAAGATCGTCAACTGGGGCTACCAGTGCGACGGCGAGGTGGACGAAATCGTCTCCGTCGCGGAAAAAACCGTCTACGACGTTGCCCACAAGCGGGCGTTCTCACAGATAATACACATCCGCGACGCCGTCAAAAAAACCTACGAACTTCTCGACCAGCGCTACAAGGACAGGGGAATCGTCAGCGGTCTCCCCACCGGGTTCGCCGACCTCGACCAGCTCACCTCCGGGTTCCACCCGTCCGACTTCATCGTCCTCGCCGCGCGCCCTTCCATGGGCAAGACAAGCCTCGGGCTGAACGTCGCGCAGTTTCTCGCTATCGAGGAATCGAAGCCCGTCGGCATCGTCACCCTCGAAATGTCCGCGGCCCAGCTCGTGACTCGCATGTTGTGCTCCATCGCCAGGGTTGACGCCTCTTCCATGCGCAAAGGCTTCCTCATGGAAAAGGACTGGGAAAGAATCGCCCACGGAATGGACGTGCTCTCAAAGGCGCCCATTTTCATCGTTGACACCCCCGGAATAACCACACTCGAACTGCGCGCCAAGGCGCGCCGGATGCAGATGGAGCACGGCGTCGAGTTCATACTCGTTGACTACCTCCAGCTCCTCTCTTCACGGCAAAGGCGCGACAGCAAGGTCCAGGAGGTCTCCGACATCTCGCGCGACCTCAAGCTCATCGCACGCGAACTCAATATCCCCGTCCTCGTCATCTCACAGCTCTCGAGAGCGGTGGAGCAGCGCCAGGAAAAACGACCCCAGCTCTCCGACCTGCGCGAATCCGGCGCCATCGAGCAGGACGCCGACGTGGTGATCTTCATCTACCGCAAGCACTACTACGACCAGCTGCTGAAGGACGACGATGAGGAACCGGAAACCCAGAAGGAGGACGTCGCCGAAATCAGCGTCGCCAAACAGAGAAGCGGACCCACCGGCAGAATCAGGCTCACCTTCCTCAGGCAGTACACAAGGTTCGAAAGCTACGAGGGTCTCGCTGAATCCTACGATTGAAGCGCGCGCCGGGCTGGAAAGGAACCGGCGCAGGCAGACCCCCTGCCCGCCGGAGGCGCGGCGGCGGCGCCCGACCGCAAAACGGGAATGCGAACGGACCCGCGGAAATGAAAATCCTCGTGATCGGCGGAGGCGGGAGGGAACACGCCCTCTGCTGGAAACTGCGCCTCTGCCCGGACGTGAGCGAGGTCTTCTGCGCCCCGGGCAACGCCGGGACGGCGCGCCACGCCCGATGCGTCTCCGTGGGCGCCGACGACCTGCGTTCCCTCGCCGACTTCGCCGAGAATAACGGCGTCTCCCTCTCCATCGTCGGACCCGAAGCGCCCCTCACGCTCGGCATCGAGGGCGTTTTCCGCGACAGGGGACTGACGCTCTTCGGTCCCTCGCGTGAAGCGGCGCGCCTCGAAGGCAGCAAGGTCTTCGCCAAGGAATTCATGAAGCGGTGGAACATTCCCACCGCCGGCTTCAGCGTCTTCGATTCCCTCGCCGGGGCGCTCGAACACCTCAAAAACGTCCCGTACCCGAGGGTCGTGAAAGCCGACGGTCTGGCGGCGGGCAAAGGCGTGCTCGTCGCCGCCACAAGAGCCGAAGCCGGGGAATTCCTGCACAACGTCATGCGCAAAAAGGTCTTCGGCGAATCCGGAAACCGCGTGATCATCGAGGAATGCCTCGAAGGCGAGGAAGCCTCCATCCTCGCGGTAACCGACGGCAGCCGGCTCGCCGTCCTCCCCCCATCGCAGGACCACAAACGCGCCCTCGACGGCGACGCGGGCGCCAACACGGGCGGAATGGGCGCCTACTCCCCGGTCTCTTCCATCACCCCGGAAACAGCCGCCGAGATCACGCGGACCGTACTCGAACCCGTCGTCCGCGGCATGGCGGAGGACGGAACTCCCTACCGGGGCGTGCTTTACGCCGGGCTGATGCTCACGCGCGAGGGACCGAAGGTGCTCGAATTCAACGTCAGATTCGGCGACCCGGAGACGCAGGCGGTCCTGCCCCTCGTTGACGGCGACCTCGCCGCCCTGTGCCTCGGCGCGGCGCGGGGCGACATCGAGGGAGCGCGCGTGGAACGCGCTCCGGGCGCCGCGCTCTGCGTCGTGATGGCGTCCGGCGGGTACCCCGGAGACTACCGGAAAGGCAAGGAAATCACCGGGCTGGAACAGGCAGAAAGCTGGGAAGGCGTCGCGGTCTTCCACGCCGGCACGAAGGAGGAAAACGGCAGGGTCGTTACTTCCGGCGGACGCGTCCTCGGCGTCACGGCGACTGGAAAAAACTTCGCGGAAGCGCGCGAAAGGGCATACGCCGCCGTGGAACTGATAAAATTCGAGGGCGCCCATTACCGGCGCGACATCGGCAGCCGCGAACTCGAACGGTCGGGCTGACGCCACGTTAAAACCCGAACCGGGCAGGGGCAAAAACCCCGGGAAACCGCCCGGAAAAACATCGCCGCAGTCTTCACGACGGGGCGAGTGGTGACGACATGAAAAAAGAAATCCTCATGACTCCCGGACCATCGCAGGTTCCTTACAGGGTGCGCGCCGCCGAAGCCCGCCCCGCCATCCACCACAGGGGCGCGGAGTTCAAACTCATCCTCGCCGAACTCATCGCCTGCCTCAAGGAACTGCTCGGCGCCGGAAACGACCTCTTCATCCTCGGCGCGACGGGCACGGGCGCAATGGAGGCGACGATCGTCAACACACTCAGTCCGGGCGACAGGGTCGTCGTGTACAACGCCGGAAAGTTCGGCGAAAGATACGCACGGATGAACCGCGCCTTCGGCGTCGAGGTCGTCGAAATAAAGAAGGAATGGGGCGAAATCCTCGCCCCGGACGAACTCGAACGTACCCTCCGGCGCGAGAAGAACGTCAGCGCCGTCTTCGTCACCCACAGCGAGACCTCCGCCGGCGTCGTGAATCCCATCGCCGGACTCGGTGAAATAACGGCGCGCCACGACGCGCTCTTCATCGTTGATTCCGTAAGCGCCGCCGGCGGACTGGAAATAAAGGTTGACGACTGGGGGATAGACATGCTGGCGGGCGGCTCGCAGAAGTCGCTGATGACCCCCCCCGGACTCTCATTCGTCACGGTCTCGCCCCGCGCCTGGCGTGCGTACGGGCGCGCGAAACTGCCCAGGTTCTACCTCGACCTGGGCGCATACAAAAAACGCCTCGAGGAAAAAGGCGAGACCCCCTACACCATCCCCGTCTCCCTCTGCCTTGCGCTCCACGAAGCCCTTAAAATGATGAAGGAGGAGGGTTTTGACAACGTCTTCGCGCGGCACAGGCGGCTCGCGCACGCATGCAGGGCGGGCGTCACGGCGATGGGACTGGAACTGTTCTCCGTCAACCACTCGGACGTCGTAACAGTATTCCGCGTGCCGGAGGGGATTGACGGCGAAAAACTCGTCGCCGCGGTGAGGGAAAAGCACGGTGTCCGCGTCTCCGGCGGACAGAAACCGTACAGGGGCAGGATCGTGCGCATCGCAACCATGGGGTACGTCACCGAGCGGGACGTCCTCCACACCCTCTGCTCGGTGGAAATGTCGCTGTCGGAACTCGGGTACGAGACTGCGCCGGGGAGCGCTGCGCGCGCCGCCGAGGAGGTCTTCCTGAATGAAAAAAAAGGTTCTGATCTGTGACCCCATCGCCGACGAGGGCGTCGGGATGCTCAAGACCAGGTGCGCCGTCGCCGTGCGGACCGGGCTTTCCGAGCAGCAACTCGAAAAAACCATACCCGGATACAACGCCCTTGTCGTCCGCAGTTCCACGAAGGTCACGCAGCGGATCATCCGCGCCGGCGCTTCCCTGGAGATAATCGCCCGGGCGGGGATCGGGATTGACAACATAAACGTCGAGGCAGCCACGCGCGCCGGCATCGTCGTCGTCAACTCGCCCCTCGCCAACACGCTCGCCGCCGCCGAACACGCGCTCTCCCTCCTCCTCGCGCTGTGCCGCAACATCCCCCAGGCAGACCGCTCAGTCCACGAACAACGGTGGGACAGAAAAAAATTCGTCGGCACGGAGGTCACCAACAAAGTGCTCGGCGTGGTCGGACTGGGACGCATCGGCTCGGTGGTCGCCGCCAAGGCGCGCGGACTCGGCATGCGGGTCATCGCAACCGACCCCCTTGTCTCGGAGGAACACGCACGCAAACTCGGCGCCGAACTTGTCAGCCGCAACCGGCTCCTCAAAGAGGCGGACTTCATAACCTTTCACGTCCCGGCGACGCGGGACACCTACCACATGATCTCATCCCGTGAGTTCGCGCGCATGAAGAACGGCGTGCGCATCATCAACTGCGGCAGGGGCAGCGTCATTGACGAAAAGGCGCTGCTCAACGCCATCAGGCGCGGGCGCG
>JBFMFE010000045.1:0-8303 GCA_040752295.1 bacterium
GATGCAAATCCGATCATGCGAAAATCAATATGCGCGAAACGCCTTGGAGTGCGGTGTGCAAACACCGCCTTGTTTCCCGCGCTCCGCGCGGGAGTGAAGGCGGCGATGACTCGCCGCAGTCCAAGGCCTGCCTGCCGGCAGGCAGGCGGATGACGTCGCAATCCATCGTGACGAAGAATGTGCGAAAGTTCACAAGAGTAGTGTTGTTCATTTTTTTCACCTTCAAATGCCACTTCGACTCTTGTCTGTTTAATTGATGTATATCTTATTCAACTTGCTTAATGTTTTTTCCTTTGAGACATAATGGGGACGACATAATGGACAGTCACTATTTTCCGACATAATGGGACATAAGACATAATGGGGACAGTCATCATTTTCCGGCGCTTTTACCCATTGCCCGTTTTCCATCCTTTATTGCTTTCTGCAATTTTATAACCAAACCTTCAGCAAATCCAGCCCCGCCTTCACTGAAGATTTGTTACAGGCGTCACTCCTGCCTCTTTGCACCCTCCCGATGGTAATCGCCTGCCTGCGCCGCATAGGCAGGCAGGCCACGCAGGCCGCCTCCTCCCAGCCATGGCGTTTTCTGCTTTATCCCACTGACCTTCAATTCTACAGTATCACACGGCGCCGGGCAAGAGATTTGAAAGTCCGTCTTCCGGCGCCCCTGCCGGAACCCGCCCGTGCCCCTGCCCGGTCTTTAAACCCCATAGTTTCATAAAAAACGATGAAAACACAGAGAACACAGAGGGCACGGAGAGGAAAAAGCATAATTTACCCCGGATTATTCATACCTCTCTTTTGACACCCTGCCATCCCGCCTGTCATTGCGAGGAGCGAAGCGACGTGGCAATCTCATTTTTCCTTTCACCCATTTTTCGCATCTTTCCCTGTAGCGTGAATAATCCGGGTTTACAGGACTTCACTGAAAGTGATGTCCTGCGGGCGCACGCAGTGCGCCCTTAATGTTTCTTTTCTTTGCGCCCTTTGCGCCTTTGCGGTTCACTATTTATGAAAAATCAGGGTAAAGTCTTTCGGCTCTTTGCCGCAAACTTCGTGCCCTTAGTGAACTTAGTGGATCTTCTTTTCTCTTTCCCCTCCATCTTTAACCGGAAACCGGGAACCTGTCTTCCTCAAATCCTTCGTCTTCTCATCTATCGGGTAGCCGAGAAAGATGACGAACCCGACCAGCGCGATGGCGCCCGCGATGGGTCCGAGCAGGTTTATCCCGAGCGGATTCGTCCTCGCGTGCCCG
Organism: bacterium; assembly: GCA_040752295.1. Classification (GTDB taxonomy): domain Bacteria; phylum UBP15; class UBA6099; order UBA6099; family JBFMBQ01; genus JBFMFE01. Next base: position 1,259 of record JBFMFE010000045.1, read on the forward strand.
AACGCGCCGAACACCGCTCCCTGCATGAACCCCGAAAGCGCCGTCGCTAACTTCTGTAGAAACCCCTGCGCGCTGAAATATATCGCCTCCCTCCTCTTCCCCGTCACCTTCTCGTCGTAGTCTATTATGTCCGCCAATATCGCAAACGGCAGTATCTGCGTCCCTGCCACCGGCAGGCTCAGCACAAGCATGAACACCATCCCCGCCGTCACCGTCGAAACAGGCAGTTGCGTCCTGCCGAGAAAGAGCATGAAGGGCATCACGCAGCCGAGACCCAGAACGCTTGCGAGGTACAGTTTCTTCTTCTCGACGCTCCGGGACAGGATGTTGATCACCACGTACGAGACGATGATCCCGGCGCCCATGATCATCATGAGAAACTTGGTGAAGCTTTCCGGCTTGGCGAATATCTCGGTGACGATGAACGGCATGCTCGCCGACAGCGCGTAGAAGCCGAACTGAAGCAGCAGCGCCGCCGCCACGTAGCGGAGAAACGCCGGGTTGCTGAACGTCCATCCGAGGGCTTCGGCGATGGAGTACGATTCCGCCGTCCGGGCGGACGCCGCGCGTTCCCTCACGGTGAAGGTCGTCGCGTACAGGAAGACGAGTCCCGCCGCGGCAAAAACGAGCGCCATCGCAGGGAAACCGCGCCTCTGTATGATGTCCGGCGCCGCGACCGCCTGCGTGAAATACGACAGCATCAGGAACATGGACATCATCGTGGAGAGCTGCACCCTGTGATCGGACCGCTCCACCTGCTCGGGGAAAAGCGCGAGGTACGGCACCATCACGACCGTGAAGGAGAACCAGAAGACGCCCATGACGACCGGCAGGTAAACGAAGAGCAGCGGCGACCCGGGGGGAAACGGGGGGGTCCACAGGAAGTAGAACGAGAGGACGAGAGCGGGCGCGCCGAAAAGCAGGAACGGGCGCCGCCTCCCTATGCGCGTCTTCGTGCGGTCGCTCCAGTAGCCCACGATCGGGTCCGCTATCGCATCCACGACACGCCCCGCGATCTGTATCGTTCCGAACCAGAAAATCGGCATAAGCGGCTCGTGTCCACGGTAGCCCTTGGCGTAGAAGTACACGAGCCAGAATATGTAGATGTTGTTGAGGAGGTTTCCTCCGAACTGCCCTGAGCAGTAGAGCAGGCTTCTTGAGAGGGGGAACCTTACGTTCTTTTCGGGGGGGGCGGCATTCATGGGCGTGTCTTTTACGGGGTCTCCGGCGCGCCGTCGCGTGCGATATTATCACGAAAAAACGTCAAAAAATCAATTAAACCGCGGCATTTCGGGGCAGACCCGCTTCAGCGGGGGGACTTTTTCACCTTTCTGTGTTAAAATTTCCGATGTTTCGGGGAATCTATTAATATATACGTACGTATGATGGAACTGATACAGAGGTACGAGGAAAGCCTCACGGCGTACAACAAAGCCGCGGGGTACATCGAAAGAGGCAACGTCGCGGAAGCCGAGCCTATACTCAGGAAGGCTCTCGCTCTATACCCCCGGCAGGCGCTCATGGACGAGGGTCAGTCCGTCGAGCCTGCCATAAAGGATTCCTACGAGACGCTCTTTTCAAACATACGCGCCAAGCTCATCGAAATAGACCGGCGGAGGGCGCAGCTGAGGTTCCACGACGACCGGTTTGAAAGCCTCCAGAACATAGTGGACCGCAACATCGCCCTCAGGGCGCGCATGGGGCACGACGTGCGTCCCATGCCGGTCGTGCAGACCACCGAAGCCGCCGACGACTTCAGGACGATAGACCTCGACTTCGAGCTTCTGGACGCCGCTCCGCCGGCTCTCGAAAAACCCCCGGCGCAAACAGCCGAACCGGGCGAGGGCGTCGCGCCGCGGGGCGGCAGGCAGGCGGACGTTCACGTGGACGAACTGCTCCGTGACGCCCGCCGGCGGGACGAACCCGTTGCCGCCCCTCCCGCTGAGCCTTCCGCGGCGGAGGCCCCCGAGCCGCCCATGCCGGATGCCGCCGAGCCGCCGCCGGCGGAGGATACCGCCCCCGTCGAAACTGAAATAGAACCCGTCATATTCGTCGAAGAGCCGGCGGAAGAGGCGCCACCGGCGCTTGAAGAGCCGCCCGATGAAGCGGTCCCGTTTGAGGAGGCGCGTTCCGCAGTGGAGACCGCGGCGCTCGCCGGGCAGACCGTCGAGGAGACGCCGCCGGGGGAGGAAACCGCCTCCGTCGAAACCGAAATGGAACCCGTCATATTCATCGAAGAGCCGGCGGAAGAGGCGCCCGAGGCTGAAGAGGCGGCGGGAGAGGAAGAGCCGTGGCGCGCCGCGCCGCTCGAAGAGGGCGTCGGGGAGGAGTGGGCGGGCGAGGGCGAGATTGAAATCACCAGCCTCGAGGAGGAGGCGAGCGTGGCGCGAAAGCCGTTTTTCTCGCGGCTCGCGGCGGCGTTTGCGGGGCTGTTCGGGAGACGCCGGAAGGAAGCGCAGATAGAGCCTGAACTCCAGATGATGTACGAGGACGAGTGGGCGCCCGCAGGGGAGGTCGCCGCCGGAACGGCGGAGGCGCCGGCGGGCGAGTTGGAGGGGATAAAGGAAGAGGAGATCGAGGGCGAAGCGGAAGAAGCCCCGCCGGAGGAACAGCCGCCCGCCGTGGAGGAGGCGGACGAGGCGCGCCCGGAGGAGCGTGAGCTGACGCACGAAGAGGTCGCCGCCGAGATGGGCTTCGCGCGGGAAGAGCCTGAACCGGCTCCCGCGCCCGCGAAAGCCCGGACGATTCCGAAAGCGGCGCGCGCCGTCGCGCGCGCGGCGGAACAAATCGCCGTCGCCGCGGCGTGGGCGGCTCTGATCTCGGTGTCGGGGTACGCGGCGTTCTCCGGGATTCTGCCCGTATATCTGGCGCGGGCGGGTTTTGCGAAGACCGAGATCGCCCTGGCGGAAAAAGACCTGAACCGGGCGCTCAAGGGATACGATCTCATTTATTCGTCGGTGGAGAGGGGCGGAATTTTCCCGCGCGACAGGAAGGCGGTGGTGGATTTCATCGCCGGCGCCGCCGCTTCGCAGGCGCGGTGGCTGATAAGCGAGGGAAGGACGGACGAGGCGATCCGGCTCATCGGGTTCTGCACGGAGCGGTACGGCGCCGGGGGCGACGCGCTCAAGGCGCAGCTCGCGCGCGCTTACCTGAAGAAAATCCGGCTCGCCGCTGCGATCAACGAGGCGCACGGCGCCGGATACTACCTCGAGAAACTGAACGTACTGCTTCGCGCGTTCGAGGGCGAGCCTCCCGTGGACGTCCTGGCTGCCCGCGCCGAAGCCGCCGCGGAACTCGAAGCGCTTTCCCGTTGAGACCGAACCGTGGACGCTGACGCGCTTCGATGGTCCTGTTAAAATATCGTCATGGAAGCTCTGCGCGTGATGGACGGTACGGGCGGGCGGGATTACCTCATTCGCTCCATCGCAATCGTAACCCTGCTGTACGAGCGCGGAATCCTGGACGAACTTCTCGAATCCGGGCGGCTCTCGGTCGAGGAAATCGAGGACAGGGTGGGGACGCTCAAGGATATGTACCCCGGTTTCATGGGGTCTCCCGCCGGTGGGGAGAGCGGCGACGGGAGGTGAACACGGGGAGTTCCCTCTCCGCGGTCGAACGGCGGCGCGGCAGCGCCGCGCAGCGTCCGGCTGGCGGCGCCCGCGGGAAGGATACATCGAAGGGGAGCGCGAGAAACGGCGGAAATGGAAACCGCGGCGGTGAAAAAAACGTCTTCGCCCGCGTTCACCGTACTCGTTCTGAACGCCAGTTACGAGGTTTTGAGCATCACCCGGTGGCAGAGGGCGCTGTGCATGATCTTCTCGGGCAAAGCCGAGGTCGTCGAGGAGAGCGAGTGCGTCGTGCGCTCGCCGAGCGTACAGGTGAGGGTTCCGTCGGTGATAAGGATCGTCTATTACATAAAAATGCCGCGGTTGAACATTCCCTTTTCGCGCACGAACGTCTTCCTTCGCGACCGGTACGTCTGCCAGTACTGCGGCGGGCAGCACCCCGCGGCGTCGCTCACGCTCGACCACGTCATCCCACGGTCCGAGGGAGGGATCACGTGCTGGGAGAACGTCGTCACCGCGTGCCGCGGATGCAACGTTAAAAAGGGCGACCACACCCCCGAGGACGCCGGCATGAAGCTGCTGCGGAAACCGAGGGCGCCGCACTATTTCCCGACCCTCAACATGCACCTGCGAGAGGAATGGGAGAGGTACCTTCCGTTTCCGGTGCAGACGCCGCACGGCGCGCATCAGGGCGCCGGGGACCGAATGCCGTCGCCGGGGCGGTAACGGAAAGAATTATTCACTCCCCGGAGGCAACAGGTCTTCGGAACGAAAAATCGGCGATTTTTCAGGAAAAACGCTGGAAATTGCAATCAGAGACACCGCGCAAAAAAGCAGTTTTTGGAAAGACGAGGAAAAATTTAACAAATTGAGGAAAAACGGGCTGCCGGATGCTTCCTATCAAAAAGTCCTCGCCTCCTCCTCTGGTTTCTCCGCGAAGTCAACACCGGACGTAACGGCTGTCGGAATTTCCGGGTTCGAAGCCAGGCGCGAGACTTTGGCCCAGGGGCATCAACGATATTTCACATCCGTCGCGCCAGAATCGGATGTGTCGGCTCTTGGCCTGGCAGTTGAAGGTGAACCCGCGCCCTGCCGCGAACGCCCAACCAACCCGCAGAACCCGCAGCAGGATCAAGCTACCAGTCATCGAAGTCGTCTATGTCCCAACCAAATTCGACCCCTGTGATGAAAAAGTCATCTACGGCATCATCGCCGACTGGATTCTCAAAGATATCAAAAAGGAAATGAAAAAAAAGAATTCCTGATCTGATTAAATTACGCGAGCGCGCTCTCTCTTTCGCTTTCAACTTTCGCAAACAACTTCGGCGACATATCGAAAATGCGGATCAGATTATCCATCGCCTTCGTCTGCATTGAAAGGCCGTTTTCCCACCGTGTGTAACTTTTTTCGCCGACTCCCAGAATTTCCGAAATCTGCTTCTGTGTGAGCTTGTGCCGCAGCCTGATGTTCCTGATTGCCTCTGGTGTCAGAAGCCCTTCGCGGGTATACTGCCATTTTCCAAGCGCCCCGTCGAGTTCCTCCGATAGAATCTGTTCCCCGCATACCTCACATTCGTCCCAGTCCGCATTTCTGATATTGATGTGAAACTCCCGCGCATCCGGGTTGGTTGCCCTGTCGTCCACCTCGAAGTGAAACGTTCCCTTTTTGTGAACGAGGCTTCTATTCCCGCAGGCAGTGCAGATTTTTTTCATCCCCATCACGCCTTTCTCGGCCTGTGCGCCGAAACGATTTTCATCGTGCTGCCCGTTATTATCTCCCCCATAAACTGGACTTTCACAAAGATTTTCTTCCCGTCTATGGTCACGGAATCCATTACGAAAAACAACTGTCCTTTGAACGGCTGCCTCACCGCTTTTTGTACTTCTATCCTTTTGTCCGCCTCGATCCATTTGCAAATCGCCTCGCATACTCCGTACTTCGTTATCTTCGTCTCGATCATGTCCTTTTGCGCCCGGCTCGTGAATATCACCCTGCTTCTGTCGTCGGGGCGGGAAGCGCATTCATATATCCACTGCCGTATCGCCGGATCGGCCAGGTGTTTTTTCGTCATCACTCACCATCGTATGATCGTATTATAGCGCGGGAAAAGGGATGTATCAATTGATACTTGTAAAAAATACGGAAGCTCGTTCTTCCGGCTCACCCTGCAGCCAGAGTCGCGCATACTGCATCGAAGGCGGCGCGGCGGACACGCGGCGAGAGATGCAAGTCATGCCTGGACATGTGAACGATAGCCGAAGTCTGCAAAACGCGGATAAAAATCAGTCTTGGTGGTATTCGGGCATGTGCAGCAGAAAACGCCATGCCGGCGCTACATCAATAACGCCGCTTTCGGTTTTTATCTGTTCGGCTTCACTTCTCGTCACGATTGTACCGGATTTCAGTTTCTGTTCCTTCATCGCCTCGCTCAAAGCCTCTATTTCCCGTTTTCTGGTCTTCGGATCGGCCAGCGACTCGCACACCTGCACCAGCATCCGGGAGCGGTTTCTCTTCGCAACTATGAAGTCCACTTCCTTGCCGGTTTTCGTTTTGTAATAGTAGATTTCGGGGAAACACCGCCGGAGCGCCGTAAACACGAGGTTCTCAAGCAGATGCCCGGAATTGACGAGGATGCCCGAGGCAACCGATGTTACCATGGCGTGGTCAACGCAGTATATTTTTTTCGGGTTGGCGTTGCTTCGCGCAAGCGACGCATCGTACAGCCGCACGGTGAACAGGAAGTAAGCGTCCTCAAACCATCCGATATAATCCGAAACCGCCGACTTCGGCGCTTTGTGTCCGAGCGTTTTCAGGTAGCCCGTCATGCTGTTGATTGAGTAGAGCGATGCGATGTTGTCCACCAGCCGGTGCGCCAGATCGTTGACCGCCCTCGGATGGGCGACGTCGTGCCGTTCCACGAGGTCGCGGAAAAGGACTGCCTGAAAATATTCCTGATGGATTTTTATCCGCAGATTCCGATCAAGCCCTGCCACCTCGGGAAATCCCCCCGTCTCCCAGTATTCATTGAAAGCCTTTTGTACAATCATCCTTTTTTTGGTTGGCAATGGGTCTGCCGCTTCGATGCCTTTGAAATCGAGATATTCCCTGAATGAGAAGGGGAATATTTCCCACGAAAGCGCCCGTCCGCGCATCTGCGTGGCGATTTCTCTTGAAAGCATCTTTGCCGAGGAACCCGTCAGGTAGATTTCACATTTCTCCGTCCGCATCAGCCGGTCTACAAACGACTCCCAGCCGGATACAGCCTGTATCTCGTCAAAGAAACAATAAACCGTCTCGGCGTTCTTTTTCTCCGGGTACAAAGTGAAATAGGATTCGGTTATTGTGTCGAGACCGTTGCGCCGCAGGTCGTGAAGGCGGTCGTCAAAAAAATTCAGATAGAGAATGTTCCTGCGCGACACGCCCTTGTTGAGAAGGCGCTGGATGATCTGGAACATGAAAGTGGATTTTCCGCTGCGGC
>JBFMFE010000046.1:0-2500 GCA_040752295.1 bacterium
GGCCTGGCGGCATCTGTCGGCGCGGTATTTCACCCTGGACAACGCCGCCGCGCTTGCCGCCGCCGGAAGCGACCCGACGGGGTTTATCGCCGGTATTGAAGGCTCGATAATCATTGATGAGGCTCAGAAGGCTCCGGTGCTGTTTCCGGCGATCAAAGAGGCGGTGGATGCCGACAGACGCCCCGGGCGGTTTCTTCTCACCGGGTCGTCAAATATTCTCACATCGATGAAAGTTGCGGACTCGCTGGCGGGGAGAATGGAGGTCATAACACTCTGGCCGCTTGCGCAAAGGGAAATAGAAGGCGGTGAGGGCTCGTTCATTGACCTGCTGTTCGGCCAATGGGGCAAACGTTTGAAGTTTAAAACCGAAAGCCGCGAAGAGACCCACGCGAGACTCCTCGCGGGCGGTTATCCGGAAGCCGTGGCAAGAAAAAGCGAGCGGCGAAGGAGCGCGTGGTTCGACTCGTACATTTCAGCCGTAATGGAAAGAGACATCAGGGACGTTGCCAATATTCAGGATGTGGGAGCAATGCTGCGGCTTCTGAAAGTTCTCGCTTCCCGATCCGCATGTCTGCTCAATTACGCCGAGCTGTCCCGAAGCCTTGCCCTGCCGCAGACCACGCTGAAAAGATACATGGGAATACTTGAATCCCTGTTCATCATTTACGAACTTCCAGCATGGTCCGCAAACATAGGGAAAAGGTTTGTGAAGTCCCCGAAAATCATGTTCACGGATACAGGCCTGTCATCGTCTCTGCTGGGATACAACATGAAACGGGCGATGGAGGATTCCCATCTCACCGGCGGACTTCTGGAGAACTTTGTGGTTTCCGAAATGCACAAACAGATCGGCTGGAGCGATACGGAAGCGAGCCTTCTACATTTCAGGGAGCCGACCGGAAAAGAGGTGGATGTGGTCGTGGAAAACAGAGAAGGCGCTGTAGCGGGGATCGAAGTGAAATCGGCTTCAACCGTGTCGGCGTCCGATTTTGCCGGTCTCAAAACGCTTAAACAAGCTCTGAATAGGCGATTCGTTCGCGGAGTTGTTCTTTACCTCGGTTCGGAAATCATCCCTTTCGGAGAAAATCTCCACGCCGTGCCGTTGAGTGTGCTGTGGAGCGGCGCTTGAAACGTTTCATGTAGAATCAGCCGGGTGCTTACCCACAACAAAAAAGAGACCGGGGAGCGGTCTCGGTTCTGGGGGACGGGCACCGGCTCAATGCGGCCCGGCGTCCCCGGCGCGGCGGGTTGGTTCCGGGACTACCCGGGTTCCAGTTTGAAGTCCTCCAGCGCCGCGCCTGCCTGTGCGTGGCCGCACGCAGACAGGGCGGTCTTCAGTTCGGCTTCGATGTCCCGGTAGATGTCCCGCGTTTTGAACGCCAGATTGACTTCCCGGCCTTCCACGGCCCGGACGATAATGTAATCCGTCGCGTAGCTTTTTCCGTCCATCCAGCCGCCGACCTGTACTGAATACCCCGGGCCGCCAATGCCGGTGTGGGATTTCTTTATCTCGCTGATCGGCGCGCCGCCGGCAACCATGCGGTAAATCAAGCGGCGGGCAAGCGCGCGGGCGGCCTGAACAACCTCTTCCGTCGGCAACTGCCGGTCATCCGTTCCGTTTCCGTTCACAGGCATTCCAGCGCCTCCTGAAACCGCTCGTCGTTGACGTGGGTGTAAACTTGTTGTTGCGCGGCGCGTAAAATTGACCCCCTGGCGACGTCCTTTTTGACCCCCCTGTTCGGATGTAAAAGTGAGCCTTCGCGGCGCCTGTCTGCCGCCAGGCAGGGATGTTATTGTGCGTAAAAGTATGCCCCCGTGCGCTGTGGGCGGGGGTCCGCCGGAGGAGGCTGAAAGACCTGCTGTCAGGAGATGCTTGCAATGAGCCAGATCGGGGAGATTCGAAGGATGTACGCGGTCGAGGGGTGGGGTATCAAGACGATAGCGCGCCGGCTGGGGGTGAGCCGCAACACGGTGAGGCGCGTTTTGCGCGTGGAGTTGAGGTGTGAGCCGCCCCCGCCGCGCAAAAATCAGCCACGGCCCAAAATGGGGGCTTTCGTGGAGGTTCTGGAGGGGATGCTGGAGGAGGACGAGAAGCTGCCGGCGTCGCGCCGCCGCAGTCCTCAGCAACTTTACGAACAGCTCCAGGGGCTGGGTTACACGGGCGCCATTGACAGCGTGCGGCGCTACGCGAAGCGCTGACGGGCGGAACGCGGCGACGGGGGACGGGCGGCGTGCATTCCACTGGTCTTCAGCCCCGGCGAGGCGATGCAGTTCGACTGGAGCCGGGAGGCGGCGGTCATCGGGGGGGTGGAGACGGTGGTGAAGGCGGCGCACATGCGGCTGTGCCACAGCCGGTTTTTCCTTGTTCAGGTGTTTCCCCTTGAGCGCCAGGAGATGATGCTGGAGGCGATGCGGAGCGCGTTTCACTTTTTCGGGGGAGTTCACCGCCCGAGTGCTCTGGTACAACGCCGTAGACCTCGTCAACGACCTCGAGCGCGAG
>JBFMFE010000047.1:0-2414 GCA_040752295.1 bacterium
CGCCCGCCGCGCGGCGCGCCTCGTCGAGCACGGCGCCGCCTTCCGGGTCGTCGGACGCGCCGCCGCCGGCGAGCACGAGCTGGCAGTCGGTTTTCTTCTTCACGAGCTTGTACGCCGCGATGACGCCGACCGGGTCCTTCAGCCTGTCGAACCTCGAAATCTGCGAGACCACAGGGAGCTCGTAGTCTATTCCGTACTTCTCGATCACGTCGTCCACGTATTTCCTGTCCAGTTCCTTGTTCTTGTCGCTGAGCGGGTCAATGGACGGGGCTACCATGAACTGCGGGATGGAGAGATGCCTCGAAAACTCGGGCATGGAGAAGACGGATGCGTCGTACTTCTCGACGTGGTTCTTGAGATATTCCCACACTTTCGGGTCGGGGTTGGAAACGTCCACGTGGCACCGCCAGACCCACCGTGAGCCGTTGCGCCCGTTCTTCCTGGCGATCAGACCGACCGGCTGGGGATCGTGAATGAAGTAGCAGTCGGCTTCCCTGTCGAACATGCCGACGTTAAGCTCGGTATAGCGCTCGAAAACGCGGAACATCGCGTCGGTGACAGTGACTTTCTTCCCGTGGAGCGCGTTGTGGAAGGCTTTGGTCACCTCGAAGAAGTCGTCGCCCCCCTTGATCACGCTCCATGACGCGTCAATCCCCAGGTTCCTCAGCAGCGGGACCAGGCGCGTGAGTATTTCGGCGACGCCTCCCCCCGCGGCGGTCGAGTTGACGTTGTGGAACCGGATGCCGCGGAGTTTTTCCGAGAGCATCTTTATTTCCTCGATCTCGTTGGCGCCCACCACGGGGCGGTACGACTTGATGTCAATGCTTGAATCCATGGCGGCGAACGGGCGTCAGAGTTCCTTCTCCACGAGGGCGGAGATTTCGTCCTTGAGTTCGTCGAGCGTCCGGACGTAGGGGTCGAGCGCGTTGATCTTCTTCGCCAGGTCGTTCATACCGAAGGACTGCGAGAGCCACACCGAAAAATCGTTGATGGGAACCCCGACCCTGAGCCGGGACTCGATGAAGTGGAAGAACACGCTGCTGCGCGACGAGCGGCGGAGGTGGTTGGCGAATTCCTCGAGGCTGTTCGCCGTTCTGCCGGTTCTCACGGCGAAGCTGATGGAGTTGCAGAAGAAGAACCGCCGCGCCTCCTGCGCTTTCCTCGAGACGCACTCGGGGCATTTTTCGAAGTGTTCCTCCATGATTTCGATCATCTTCTCGCGGTACGCGCGGATGGACGTGTATTCGATGAGGTCTATGCTCGCCAGGCGCTCGCCGAGTTCGTCGTCCCCGATCGCGTCAATCACCCACTGCGCGAAGTCGTTCCTGAAACCATCGGTGATGAAGTGGTGCATGAGCAGGGTCTGGAACGTGTGGCAGTATATGACCGAACCGCCGAGCGTCTTGAGATAGTGGAAAAGCTCCTCGAGGCTGAGGGCGCTTTCGCCGGTCAGCTCGACCAGGTGCACTTCGGTGTAGAACTCGAAGGGTTTGAATTCGATCCTGACGATGTCCTCTCCGTCCATGGGCGCGCCGCCGGTCCCGTTTTCAGGAAAAGTTATTATAGCGGCACGAAGGGAACTCGTGAACAGCCCTGTAAATATTTTCCAGCGTGACACCGACGGCGGCGACGTCGGGAAGGGTGTAGACGGCGCGCGTGCGGCGGGAAGGACCCACGCGGACGGTGACGGAGACTCCCGGCGCGCGGTCGTTCAGCGCGCGGAAGGCGTCCTCGTCGGTCGCGTCGTCGCCGATGTAGAAAACGAGCGCGGCGTCCCCCCACCGCGGACCGTGCCACTCTTCGAGAAGGCGGACGACGGCGGCGCCCTTGTCGGCTTCGCCGCGCGGGCGTATCTCGAAGACCTTTCTGCCCGGCGTCACCCTGAAGAGCCGGTCGTCCCCTTCCGCCAGCCACCAGTCGAAGAATTCCCCCATCAGGCGCGGCGCGTCCGAGGGGGCGACACACCGGTAATGGACGGCGAGCGCCACGCCCTTGTTTTCGATCAGCGCGCCCCGGAAGCCGGCGAGGACTCCGCCGAGGCGGGTCTCGAACCGCCGCACGCCGGCGCGCAGCCGCTCGACGCGCCGGGGGGCTTCCCCGCCGGCGTCGAATCCGTGGTTGCCGACGATGACGACGCCCGGAACACCGATGAGCGCCTCGACGTCCCCGCGCGTACGCCCGGTGACTACGGCGAGCCGCACCGGCGGAAGGTCGGGCAATTTCCGGAGCACTTCTTTCATGCCGGGGGCGATGACGGCGAGTCCGGGCGCCGGCGCGATGGGGGCGAGCGTGCCGTCGCAGTCGAGTAGAACGCACACGGCGCGTTTCCCGGCAAGGGCGTTCCGGACGAGCGAGATGACTATATCCCGTTCGAGCGGGCGTGGCGCCGGCGTATTATCTTTTTGTATCACCCT
>JBFMFE010000048.1:0-4440 GCA_040752295.1 bacterium
CGGTGGAAGCCCGATAACGGCGAGCGCGCGACGAGGAAGGAGCGCACGTCTGCGAGCGCCCGCGAGACGGTGAGCGGGCTGTACGAAGATTCGGCGTTATTGCGATTTCCCCGGATGAATAATCCGGAATACCCCCCTGCCTGTTTTCATACCGTGGTCGCGCGTGTATAATCTGCGCATCGAACGCCGAAGGGGAATCATCCCGATGAAGCCCAACAGGATCGAACTGGTCACGAGTCTCTTCAGGGCGCTGTGCGTTTTTTATTTCACAGTTCTCGTGCAGCGCGGAGCGCTTGAGTTCGACCTCTATCTCTTCCCCCGCAACACGGTGCTGTACCTCGTGTTCGTGGTCTACGTGCTGGGCGCCGTCTTCGCCCCGTCCGGGGGAATGATGGTCTTTGTGAACACGTGGATAGACACGGCGCTGCTGTTCGCGCTCGTCGGCGCGACGGGGTTCTCGGGCAATCCGCTCTCAGTTTTCGCGCCGCTTCTCGCGCTGTCGGCGTACTTCCGCCTCACGCCGGGCTTCGCCGCCGTTTACACGGCGTTCCTCGCGGCGGCTTTCTTCCTCGTTCCGGTTCACGAGGGCGGCTTTTCGCTCTTCAGGGAAACCTCGCTGGCGCTCCTTTTCCCGCTCGTGTTTCTCGCCACGAGGTTCTCGCACCAGGGGCTTGAGAAACTCAAGTACAGGCAGATGTACCTCGACCTCGAAAAGGAAAGTCACGAACTCCAGGACCAGGTCAGAATGCTCGAGGAAAAGCTCCAGACCCACACCATCATAGACCCCGTGACGGGACTGAAGAACTTCCGGTACTTCCGCTCGAGGATAGAGGAGGAGGTCGAACGCTCCGCCCGGCACGGGCGCCCCTTCTCGATGTGCATCTGCGAGGTGGACGATTTCGGGGACTTCCAGAGAGCATGGGGAGCGAGGGAAGCCGAACTCGCGCTTCAGAAGATCGCCAGGTGCCTCACGCGCGTCGTCAGGAACACGGACCTCGTGGGCAGGTACTCTGGCGACCGCTTCATACTTCTGTTTCTCGAATCGGACGCTCGAAGCTCGCTCGTTCCCGCCCTCCGCGTGAAACAGGCGGCGGAAAAACTCGCCCTCGGACCCGACGCGAACGTCAGGCTCACGCTCTGCCAGGGCATTTCCTCGTTTCCACAGGACGTAAAGGAAGTGGGAGGGCTTATAAGCCTCGCCTCACGTGCGCTGGACCGCTCGAAGAAAAAGGGCAGGGGAAAGATCACGCTCGCCTCCTCGCTCTGGAAAATGACCGGATGAACCCCCCGGCGAAGACCGGCGCGGGCGGGAGACCTCGCCCCGCATTTCCCGGAGTCAATGATTTTTCAACGTCCAAATGTCCGGGGGAAAGCCGGTGCTCCATCGCTGCCTTTGCAGCGGGTCTGAAATACGAATCTATAATCTAAAATTTTGAGTGTCGAACGTAGAACGAAAAAACGAACCTAAGCAAAAAAAAAGCAGCTTCCCGCATCCTTCACCGCTTTGAGTGATTTCTTGAACCGGATGACCCAGTGAACAATCCGCTCTTTTGGTGGGACAGGCTTCCAGCCCGTCATTTTCGCCCGGTTTCAAAAATCTCCGCGAGGGGAATAAAAAAGTTAAGCCCGGCTGTGCCGTTTTTCCGTATTGAGGGTATCGGATGAAAAACGTGACTTTTCGAGCCGATGGCGCTAAAATCTGCGTGAATGGAACTGATACCCGGCTCCGAGCCTTTCTTTTTCGAGGGCGGAGAGAAGGGGTGCCTGCTCCTGCACGGTTTCACGGGCACGCCGCGGGAGATGCGCCCGCTCGGAGAGTACCTTGCGGGTCGCGGTCTTACCGTGTCCGGACCCAGAATCGCGGGGCACTGCACCACGCCCGCCGACCTCGCAAAGACCACCTGGCGCGACTGGTACCGCTCCGCGGTCGAGGCGCTCGCGCGGCTCAGGGAAAGATGCGCAAGGGTCTTCGTCGCCGGACTTTCGATGGGCGGACTCCAGACGCTCCACATCGCCACGCACCACAAGGACGTCGCGGGCATCGTCGCACTCGCAGCCCCTGTCTTCGTGCGCCACTGGAAACTCTCCCTCTTTCTCCCCCTCATGCGCTCGACGCCGCTGCCCAGAATCTACAGGTACGACAAAGGTATCGGCGACGACATAAAGGACCCGGAAGCCCTCAGGGAACACATAAGCTACAAGAGGACGCCCACGGTGTGCGTGATGAGCATCGTGGAGTACATGGCGCACGTAAAAGCCGACCTGCCGGAAGTGACAGCGCCCATACTCATCGTTCAGTCGCGCCTCGACCACACCGTACATCCCGGCAACGCGGAGGTCATCCACGACTCGGTCGGCTCCGCCGACAGGGAAGTCGTTTACCTGGACAACCCGTACCACGTGATAACGCTCGACTACGACAGGGACTTCGTGTATGAGAAAGTGTACGGGTTCATCGCGTCTCACTGACGCGCGCGCGGCGCAAACGGCGCTCCGCGCGCTTCTGCCCGCGCTCGCGGCGGCGCTGCTGCTCCCTGCCGCCGCCGGCGCCATCGTCGCACCGTACACCATCACCGGCGATTACAACGTGTTCAACGTTGACACGAAGATCGTCTCCTCAACGGGACGGACGGAACTGACGTACGGGGCACTGCGCATACAGGCGGATTCCATGCGCGTGGACGTCGTTGACCACGTCGTAATAGCGCGCGGCGGCGTCAGCCTCATGAGCGCCGTCACGGATTCCCCCGGCGCGCAGACGCGCGGCGCCGACGGCGGGGACGGCGACGACCTCGACCACGTCATTTTGATGGAAACCGAGGGGAAAAAGAAAATCTACGAGGGAGACACGCTGATATACGACCTGGACGCGCTCCAGGGAATACTCATCCAGACGCGCGGCAGGGTGGGGAAAATCTACCTCTGGGGCGAAAACCTCGACGAAACCGCCGAACTCCAGAGCCTCAAGACCTACGACGACCTCTACGACGACCCGGGCATCGCGGACTCGAACGTCACGGCTGAAAAATTCCGGATTTCACCCAACGAAAAGTACGAGGCGTGGAAAGTCACGATGTGGGTCAAGGGAAGCAGGATAATCTCCCTGCCCTACTTCACGAACACGGGACGCGGGATGCTCCCCGGCAAGTGGCGGCTCCGCAAGGCGAGTTACAGCACAAACAACAACCTCTCGCTACAGGGCGAAATCAGGTACAAGGAAGCGCCCGACAAAAAGGGATTTCTCACGGTTGACTACAGGGACAAGGGCGAACGCCACCTTCTGCTCGCCCTCAATCAGCAATTCAGCCTCGGACCCGCGACCGCCGCCTCCCTCAACGTCTCGAACCTCCTCGCGGGCGGAAGAAGGTCGTCGCTCCGGCTCAACCGATTCCAGTCATCCGACCGGTTCCAGTCGCTCTCCCTCTATCACCAGCGCGACGAGAACCAGTCGCTCGATTTCAACCTCTCGTTCCCCTGGAAAAAACAGTCCGTCCAGGCGTCACTCAACGCCTACCGCCACCCCGCGCTCAAGAGCGGAACCCTCAGCGTCAACCTCGTCACGCAGAGCCGAAGCAGGTACCTGGACGGTAAAAGAAAACTCGGTATGCGCTTCTCGTCGTACGTCAGGCACTACGACTCCGAACCCGGGAGCAACGCGGAAGGCTCGCAGGTCACAAACGCCTACGTCGGCGTCTCCTTTTTCCGCACCGCCGTCAACATCGGCTCGAAGACACACGTGAGCGCCACGGTGAACGCGGGTCACGGCGCGGGCACCGACGGCGACGTCAAGAACAACCTCGGCGTCGTCGTCAGCTTCAACAGGAGGATCGGACGCGCCAGCGCGCTCGATTTCTCATACTCCAACAACAGGAACGCCTCCAGCAGATCGCCCGCCTCCAGGCAGAGCTACCTGCGGACCGCCCTGAGCCTCGGCGGCGGCGGCAGGTGGAACTCACGCCTCTCCACGGGCTACGACCTCGCGCGCAGCAATTTCAGCGACATGTCCCTGTCCCTCGACTACCGCTTCAACAGGAGGACGAGCATCGCGTCGAGCTTCAGCTACAGCCTCGAACACCGCAAATTCCTCAGCGGGGCGTACTTTCTCGAGTACAACATGCACGGCACGACCGTCAACACAGTCTGGAACAAGGAAAACAACGATTTCATAATAGACTTCAACTCCCAGTTCAAGTGACCCCCCCGCCCCGGCGTTTTCTATAGCTTTTCAGGATTTTCCCGAAGCCCGAAGCCTTCAGCGGTTGCAATTCCGCTTTCTTTGCTGTGCCCGTAGCCCGCAGCCCGTAGTCCGTAGCGGTATTGACATGATACATTAACATACGATATAATGTCCGGGTATAGGAGGTGGTTTTCCATGAAACTCCATGCCCGGGCGGCGCTGACCATACGACAGCGCCAAGAATTGAAGCGGCTGCACGAGGT
>JBFMFE010000049.1:0-7114 GCA_040752295.1 bacterium
TTGAGCGTGTTGCTCGGGCGCCCGCCCCCGCCGCAGCCGGCGACAGCCGCGAGAAGGGAAATCAGAACGAACGCCGAAATTCCGTATCCCGTCCAGTTTGAAAGCCTTCCGCTTTTCATGAAAAATCCCTCCTGTTAAAATGTCGTTCTTCCCGAGAGTCCCACGTCAAAGTAATCGCTCACGCCTGAGACACCGGGGTCGAGACGCTGGAAATAGCCGTTGTGAACGTACGAGACTTTCAGGTCCAGTCCGTTCCGAAGCCCGTAATTCCAGGCGAGCGTGACGTTTCGTTCGGAAATCCTGTCCGTTTCGAGGTAATCGCCGATTCTGGACGTGCTCTGCGAATAGGACAATTCGAGTCCGGCGCGCGCGTTCAGGCTGACGGAAAGTCCGAGCAGGTACGCGCCGTTGTCCTCCGCGACCCTGAAAGGGTTGTAAACCGTAAGCCCGCCGGCGGCAGAGGGCGCGTAACCCCTGAAGAGATTCCTCTGATAGTAATGACTGCCGAAATACGTGAAGCGTCCGCCGGGCTGGTATTGAAACGTGATTATCTGTGAAAAGAAGGACTGATCTTCCACTCCCATCTGCGATACGCGCTCGAAGCGGCTGGTTTTATCCGCGATTTCGCCCGAAACGAGCAGGTTGGGCGCCGGGACGAAAGAAAGTTTCAGGCTCGCGGAGTTCTTCCTTGCTGCAAGCTGCTCGCTGTTCGAGAGGGTGTTGGTCTTGACGCCGCCCGTGTTCCTTGTTTCGGTCCCGTAGTCCGCGCGCACCGTCGCGCCGCGGGCGAGTCTGCCTTTCAGATAGACTTCATGAGAGTCGGTTTCCTTTTTCTCGACCTCGGCGCCGTTGTAACCGACTTCGGTGTTTATGAAATTGTAGCCGAGGCGCAGGTAACTGGTTTTGAGGTCGAAGCCGAGCCTGTAACTCTCCCTGTCGAAGCTCAGGGTTCCGGCGTTCGAGTTGTCGGTATTGACGCTTGAGACTGAGGCGTTGAGGTGAAAGTAGTCGAAGACCTCGTACCTGCCGTCATAAAACACGCGCTCCACTTTCAGCGTCCCGGGCAGAAGAGTTGAGCGGTTCGAATCGTAATCTTTTTTGTCGAGGTAAAGGGAATTGACGCACTTCAGCCCGGGGTCCGCGCCGGCGATGGACAGCCCGATGCCGTCGGCTTCGTACCCGGCGTAGGGGTGCTCCATTTTCGAATCCGTGAGGAAGAGACCGGCGGAGACGTTCCGCGCGGCGCCGTCCAGGGAGAATTTTATTTCGTCCACCTTCTGGTCCGCCGGCTGCGCGGGCGAGAGGTTTCCGCCTTTTTCTTCGTAGAAGTAGGAGATCGAGCCGTTCAGCGGGGCGAGCGGGGCGGCGGTGAGTTCCGTGAAGTACCGGTCTCTTCCGGTCGAGCTGCGGGCGTCAACGTAGTGGGGCGTCTTATCGAACCTGTGCCTGAACGTGTACCGCCCCGGGCGGTTCATGTAAAAACCGAGGCTCGAATCCTGATAACCGGGGTTTTTCAGGTTTATGACGTAAGCCGCGTTCGGATTTTCGAAATTCGAGAGGCTGAGGCTGAAAAGCGCGGGTCCGGCGTCGCCGACGTCCCTGTACTCGTTCAGCCTGGAGCGTATGCCGCCGTCTTCGTCCAGCGCGAAGGCGCCGATTGAGAAATCGAGAGTCCGCGAGCTGACCGGTTCACCGGCTGCGCGGCAGACGGCGGGAATCAGAAACAGGAGAATGACGAGAAAAGTCGGTCTTTTCATCAAATCGCTCCCCTACCATAGAAATTTCGAATTGTTGTTCGACCCGTGAATAGAACTATGAGACACGTGACACGCTTTGTTGTTCATGCACGTCGAGCTGTGACTGGTCACGGTAAAGGCGCCGGCGTGGCACTGGAGACACAGCGACGGTTCCTTGAACGACAGGAGTTTCTTGTTGACGGAACCGTGGGGCAGGTGGCACGCCATGCAGTTCTCCGCGACGGGGTCATGCTCGTAGGCGAACGGACCGAGCTTCTCCTGGTGGCACGACATGCACCTGAAAGCCGCCGAGCTTCCGGAATATTCCGCCTCAAGGCTCGAGTGCGGGTCGTGACAGTCCGAACAGAGGACTTTTTTCTCGCTCACCGGGTGTCTCGAGGGCAGCGATACGTCGCCTTTTTTCGTCTGGTGACAGGAAAAGCAGAGGTCGGGCTGTGGGGCTTTCAGCAGCGGCGAGTCCTTCTGGTGCAGCCGGTGACAGTCCGTGCAGCTTTTGTCCTCTTCGGCGTGGGTTGAAGCGTTCCACAGCCTGACTTTTCCCCTGCCGTGACATTTCAAGCACACTGCGCTGGAATCAGCAGGGTCGAGTTTATCGAATTTGATGATGTTCTCTCCCGGTTCCTCGAGGTGCCCGGAACCCGGTCCGTGACACGCCTCGCAGCCGTTCTTCTCTCCCGCTTCGTCTTCGAGGAAAAGAACCCTGTGCGCCGTTCGCGGGAACGGCTTCCCTGCGTCCTCGTGGCAGGAGAGGCACGCCTTCGAGCCGATGTACTTACTCTCATCCGGACCCTGCTGCGCTGAAGACGTCTTCAGAACGAAGAACGACATGAGGACAGCGGCTGGCGTGACAATCCAGTATATCCTCTTTCGTCTGAGAGACAATTACGCACCTCCATCCGTCGCTGCGTCTGGGGAAATGTTGTTCATACGAAGCATTGACAATCGGCGTTATCCGTCTGTCGCATTAACTTGTGACGTCATTACAATAAACGATAAGGAGTTTGTGAAGTTAGTGTCAATTAAAATCCGGTTAAACTTTGATTAAAAATTAAGAAAAATTTAAAGCGGCGAAAATAAATCTGCATTCAGGTTCTTAATTGCCGTAATTGCGCCGTTTCAACCTCTTCCCCCGCGCCAACGGCAGGTTTTTCTACTCGCCCGCGGCGCGTACTCCTTATTTATTGAGAGCATTTCATATCGGGCATACAAAAAATGCAGTCATTCGGCTTCTCCGCATGTGCCGTCATAATGTTCTGCCGCACTTCCGTGGCTATAATTTGTTTTTTTCCGCGCTTCCGTGGCTATATTTTTGTTGTATTTCCGCGCTTCCGTGTTTCCGTGGCTATATTTTGTTGTTTTTGGTTTGACGCGGTTCCGGCGGCGGATGTATCATTGGCGTGAAATCCCCTGGAGGCGGGTGGGAGCTATGGAAAGAAAACCGGGAGTCCTCAAGAGCGAGGACTGGTGGTCGGTGTGGCTTGGGCTTTTCATATTCGCGCTTTCGCTTGGCGTCATGTGGAAGGCGGACGTCCTCGGGTGGGCGGCGAAGACGGGGGTGTGGCTGAGTCCGGGCGCCGCGTTCGCGCCCGTGTCGCCCGTGTACGCCGGTTTGAACGGTCTTTTATCCCTGCTCGCGACGTACGTTTTTCTTCTCGCGATCATGTCGGCGGGTGCGTTTTTCCTCGGGAAGAACGCGAAGAGGTTCGCCGCCGGGTTCACCCTGACATTCTGGCTGAGCTGCGCCTGCTGGTTTCTGGGGCACTACGCGTACATAGCGGCGACGCGTGACAGCCTGGGGAAGTTCGGCATCGGGTGGTCGCTGAACCTGACGGGTGAGGCGGGTTTCATACTGGCGCTCGCCCTCGGGCTGATAATCGGCAACTTTTTCCCGGGGTTCGCCCGTATATTCGGCGAGGCGGCGCTGCCCGAGTGGTACATAAAGACGGCGATAGTGATATTAGGGGCGGGGCTGGGCGTGAAGGCGGCGTCGTCGCTTGGGCTTGCATCGGCGGTGATCTTCCGCGGGCTGTGCGCGATAGTGGAGGCGTACCTGATCTACTGGGCGCTGGTGTACTTCGTGGCGCGGCGATTCTTCGGATTCAGCCGCGAGTGGTCGGCGCCGCTGGCGTCGGGGGTGTCAATCTGCGGCGTGTCCGCGGCGATAGCGACCGGGGCGGCAATCCGCGCGCGCCCAATCGTCCCCATCATGGTGTCATCGCTCGTTGTCATCTTCGCGGTGGTCGAGCTGATACTCCTCCCGTTCCTCGCCCAGGTGTTCCTGTACAGGGAGCCGATGGTGGCGGGCGCGTGGATGGGGCTGGCGGTGAAGACGGACGGCGCGGCGGTGGCGAGCGGGGCGATCACGGACTCGCTGATCCGTGCGAAGGCGCTCGCGGCGCAGGGGATCGAGTACAGGGAGGGCTGGATGCTGATGGCTGCGACGACGACGAAGATGTTCATTGACGTGTTCATCGGCGTCTGGGCGTTCGTCCTTGCGGTGATCTGGTGTTCGGTGATCGAGTGCAAGCCCGGAGAGAGAATATCGCCGGTGGAGATATGGAACCGTTTCCCCAAGTTCGTGATAGGCTACGTCGCGACGTTTCTGGTGATGCTGCTCGTGTGCCTCAACGCGCCGGCGGCGATTGAGAAGGCGAAGCTGGCAGCGTCCGAGGCGAACGTGTTCAGGGTCCTTTTCTTCGCGATGACGTTTTTCACGATAGGACTGGTGTCGAACATGCGAAAACTTCGCGAGGAGGGCATCGGGAAGCTGGTCGCCGTGTACCTGATATGCCTTTTCGGGTTCATCATATGGATAGGGCTGCTGATATCGTGGATTTTCTTTCAGGGCATAACGCCGCCCGTTGCCGGATGAACCGCTGGTTTTCGTGTTTGGGCGCGGTTGCGCCTTGAAGGGACCTTGTGGATAACTTGACTTTTATGAGATACGTTTATAATAATGTATCATGGAGAGCATAAAACGTGTCGCGCGGAACGTTGTTTACGCGAAATCAGAAATTCATTTTCAAAATGCAACTCGTTTTGCGCGCTCATCATTTTAAGTAACGATGTCAGTTGACCTTGACAAAGAAAAGATCAGGGTTGTCGTCCGCGAGGTCTTGAGGGAGGAAAGTCACATCCCCGTTGACCTGTTTGAAAGGCTCGTTCGCGTGGAGGAGGGGCTTAAGAACCTCGCCGACATAGTAGAGAAAAGATTTGATGATGTGAACAACCGGTTTATCATGCTTACGATCTTCCTGTCCGTTGGTTTCGCCGCGCTTGGAACCCTGATGACCGTATTCCAGTTTATTCATTAGCGCTGAACCGTTCAAACGCCGTGAACAATCCGTGATGGTGAGTGAAACCGGCGGCAGGCGCCGGGACGCGCTGAACGCGGCGAAGAAAACGCGCCGGAGCGTGAGACGTTCTTTCGGGAAACAGTGACCGCGGAGGGGGTGAGGGGACTTGACGGATGAGCATAAGATAGCGGACGAGATAAAAAAGATGGAGCGGGAGCCGCTCCTCCCGGTGGAAAAGAAACTCATAATCTACAGTCTCGCGCTCGGCGTCGTGCTTCTGGTCGTACTTATCCTGATAACGAGGTGAGCCTCCGCGCTCGGGGCGCTTCCCGCCCGCGGCGCGGCGGTCCGTTCCGGGTTTCGACCCGCGTTCCTCACATCCCGATGGCGGAGAACGAGCCGTCGGGCGCCCTCAAAAACACTCTCCTGTCCTCGATCTTCTCAAGCCGGTATTCTCCAAGCCGGTCTCCCTCGATCCATAGATCGTCGTTGATGATGGCGACCTTCCCCTTTTCGCCTGTGACGATTCCCTGAAGTTTCAATGTCCGCGAAGCGGCATTGTCTTTCTCCATCGCAATTTCTTCCTCATTCACGTCGGACGGCGGATGATCCGTATAAAGGGGCTGAGGCGCCGTGTTATCAGCGTAGTCGTCTTTTGAGTCGTTCAGTATCGGGTCATGTATTTCATCCGCGCCCCTGTCATCGTCACCTGAATTGAAGATTTCGATTTCTCCGCCGTCGAGGTTAAAAGTATCGTTCATGTCGCGATCCTCCGTTCCGACCGCCGGCATGTTTCCGCGCCGGCTCGCGCCGAGAATGTTTGTCATGATATTGACGAGCTGCCGTACGTCCACTGCCTCGTCCGCGCCGTCAGGGTCGGTGCGCGTTTCGAGAGAAAACATTTTCAGGGCGGCGTCCGTGCGGGCGGGAACGCGCCCGTCCGCGGGGACAGTGAACGCCGGAACGATAAACCCGTGAAAGACAGACGGTACGATAACCGTCGCGATGAATAAGCGCACGAACCGTTGCAGATGTTACACTTCAATCCCCTCGCTTTCTTTTCGAATCGTTCCCCCGGGCGAACGTACCGGATTCTTTTGTACGACCGGGAATGAACGTTAGAAAGACAACGAGAAGCAGCGCGACCGGCGCCGTCATGATGAACACTTCTGCTGCGCCCGCCGCGGGAAGAGCAGCCGCAAGTTCACCCGGGGCATTGACGTCGAACGGGACGGCGTTCGCGCTCACGAGACCGGCCGCGCACAGGACCAGTGCGATTAAAAGGAAAATCATCGCGGACAGGAGATCAACTCGGCGTTTTCCGCCCGTGCCTCTATATCTCATATCCCTCAATTTTTTTCTCCGGCTACGACTCGTTTCCGATGCGCTTCGCCCGCCTCCTCTTCCGTTTCTGCGAACGCTAATGACAAGAACCGTGCCGGCACGCGCTCACGGAACCCAGGAAAAATGAAAAGCCCGGAAACAATTCCTGGATTTGTTCTCGTCAGAATCGAAGCCGCAGTCCCGGCGCCGTGGGAGATATAAAGAGGATGATACGCAGTAACGGTTTTGATACACCTGCGGCGTGATTTCGCGGCGCGGTTGAAGAGAAGGTGCCAAACGGAAACCAGCTGCGGCGGAAAAGATACCAAATGACAACAATATTCCGCGGGAATTATTGACATTTGGATATAAACATAAATAATGATACGCGCATAAACAAGATCAACGCGGAACGGACCCGGACAGATGAAAGTCGCGGTCATACTGGGCGCCTCGATCGGGTTGCAGTTCGCCGCTTCGGCATTGGCGCTGCGGCTGATACGCGTTTCGGGAGTCTGGCGCGCGTGGACGTTCATTTCCGCCGCCTTTCTGCTCATGGCGCTGAGCCGCTGCGTAACGTTTTACCGCCTGATTTCCGGGGACCTGCCGCGACCGCCCGACCTGCACGCCGAACTGACGGCTCTCGCGGTATCCGCGCTGATGGCAATCGGGATTTCGCAGGTCGCGCCGGTTTTCATCGAACGCAGGCGGGCGGAAGAACGGACGGCTCACCTCAAC
>JBFMFE010000050.1:0-15312 GCA_040752295.1 bacterium
GGCGCGCGAGGGGACGGACGCCGCCGGCGCGCACGGCGGCGGGCGGGTGCTGTACGTCTATTCCGCGCTCGACACAAACGAGAGCAAAATCTATTTCCGCGCGTACGAGGAGCGGACGGGAGTGAGCGTAAGGTGGGTGAGGATGTCGTCGGGGGAGGTCATGGCACGCGTGTGGGCGGAGCGGGACAACCCCCAGATGGGACTGTGGTTCGGCGGTCCGTCCACGGACTTCATCCACGCGCGGAACAAGGGGCTGCTCGAGCCGTACAGACCCCGGATGACGTTCAGGATGCTCGACAACATGCACGGCGGGGACTGGCACTGGACGGGGTTCTACTTCGGCGCCATCGGTTTCGTCTCGAACAGGAACGTCCTCGAAAAAAAGGGCGTTCCCCCGCCCACCTCCTGGATGCACCTGCTGCGGCGCGAATTCAGAAACGAGATCGGCATCGCCTATCCCTACACCTCGGGCACGTCCTACACCATCCTGTCCGCGATCATACAGATGATGGGCGAGGACAGGGGATTCGAGTACATGAAGCGGCTCGACGGCAGCGTCCACCACTACAACAAGTCGGGTTCCGCCTGCGTCACGCAGGTCGGTCTCGGCGAGATCGGCGTCTGCGTGGCGTTCTCGCACGACATAATGAAGAAGGGCGTGTCGAAAGGATATCCCGTCGCGGTGAGTTTCCCCGCCGAGGGCACGGGCTGCGAGATCGGAGCGATGGGGCTGATAAGGAACGGGCGGGGACACGGCGAAGCGAAGAAATTCATGGACTGGGTCCTCACCGCCGAGGCGCAGAACCTCATGCGGCAGTGGTACAGGATACCCCTGAACCCGGAGGCGGAAGTGGTCGAAGGCGCTGTGAGGGCGGAGGATATAAGGCTGATAGACTACGACGAGATCAAAGCGGGCGGGGACAAGCTGCGACTGGTGGAGAGGTGGCGCCTCATCACGGGGCAGTGATTCTCCCGGAGAGCATGTTGTGAAAAAAGGATCAAAAAACCCGGCTTCCCCTGAGCCGGGCTGTTTTCGGCGCGATTCGACCGGGGCGTCAGATATGATTCTGAAGGATTTCAGCCAGTGAATCGCTGAATTCCCGGATCCCCTCTTCGGGTATGAAAACGAAACTCCGTTTATCCCCGCTGCTTTCCGTCACCTTGAGGAACTTTCCGTTGTTGTTCTCCTTGAAGTCGAGGAAGAAAGCCTTGTTGCGGGTGATGATCTTCTTCGAGTACAGAGTCTTCTCCGACCTGTCCCCCCCGTTTATTTCTCTGTTTGCCATCACACCTGTCTCCTCCTTTTTGATGATTGAAAAACTCCCCGGTATCTTCGTTCCGAACGCCTCCGCTCCGGACTTGCGCGAGCCGTTTTCCGCGGCTCGCCGCTCTTTCGATCCCCCGCCGGCTTTTCTACCGCGATCGCCTTTCAGGTATTTCGTCAGTTTCACCGTTTCATGCAGTCCTTGTAACGGGTATGCGGAAATTTTTTAAGCTTCGCACGCTTTCGCCGCCCTTTTCCCTTCGATCCCCCACTCGCCGTCCCGCTGTTGTAGTGTGAGAACCGATTGTTAACTATATAGCGGTTTGCGCGCTTTTTTTCAAGTGGCGGAAATAAATTGTGCGTGAGACGCGTTGACCGCCGGGGCAGGTGAGATATAATTTTGTGCGCGGCGGGCGGCGAGTGCAATGCGCCCGCCCTGATGCGATCAGGCACACATGGCGCGCGCGCGAAAGTCTCCCACCGGAAAAAAAAACCAGTTGTTGAGGTTCCTTTTCATTCTCTGCGGCGCGCTTGCGGCGGCGCTGCTGATCGTTTCCGTTCTCTTCGTCCGCCGTGGGCGCGCCGCCGCCGGGCGAGCCGAACTGGAACGCCTCATGTCCTCGCCGTGGATGCAGGAGATGGAGCTGAGCCGGGAGAAAAACCGCTTCAGCGGCGTATTCGGAAACTACACGTTCAGCTTCACGATGGACGCGCGGATGCAGGACATGGCTGAAAGTCTCTTCCGCCGGTACGACCCCGTGATGGGCGTGTTCGTCGCGCTCGACCCCCGGACGGGCGCGGTGCTCGCGATGGCGGGGCGCGCAAGGAAAAGCGATTTCGATTTCGACTCGGTCACGCGCCCGTCGTTCCTTCTCCCGTTCATACGGAGCAGCGATTACCCGATGGCGTCGCTCATGAAGATCGTCACCGCCGCCGCCGCGCTCGAAGAAGGCGGTTTCCAGCCCGG
Organism: bacterium; assembly: GCA_040752295.1. GTDB lineage: Bacteria > UBP15 > UBA6099 > UBA6099 > JBFMBQ01 > JBFMFE01. The sequence goes on from JBFMFE010000050.1 coordinate 2,232, forward strand.
CTCGCGGGTGAAGTGCACGGGCAGGGAGGATTTCCCCGGCGGAGTGATACGCGATCCGAGATGGGTGAGGCACGGCGACATCACTTTCTCCGACGCGCTCGGTTTCTCATGCAACCCGGTCTTCGGGCGCGTGGGCGCGGGACTCGGAAAACGCAGACTCGAAAAATACATGAAAAAGTTCCTCATCGGCGGAAACGTCGGGTTCGATCTCCCGCTTCTCGAGAGCGCCTACAGGCTCGCCGACGACGAACTCGAAGTCGCCCGCGCGGCGTCGGGCTTCGGCGAGGTTTACATCTCGCCCCTTCACGCCGCCCTCGTCGCCGCGGCGATCGCGAACGACGGAACGATGATGAAACCGTTCTGCATCGAGCGGGTCTCAAGGCGGGACCCGGCGAACACCGCCCTTCACGAAGCGCGGCGCTCCGTCCTGGCTTCGCCCGTCGGAAAAAAGACCGCGCGGCGGATCGCGCAAATGATGAGGCTCACCGTGGAAAAACCGGGCGGAACCGCGCGCGGCGGATTCTACGACAAGCGCGGAAAGTACATCGCCGGCGATTTCAGAGTGGCGGGCAAGACCGGTTCGCTCAACGGCAGAACCGGCGCGGAAAACTACACGTGGATGATCGGTTTCGTCGAATCGGGTCAGCCGGCTTTCGCCTTCGCCTGCCTCGTGCGCAACGATGAAAAGTGGACGATCAAAGCCGCCTCTTTCATGGGGCAGTTCTTCAGAAACTATGCCGCCGAACGCAGGCCTTGATTTCGCGGGCAGAAACTTTCTCCCGCTCGCGGCTCTCGCCGCGGTCGCCGCAGCCGGCGCGGCGCTCGCCATACGCCTCGGCGTGACTCCCGGCGCTTACCCCGCCGGCGCGGGTCGGGCGCCGCAGCCGGAGCAGCCGTCGTGCGGGCGCACGGCTTTCGCGCTCGCCGGGCATTTCGTCGCGGACGAGGCGGCGGAACTCATCCGGGAGTGCGGCGATTACGACCCGGATGAATGGAAAAAGCTCGAAGGAGACGCGGCGAAGCTGAACGGCGCGGCGAAGGAACTGTCGGGCGCCTACCCGTTCGACGAAGACCCGCTCGGCGGCGGCTCGAAGGTCCGCGCGGAAACAGGATTCACGGCATCAGCCCGCGATTTCCACAACGGACGCTTCAGGTCGGCGGTGGATTTCGCGCTCGCGCTGAAAGCCTTCGCCGCCGGCGATTACGGAACGGCGGCGGCGATTGCGGACGACGCCGACGGCGGCGCTCCCCTCGCCGATTACCGCCTCCACCTCGCTGCCCTTGCGGCGCTGAGAGCCGGCGACTTCGCCAAAGCAGCCGCCGCCGCGGAGTCTTTTTCATCCACGTTCCCCGGCAGCCTCCTCGCGGACGACGTCCGCGTCATCGGCGCCGCGGCGGCTTTCCTGGGGGGAGACGAACGTCCGGCGCTCGACGCCCTCGACCTCCTGGCGGTCGAGGGGCGCACTCCGGCGGGCAGAGGAAAGGCGCTCATGTCAGCCTCGGACGTCCACGCGAGGGCGAACCGGTTTGACGAGGCGCTGAAATCGCTCATGAGGATACCGGCGATGTACCCGGATGCCGACGCCGGCGGCGCGTTCGGAAAGAGGTTCAGGGAGGTTTCGGCGAAAGCCGGTTTCGAGCGGCTCGACCCCGGCGCGGTCGCGAAACTGTGCCGCTTTTTCCTCGACAAGCGCGAGTATTCGAAGGCTTCGCACTACGCGGAGAGGGCGCTGAAGGCTCATCCCGGCTCGCTTCATCTCACCCTCGCCGCGGGCGAGGCGGACCGCGCGACGGGAAACCTCGAACGGGCGAAAAAAAGATTCGAGTCGGTGCTGAAGAAAGCGGACGACGAAGAAATCCGCAGGCAGGCGCGGCTCGAGCTCGCGCGCACACTCGTGAAGATGAAAAATTTCCGGGATGCCGAACGGGAGTTCCTCCGCTGTTACGGCGAACACGTGCCGTTCAGGTACGTGCCGCTCCGCGAGCTGGCGCAGATGCACATGAGGAACGGCAGCGAAGCGGCCTGGCAGGCTGCCGCGAAAATGCTCGTGGATGAATTCCCGCGCCTCGAGGGAAACGACGTCGCGCTGAGGCTGCTCGCGCGCCGGGCGTTCCTCGATGGGGAGACGCGGAAAGCCGAAGCCCTCTACGGCGCGATCGCCGCCGACTTCCCGGACGGCGCGAACGCGCCGGAAGCGCTGTTCTGGCTGGCGGAAATCTGCCGGCGGCGGGGCGACGAGGAATGCGGGCGGCGGCACGCAGCGGAGATCGAACGCCGCCATCCCTATTCCTATTTCTATTACCGGACGCGCGGTGAAGCCGGAACCGGCGGCGCCCCCTTCCCGCGCGAAAGCAGGGATTACGAACGGCTTGCGCGCGCGGTGTCGGCGGACCGCCGCCTGGCGAACGGCTATGCCTTCATGGCGCTCGGGATGGACGTTGAAGCCGAAAGGGAGTTTACGGCGGCGGCGCTCGACGGCGGGCGGGAGGCGCGGGTGGGACTCGCGAAGCTGCACCGCGCGGGCGGCAGGCTCGTGCAGTCCGTGAAAAGCATCGAGGAGGCGGTGACGGCGGACGCCGCCTTCTACCGCGAGACGATGGGAAGCGCCGTTCTCAGGGAACTGCTTTTCCCCACTCTCTACGGCGGCGCGGTCTTCGCCGCCGCCGCGGAATACGGCGTCGAGTCCGCGATGATATACGCGATCGTACGGCAGGAAAGCCGTTTCGACCCCGCCGCTCTTTCTCCATCGCGCGCGATGGGACTGATGCAGATCATACCCGCCACCGGTCTCTGGTCGGCTGAAAAAATGGGGCTGAAGAATTTCGACGCCGGACGGCTTTACGAAGTGCCGCTCAACGTGAGGATGGGAACGTGGTATTTCAGGCGGATGCGCGGGAAATTCGGCGGCGACGTCGAGGCGCTCGCCGCCTACAACTGGGGTCCCGGCAGCCTCGCGCGGTGGATGGCGGCGCACCCCACGGGCGACACCGACGTCTTCATCGAGTCCCTCCCCCGCGCCGAAACGAGAAGATACGTGAAAAACGTCATCCTGAATTACATGGTTTACAGGGAGCTGACGCCGTAAGCCGGCGCATACAGCCGATGAAACGCGCGATAGTGATAGTTCTGGACGGCGTCGGCGCGGGCGCGCTGCCCGACGCAGCCGACTACGGCGACGAGGGCTGCAACACGCTCGCCGGCGCGGCGCGCGGCGCGGGCGCGCTCAACGCGCCGAACCTCCAGGCGTGGGGGCTTGGCAACGTATGCCCCATCCCCGGCGTGCCGCCGACTGCCGACCCCTCTGCATGGTGGGGCATCATGGCGGAGCGCTCCCCGGCGAAAGATTCCATCTCCGGGCACTGGGAACTCGCGGGCGTGATAAGAAAACAGCCGCCGATGCTTTACCCGGACGGATTCCCGCCGGCGGTCATCGAGCGGTTCCGGGCGCTCACGGGAATGAACGTCCTCGGAAACGTCCCAGCCTCCGGCACCGAGATCATCCGCAGGCTCGGCGGCGAGCACCTCCGCACCGGCGCCCCGATCGTGTACACCTCCGCCGACAGCGTCTTCCAGGTCGCCGCGCACAAGCGGGTCATTCCCCTCGAGGAACTCTACCGTCTGTGCCGCGTGGTGAGAGATGAGATAATGAACGGCAAGCCGTATAATGTGGACAGGGTGATAGCCCGCCCGTTCGACGGCGGGCGCGGCGCTTTCCGGCGGACGGCGGAGAGGAGGGATTTCGCGATCCCTCCGCCGGAGCCGACCGTGCTCGAAACCGCGCGGCGCGAGGGAGTCCGCGTGACGGGCGTGGGGAAGGTGGACGACCTTTTCGCCGGGCGGGGGTTCGACGAGGTCCGCCGCACAGCCTCCAACTCCGAAGGAATGCGGACGCTCATCGCTCTTGTGGAGCAGCCGCCGGCGCGGAGTGGAACTCTCATCCTGATGAACCTCCTCGATTTCGATCAGGAATACGGTCACCGCAGGGACGCCCGCGGCTTCCGGGCGGCTCTCGAGGAATTCGACGCGTTCGTCCCGGCGTTGACGCGCAGGCTCCGCGGCGGCGACCTCGTCATCATAACAGCCGACCACGGCTGCGACCCCGCGGCGCGCGGCACCGACCACACACGCGAGTACGTCCCGCTTTTAGCGTGCCTCGCGGGGATGGAGAGGGGGGGAAGCCTCGGCGTGCGAGCGACGTTCGCCGACGCGGGCGCCGCCGTGGCGGAATTTTTAGGCGTACCCCCTCCGCCCGCAGGTCGCAGCTTCCTCCGTGACGTCGGGAATCCGCGGCATGAACCGTCAGGCTGAAATCATGAAACGATCAGCCGCGCTTATCATGCTGGTTGTCGCTTTTCTGGTTCCGCCTCCCTGCTCGGGGGGCGAGACGGACGCCGGCAGGCGGGTGAAGATATACGCCGACGACGCGGTGTTCGACCGCGAGAAGGGGGAACTTTTCATTCCCGGCGAGGTCACGCTGACGCTCGATGAGTTGAAGATAAAGGGTTCCGCGCTCGTGTACGACCGGGACAGCGGCGCCGCGCGCTTCGAGAATTCCCCCGTACTTGTGGAATATGAAGGTAAGCTGCGCGCGCGGCTCGGCGCGGTCAGCGCGGACCTCGGCGCGCGCGTCGTCTCCGCCGCCGGCGGCTGCGAACTCGAATACGAGGATGAAGAGATGAAAGTGCTGATGAACGCCGCGAGCGTGACAGTGGACGTGGAAAAGGAAACGGCGAAGGCTTCGGGGCGGGAGAGGGTCGCCGTACATTACTTTTCCAAACTGGAACCCCCGGCGCCGGAGGACGACGATTTCATGCCCGACGTCTCGGAGGTGCATTTTTCCGCGGGAACGGTCAGTTACGACTTCGGCGCGGGAAGGATAGCCGCCGCGGGCGCGCCCGTCGTTGAGATAGAGAACGGGCGTTTCGCCGCGCCGGCGTTCGAGGTGTTCCTCGAAGACGAGATTTTCAAAGCCGCCGGGATCGTGATGGAGATGGACGACGTCACTGCACGCGCCGCCGGCGCGGTGGTATACTACGGAGAGGGCAGGGCGGTTCTCGACGGGGGTGTCACCGCCGAGCGCGGGGACGAAAAGATGAAAGCCGAGAAGATGGAAATCGGCTACCGCCGCGGGAAACGCTACGTCCGCCTCATCGGAAAGGGCGAGTTCGACCTGCTTCACAAGCCGCCCGCCGCCGGGAACGAACGGGAGGACTGACCCGGAATGGAGAGATTCCTTCGAGGCGAGGACCTCGTCAAGGTCTACCGCCGTCCGGTGGTGGACCACGTAACCCTCGAATTGAAACCGGGCGAGATCGTCGGGCTGCTCGGACCCAACGGCGCGGGAAAGACCACCACGTTCTACGTGATCACGGGGCTGATCCCGCCCAACGGGGGAAGGATCACTCTTAACGGCGAGGACGTCACGCGCCTCGCGATGCACCGCAGATCGCGCAGGGGACTCGGCTACCTCCCGCAGGAACCCTCGATCTTCAGGAGACTTTCCGTGGAGGACAACCTGAAGCTGATCCTCGAGGCGCAGGGGCTGAGCCGCGCCGACCAGAACGAGCGCGTGGACTCGCTCCTCGACGAGTTCAAGATCGCCAACATCCGAAGGTCCGTCGGCTGCGTCCTCAGCGGCGGCGAGAGGCGAAGGGTCGAGATCGCAAGGGCGCTCTCGACCAGTCCCGATTTCCTCCTCCTCGACGAGCCGTTCACGGGCATTGACCCCATCTCCGTCCAGGAACTCCAGGAACTGATGACCGGACTGAAAAACCGGGGCATCGGGATACTCGTCACCGACCACAACGTGCGCGAGACCCTCGAGATCACCGACCGCGCGTACATAATCTACGACGGCAGGGTTCTCATATCCGGCACCTCGCGGGAGATACTCGAAAGCGAAACCGCCCGCAGGATATACCTCGGCGACAGGTTCCAGATGGACCTCGGCGGAAAGCAGGGCTGAGCCGGAACCGCCAGGACCCATGAGACTGACAGACAGGCTCATCCTCAAGGAGATAATCCCCTACTTTTTTTTCGGCATCGTCACCTTCACGTCCCTGATCCTCGGCATCGGAGCCGTTTTCAAGATACTGAGGCTCGCGATGGACTACCACACGGGCGGCGTGGTCGTGGTTCAGCTCTTCTTCCTGAAGCTCCCGGAGGTCGTCACGTACACGCTGCCGATGTCCACGCTGTTTTCCGTCCTGCTCGGCTTCAACAGGATGAGCAGCGACCTCGAGATCACGGCGTTCCGTTCCGCGGGGATCAGCTTCCCGCGCCTGGTCGCGCCGGCGGTGCTGTTCTCCTTCTTCGTCAGCCTCTTCGGGCTGATCATGAACGACAGGGTGGTGCCGCTGAGCAACTACCATTTCGGGCGCCTGATGATGCGCGCCCAGGAGAAGGGCGGCGTGAACGACGGCGGCGGAATGAGCGTCTTCTTCAAAAACATGGACGAGGGCGTTCTGAACCAGATCGTTTACGCGGCGTCCATCGAGGGCGACGTGATGAAGGGCGTTTACTACGAGGAGTTCAACGACGGGCGGAAGTGGCGCGAGATAACCGCGCGCAGGGCGAAATGGAAGCGCAACTCCTGGACGTTCCACTCCGGCAAGAGGTACGAATTCGACGAAACCGGCGAACTGACGAACATTGTAAAGTTCAAAAAGATGGATATAATTCTCCTGCTCTCGCCCGCGGAGCTTGTCCAGACCCAGAAGGAGCCGGGCAGCCTCACTCTGCGCGAACTGAGGGAGCGGATCGCGTTCCTTAAGAAAGAGAAAATAAAAGAGCGGGACTTGAGAAAGCTCCAGGTTGACTATCACGCAAAAATCGCGATTCCCTTCGCAAGCCTCACCTTCGCGCTCATCGCCGCGCCGCTGGGGCTGCGCCCCGTCAGGGCAAGCTCATCCATCGGGCTTGGTCTGAGCGTCATGATCATTTTCTGCTACTACGTGGCGCAGCAGATATTCAGGGTCATGGGGCAGGGATGGCTCAATCCCGCCGCCGCGGCGTGGCTTCCCGACGCCGTGCTCCTCGTCCTCGGCGCTTGGCTCATACTCAGGGCGAACAGGTGAAACGACGCACACGCCCCCTCCGATCCCTTTTACCCCCGCGCATCCGCGCCCTTATCCCGAATTATTCACGCTGTTTGAATAATTCGGGAAGAAATCGCAATAACGCCGAATCTTCTTCGTTATCGGGCTTCCACCGTCGGTCACGTACCTGTCAAGTACGCTCCCGTCCGGTGTCATCCCTCTGCCTCGAATCTTCAGCATTCTTGCGATTTCCCCGGATGAATAATCCGGGCTTATAATATTACGGGGAGGATGACTTCATGGAAGACATGCGCATCGTCATCAAGGGAAACAACATCAGGCTCACCGAAGCGCTCAAAAATTACGTCCGCGAAAAAATAGGAAGACTCAAGAAGTATTTCGAGGGCATAAAGTCCGCCGAGGTCGAACTCACCTACCAGGACAGCCGCAGCGCGGACAAAACGCAGAAGGTGGAGGTCACGCTCAGCGCCAACGGCGTGATCTTCCGCTGCGAGGAGGCGAGCGTCAACATGTACGCCTCGATTGACATCGCCGCCGAAAAACTCGAACGCCAGCTCCGGCGCTTCAAACAGCGCCTCTACCAGCGCTCCAGAGTTCTGAGAGGCGCCAAAAAGGACTCCGCGGCGAAACCCCCGTCCCAACCCCGGGCGGCGGACGAACCGGAACCCAAAATCGTTAAAATGAAACGCTTCGCCGTGAAACCCATGGAACCCCTGGAGGCGTCACTCCAGATGGAGATGCTCAACCACAACTTCTTCGTATTTCTCAACTCCGAATCAGAGCAGGTGAACGTCATATACAAGCGCAACGACGGCAATTACGGGCTGATCGAGCCGGAACTCGAATAGTCCGCGCGCCCCGCCGCAGCGGGCGGCGCCGGGACGCCGCAACGCGCATAAAATGCCTATCCCCGAGCAGTTCATCCCCAAGTCCTATCTCGCGCTCAAACGCTCGCTGAAGGTCACCTACGTCTTCTGCAAGTACGGTTTCTTCTGGGTCGCGGAGGCGCTCGAGCTGACCCGCTATTTCCCGCGCCGCCTCCGCGAGAGGATCACCTCGGCGGAGGAGTACCAGCTTCCCTTCGCCGTCAGGCTGCGCCGCGTCATCGAGGAACTCGGTCCGACGTACGTCAAGGCGGGTCAGCTCCTGAGCACCCGCCCAGACATCATACCCCCGGACGTCATACAGGAACTGTCGAAACTCCAGGACGAGGTCCCGCCCTTTCCGTTTCCCGAGGTGCAGGAGGAACTCGAAAGCGAGCTGGGACGCCCCATGGACACCGTGTTCCGCGCCTTCGCCCGCCTCCCCATCGCCTCCGCCTCCATCGGTCAGGTGCACGAGGCGGTCCTCCACGACGGCAGGGAAGTGGTGGTGAAAGTCCAGAGACCGGGCATAGACAAGATCGTCGCCATTGACGTCTACATCATGTACAGGATCGCCCGCGGCGCCGAGGCGCGGTTCGAGTGGGCGCGACAGTTCAACCTCGTCGAGCGCGTCGAGGAATTCTCCAAGACCATCCGCCAGGAAATGGACTACACCATCGAGGGAAAGAACGCCGACCGCTTCCGCAGGAACTTCGAGGACAACGACCAGGTCAGGATTCCCGAGGTCTACTGGGACCACACCACGAGGAAAGTGCTCACGATGGAATATCTCCACGGCATACCCATAAGGGAGAAGGACAAACTGATCGCGAAAGGCTACGACCTCGTGGCGATAAACGACATCATCGGCAGGGCGTACGTTGACCAGATACTCATTGACGGCTTCTTCCACGCCGACCCCCACTTCGGAAACATACTCGTGATGGAAAGACAGGTGATCGGACTGCTCGACTTCGGCATGGTCGGCGTGGTTGACCCCATCATGAGGCGCAACATGGCAAGGTACTTCATCGCCATCGTCGAGCAGGACGCCGAATCGCTCGTGGACGTGCTCTACGAAATCGCCGACGTCGCCGAGTCCACAGACCGCGACGACCTCGTCCGCGAAGCGGGAAGGATGCTCGCCAAATACGCCAACATAAAAATCGGACAGATAAAACTCGAGGAAATCGCCGCCGAACTCTTCAATATCGGCATGAAGTACAGGATCACGCTCCCCGGCGAGTTCACTCTCATGGACAAGACGCTCATCACGCTCGAAGGGCTTGGAAGACACCTCTATCCCGAGTTCGACCTCGTGGACGCCGCACAGCCCACCGCCAGAATGCTCTTCCGCAGGGAGTTCGACGTCAAGGAAACCGGCACCGCGCTCCTCAGGAGCGTGATTGACGTCCGCGACCTGCTGAGCGCGCTCCCGCGCAGGATGAACAAGATCACGCAGGCGCTGGAGCGCGGGCAGTTCAAAATGAAACTCGAAGTCGAGAACTACTCCGGCGCGATGGAGAAAAACGCCCGCGCCCTCGGCAGGGCGCTCAACAGGCTCTCCCTCGCCGTCGTGCTGGGCGCCCTGATCATCGCCGCCTCGCGCCTCTTCCCGCCGGATCACGGCCCGGTCGCCTTCGGCATGAGCCTCGGGCAGATCATACAGTTCTCTTTCCTTGCGGCGGCGCTCGTCTGGCTCCTCGCCGTCTTCCGTTCCGGCAGGTTTTAACCGCTCGGCAGAGAGCGGCTTTTGTCCGCGGGCGGCGTTTAAAGGCTGCGATATCACTGGAGGACCATCGGATGAAAATACGCTTACCGAAACTTCCCAGGCAGGCGGAAAAACGCAACCCCATCGTGGGCGTGCTCCTCGGCGCGGCGTCCGCAGTCGTACTCGGCGCGTGTTTCCACGACGCGGCATCCAAAGCCCCCATCGCGTCGGCGCTCTACGACCTGATGCACAACTTCGAGTACAAGACCTACGACCTGCGGTTCCTCATAAGGGGACCGCTCGATAAAAAGTCAATCAGCCCCGACATCGTCCTTTTAGACTACGACGACGAGACCCAGGAATGGGCGCCGTTCCCGCCCGACAGAAACGCCTACGCCGAGATAATCAGGGCTTTCTCCGGGGAGGAATCGCGGACGCGGGCGACGTTCTTCGACGTTTTTTTCTTCGACCCCTTCGGACAGCAGCTCAACAACGACATGGCGCTCGTGCTCCAGGACGCGTTCGCCGACCTGCCCGGCGCGGTGAACGCCGACGTCGAACTCACGGCGCGGGTGAAGGAGAAAATGTACAACGCCGCTCAACTGCTGAAAAGCGGCGCCGTGGACGCCGCGGCGGCGGAACTCGGCGACGTCGTCTCGGACGAGAACATGGACGAAACGATCGGGTTCTTCGACGAAGCCGCCCTGTTCTTCTCGTCCAACGCCGACATGAGGGACATCGCGCCCAACAGGGACGCCCTGCTCCACGACGCGATCTCCGGCGCCGGCAACGTTTACCTCGCACAGATCGTCAACAACGCGGAAAAAACCCCTTACGATGCCGACGACGTCATCTTCGACCCCGCGGTTCACGGGACATTCGCAAAACTCGTCCGGATGCGCGACCGCACGCAGACCGAATCGAGGATTGAAGTCCTCGTCAATTACACTCTCAGAAACCTGACCGTCGGCGACTATGAGCGGATTCTCAGGGACAGCGCGAAAAAATCGGTCGGCAATCGCCGCCCCCTGAAATTCTCGAAGGAGGAAAGACGCGCGATCAGAGAAGAGATGCGCAAGGTCAGGGAAGACGTCGAAAAGGCGATGGAAATGAACGGCGGACTGGGAGTGGACGTCCCCCCCGGCGCGCCCGTGAACAAAGAAAAACTTTTCGGAAAATACAGAAATCTCATCAACATAACCGCGCCCGCAAGGTTCATCGCCGAGGGCGCCGCCGGCATCGGCTACGTCAAACCCGAATTCCAGGAGTACGACGGCACCATCCGCACAGCCGCGCCCATGTCCGTCTTCCTCGACAGGCTCTACCTCCACGTGGACATGCTCCTCGCAATGCTCTATCTCGGAGTGGAAAAGGAAGACCTTGTCTTTCATGAGAACAGGATCGTGATGAAAAACTGCCGGTTCCCGGGGGCGGCGAAACCGGGAACCGTCACGATTCCGCTTTTCAGGAACGGCACAGTCCTCGTGAACTGGGCTGGCAACTTCTACGAACCCGATCAGTTCACGCACAGGAGCTTCAGAAAAATCTATGAAAGCGCCGTGAAATACAACATACTCAAAAAGTACGAAAAGGGTGAGGCGCCGCTCAACCCCGTCGAACGCCGCACGCTCGCCGCCATGTCGAAAGCCGAGATCGAAAAAGTCAGAAAGGATATTTCATTCTTCAAGGGCAAGATCAGCATGACGGGGCTTACGGCGGAGGGAACGCACGACCTCAACCCCATCCCCTTTCACCCGCGTTATCCCCTCGTCGGGATGCACGCCAACTTCGTCAACATGATACTGAACGGGCTGTTCATCCGCACGACGCCATTCATCGCGTTCTTCCTCGCCCTCGCCGCGCTCTCGGTCTTCGTCGGATACATGGCGGGCGCGCACAGGCAGTTGCCGGGCGCGCTGATATGCGGCGGCGCCGTCGCCGCGTGGGCGGCGCTCTCCGTCGCGGCGTTCGTCTTCGCGCGCCTGTGGGTTCCCTTCGTCCCCGTCGTGGTCACGCTCGTCGCGGCGTACCTGTTCGTGCTCGTTTACCGCTTCATGACCGAGGGGCACGAGGCTCGAAGGATGAAGGGCATGTTCGCGACCTACGTCAACCCGTCCGTCGTTGACACGCTGATACACAACCCGGACATGCTCCGCCTCGGCGGCGAGAGAATGGACCTCACAGCGATGTTCGCCCTCGCCGCCGGACCGGGCGTGGAGTCGGACGACGCCGAGGCGCTCGTCGAGCGCCTCAACGAATACTTCACCGCCATGACAGACCAGATATTCGCCCACGACGGAACGCTCGACAAGTACGAGGGCAAGATCATCATGGCGATCTACGGCGCGCCGGTCCATTTCGAAGACCACCACGTCAGGGCGTGCCTCTCGTGCGTCGGCATGAAAAACGCCATGCGCGAACTCCACGAAAAATGGAAGAACGAGGGCAGGGAACCCATATTCACCACCGTGGGGCTTAACTCGGGTCCGATGATCGCCGGCAACATGGGCTCCGCCTCACGGTTCAACTACACCGTGATGGGCGACTCGGTGAACCTGGCGGCGCGGATACTCGGCGCGAGCATCCAGTACGGAATCAACTTCATGATAAGCGAAACCACCTACGACGGCGCGAAGGAGAAGATCATCGGCAGGCTCGTTGACAGCATCGTGGTCGTCGGCAAGGAGGAGCCGGCGAACGTGTACGAGATCATCGCCGCGCGCGACGACCGCCTCCCCGACGACGTCCGGCGGTTCATCGAGACTTACGAAAGGGGATTCGCGCTCTACCAGCAGCGGAAATGGGACGAGGCGATCGAGGCGTTCGCGGCGGCGCTCGAACTCAAAAAGGGCGACAAGCCGAGCATGACGCTCCTCGAACGGTGCAGGTTCTACAAGACCTCGCCGCCGGACGACAGGTGGAGGGGAGAGTTCGTCCTCACAGCCAAGGGACTGTGACGCCGTGTTATCGCGGAGAGCGGAAAACACGAAACGCTGCGTATGGCGGCTGTTTACTGAAATGAAGCTTGGTCTTGAAAGAAATCTAAAATGACCAATGCGGAATGTAGATGTTCAAATCTTTTCTCCTACATTCTTAGTTCTACATTCTACATTCATCATTCTCTTTTTCTTTCTCTTTCGCACGCATCATTTGTTGAGGTTTGCATAAGCAATGGAAAATCTCCTCTCTCTCAAATTGTCTGTTGACAGGCTGGAAGCCTGTCCCACAATTACAAGAGAATCCTTATTAAGTGGGACAGGCATCTTGCCTGTCGGAAAAAGATCACCTTGTTATCCTTTATTTTTGCAAACCTCAATAAAGGTGAACTTTCGCACATTCTTCGTCACGATGTATTGTGGCTTCAGCCGCCTTGGACTGCGGCGAGTCATCGCCGCCTTCACTCCCGCGCGGAGCGCGGGAAACAAGGCGGTGTTTGCACTCCAGCCCG
>JBFMFE010000051.1:0-29920 GCA_040752295.1 bacterium
GTATGGTCGGCGGCGCGGAAGAGATATTCCCCGGATGAAAAAAGAAGCGTCGCGGAATGGGAAAGGAACTTCGCATTACTCTTCCGAAAGGGAAAATCCGGCGCACGCGAAGACGATTGCGTTCTGATGGGATGCAACCAGTGGCTGAATCCCGTCGTGACGCACACGGAGATACTCTCCGGTGTCGGGCTTGCCGGTTCGCGGAGTTTCTGCTGCGGCGAGCCTTACTACCGCGCCGGAATGCTGGACCGGGCGGAGGAAATCTTCCGGAGAAGCGCGTCGCTTCTGTCCTCGTGCCGCGCGCGCCGCCTTGTCGTCTTCTGCCCGGCGTGCTTCAACATGTTCGCGAACGTGTATCCGAAGCTGCTCGGGAAGGGTCCCGGCGTCGAGCTTGTTTCGCTGCCGCGGTGGCTGCTCACGCGGATAAAGAGCGGCAAGATCAGGTTGCGGCGGAAGCTCGGCATGAAGGCGTGGCTTCAGAAGAACTGCCACTGCGCGCCGCTCGGTGAGGGTTTTCACGACGACGTGAGGGAGATATTGAGCGCGGCGGGCGTGCGGGTGGAGGAGACGAAGGGCGGCGGATTCCGCTGCTGCGGGCTGGGAGCGGGGGCGTCGCGGCAGAGCGCGGCGGACTGTTTCGGGCACGTTGCGAAGTATCTTCGGGAACTGCCCGTCCGGGACGTGGTTTCCTACTGCAACGGATGCGTCGTTACGCTCGGTTTCGCGGAGTTGATCCCGCTCGCGGGGTTTCGCGTTTTCCATCTCATGGACGTCGTGAGTATGGCGGCGGGCGGGACGCCGGTGAGGAAACACGCCTCTCGGGGCGCGCTTCTGCTCGCAGCCGAACCTGCGGTTTTTGCGAGCGCTCTTGTTTCCAGCGGTTTCGTATATTTGACCCGTGCTTTCCGGCGGGACGAAAGAGTTCCCCGGCGCATCGGTTTCCATGCACAAACTCTTCATTTATAAACACGTTGAGCATGAGAAATGTTTCCGCTTCCCGCCTTCAGGCGACGGAGTGGATTCGACCCGCGGAACTGATAAGCCGCGTCATGTGTTTTACAAGATGGCAGGGACTTATGACCGAATCGCTTAAGAAACAGGCGGTCGGCTGGTGGAAGGGAACGCCGAACATGAAAACTGCGTGTGAACATAGATTCATAGCCACCTCGGCAAAGGGGACGTGGAAAGTGAAGGCGCTCCCGACGAACAACCGCGGCAGCCCGCGCACGGAGACGGTGAGCACGACCGTTTTCAGGTGTTCCAAATGCGGGGGCGTCAAGGAATACCCCGACTTCTGGGAGAGGAATTACGTTGTTCCCGACAAGAAACTCCTGATGGTCAGGCGTCCGGGGCGCAGCAGCGGGCGCGGTCGAAACGCGCGGAGGGTCGCGAAGAAATGACGGCGGGCTTCGGATCGCGCGCTTCCGCTTGAAAGGCGCGTGACAATCCCTGATAATGGAAGCGTATAAGGGTTTCGGACCATGGCGGAAGAGACCGCGAACGGAAAAGCGGAGGGCGGCGCCGCGGCGCCCGGAGATTCCGCGCGGGACGGGCGGACGGAATATCCGCGCTTCGATAACAACAGGGAACTCCTGCTGTACCTGTACATTCAGATAAAACAGCAGCGGAAGTGGTGGCTTTTCCCCATTCTCATGGTGCTCGCGTTTCTCGCGCTCTTCATAAGTCTGACGTCGGGAAACTCGTCCATTCTGCCCGCGATATACGCCATTTTCTGACGCGGCTCAGAGAAGTTTTTCCATGAACGCGGGAAAGAAACGCTTTCTCTTCGTACGCACGTTCAAGACGCTTAAGGGCGGCGGACCGGTGCCTCCTCTGGGACTTCTGTATTTAGGGGCGGCGATAAGGGAGCGGTTCGGGGACGGGGTGGACGTCGGAATAATAGACCTCGGGCGGATGGGGAAGGCGGAGGCGGCGGAACGCGTGCGAGAGTGGCGCGCGGACTTCGTCGGGTTGAGCGCGATGAGCTGCGAGGCTGACGTCCTCCGCGGGTTCGCCGCCCTCGCGAAGGGGACGGGGGGCGGGGCGCCGGTCGTGCTCGCGGGCGGACCGCACGCGGCGGTCGCCGGCGCGAGGCTCCTCGACGACCCGAACGTGGACGTCGCGGTCATCGGAGAGGCGGAGCGCACGGTCGTTGATTTTCTGTACGCTTCGGCGGACGGCGCGCCGCTCGAAAAGGTGCGAGGCATCGTCTTCAGGGATGCCGGCGGGAAGGCTGCCGCGACGGAACCGGCGGCGCCGGTCGAGGACCTGGATTCGCTCCCGTTTCCGGCATGGGACCTGATAGACTACAGGGGCTACGCCCGCTGCGACAACTGGAACGGGGCGCTGAAGGAGAAGTTCTACGGCGAGATACTGACGTCGCGCGGGTGTCCCTACGGATGCCGCTTCTGCCACAACATCTTCGGGAAGAAAGTCAGGCTGCGGTCGCCGGAAAACGTGCTCGAGGAATTGAGGATGCTGTACCGCAATTACGGATTCAGGGAGATTCACGTCGTGGACGACATATTCAACGTGGACGAGGAAAGGGCGAAAAGGATATGCGAGCTGATCGCCGGGAGCGGCATGAGGCTTTCGCTCGCGTTTCCGAACGGTCTGCGCGCCGACCTCATGACGAAGGAACTCGTGCGGCTGCTGAAGAAGGCGGGGACGTACAGGATTCACTACGGTTTCGAGACGGCGTCGGAGCGGCTCCAGAAGCTGATCGGCAAGAACCTCGACGTGCGGAAGGCGGCGGAGGCGTTCGAGACGACGTCGAGGGCGGGGATCATGACCGGCGCGTATTTCATGGTCGGGTTTCCGGAGCAGACGCGCGACGAGATCGTTGAAACGATTGATTTCGCGGCGCGGTCTCCGCTTGACGCGGCGTACTTTTTCAAGGCGACGCCCTATCCCGGGAGCGGTTTCTACGAGGAGGTTTGCGGCGGTCCGGGCGGCGAGCCGCCGGAGAGCTTCGATGATTACCATTTCTACTCGGCGGGGCGTTCGTACGGGGCGGTCGGCGCGGACGAGCTTAACGAACTGATGCTCCTTGCGCAGAGGAAATTCTTTTTCAGCTTCAGGCGCATGTGGCGGGTTTTTCTGAAAACGCCGAGGAAGCGGCATTACATAAGGAAGCTGCCGGCGCTCCTGGCGATAATACTCCAGACATACCTTCTCGGGGCGCTGGCGGACGGCAAAAAAGGCGGGGCGTCGAGAGTGGAAACAACGTGAGAGAAAACAAAAAGTCCGGGTGGGAATCGTTCCGACTTAACGCGCTGTCCCTTCTTGCGGGCGTCGCTCTGCTTTTCGCGATGGAGGGCGCGGCGCGGCTTTTCGCGCGCGAATCGAACCTCGAACGTATAACCGGAATGCTCGTTCAGGACCCCGTTCTTTTCTGGAGGAACGCGCCGAACCTTTCGACGGAGTTCGCCGGGGAGCGGATCGTCACCGACGGGACGGGGCTGAGGGTGGAAAGCCGCGCGCGCGGGGTGATCGGTCCGAAGACGCAAGGAAAGTTCAGGGTGATCTGCCTCGGCGCGTCGCCGACTTTCGGATGGGGGGTGAAGCACGAGGACGCGTACCCGGCGCGGCTGGAGGGACTGTTGAGGGCAGGCGGCGTGGACGCCGAGGTCCTGAACGCGGGAATGATAGGGTACTCGTCGCACCAGGGGAAGATCATCTTCATGAACGAGCTTGCGGCGCTCGAGCCGGACGCGATCACGGTGTCGTACGTGATCAACGACATTGACAGGTACAGGTTTTTCCGCACTGACGGGCGCGCGGACCGCGAGCTTGAACCGGGAAACGCCGCGGTGATCGGACTCCGTAATCTTCTCGACAGAAGCCGCTTCTTCCGCCTGTTCGAGAAGGGGATGCGCGTGATCATGGAGCGGGACGGCGCCCCCGGAGGGCTGCCGATCGGGATTTTCCGACCGGGCGAACTGCGCGTTCCGCTGGAGCACTACCGCGAAAACCTGGAGGAGATCGCCGATTTCGCGGGGGACAGGGGCATCGGCGTGGTGTTCGTGAAGATGCCGGTAAACCTTCCGCCTGCGGAGGACCTGCCCGCTGGGAGGGTCGCGGGCGCGGCGAGACTGCTTTCGCAGGGGATCGCGCTCATCGGGAAAGGGGACTGGGAAGGCGCGGCGGCGAAACTGGAGCGGGCGGCGGAGTTGAACGAATACCTGAGCGAGGCATATTACTATTTAGGGGTGTGCAGGCGGCGGATGGGCGAAGCGGAGAAGGCGGGCGAGGCGATCGTGGCGGCGTTCAGGAGCGAAGCGCGACGGTGCGGCAGGGACGCCAGGATTTTCAACGAGGCGATGTCCGAGGTCGCCCGCCAGAAAGGCGCGCCGCTCGCCGACGCGGCGGCGGCGTTCGCGGCAAGAGAAGGGGAAACGCTTTTCAACACGGCGGACAAAGACCCGCTTCATCCGAACGAGACGGGACACGGGATAATCGCACGGGAGATATACAAAGCGATGAAAGAAAGCGGGATCGCCCGGTGAGCGCCGGTTTTCCCCCGGTTTCGGGACCGCGGGAGACTGTGTCATAATTTTCAGGATGAAAACTTCGAAATCCCGGATCGCGATCAAACTCCTTGCTTTCGCCGGCAGCCTGTTTCTTAGCCTGCTCGTTCTGGAACTCGCCCTCAGAATTTACGGGATGGTACTGCTTTTTGGGTACAGACCCGACCACGAGAGACCCGGCGGGCAGCCGGACGTAAGGATCGTGAGCGTGGGCGATTCGTTCACGTACGGCGAAAACGTGAACAGGGCGACGGAGGCGTACCCGGCGGTGCTGGAGAGGCTGATCGGACGCGACGCGCCGGGGAAAAATGTTTCAGTCGTGAACCTCGGCGTATGCGAAACGAACACGAGCGAGCTGTACCGGAACCTGAAGAAATGGATTGACGCGTACGAGCCGGACGTCGTGGTGCTCCTGTCCGGGTCGGCGAACCGGTTCTCTCCCTTCGAGCGCTTCAGGAAGGGTGACAGGTATTCGCCCTTGAAGGGCTTTTTTTACAATCTTCGCATATTCAAGATGGGGCGCATAATCCATCTGAACCTCAGGGCGCGGGACGCCTCCACCGGCGGAAAGTCCTTCCGTGAACTCGCCCTTTTCGCTCTTCCCGCGACGCGCTCGGCGGTCACGCCGACCTTCAGCCACGCGGCGTACGTTATGAGGTGGGGGCGGCGGGAGAAGTTCGACCCCGAAGACCCGCTCCACAGGCTGTGGAGCTTCAAAAACTCCGGACGGTACGATGAAGGGATAATGCACGCCCTCGAACTTCTCCACAGGGGGGAAGCCGACGAGGTCGGCGTGATGATGGCGCTCGCCGAGCTGTATCTCTCGAACGGGGCGGTCGCGAAGACCGAGGAAGTGCTTGCCGCCGCGCGGAGAAAACACCCCCGATCACGTATGGTACGCAACGCGACCGCATATTACAAACTCGCCATAGGGGAACACCTCAGAAAACAATCCGAGTATGGAAAGGCGATAGGCTATTACCTGAAAAACATCGAGGCAGACCCTAACTTCCCGGTCGCCTACTACGCGATGGCGAAGGTTTACGACCTTCAGAGCCTCTACGACTCAGCGCGGATTCACGGCGAAATGGAAAGGATGCTGAAAGGGAACCCGGTGTACGGCGAGAGCGAACTTTTCGCCGGTTTCATGAAACTCTTCGCGGACAAGCAGAACTGGGAGGCGGGAATCGAGAACTGGATTTACGATGACCTGAAAAAGGCGGCGGCGCTGTGCCGGCGCCGGGGAATAAAACTGGTGATACAGAACTATCCGGTCGCCTACGCGATGGCGAACAGGGTTTTAGAGCGGGTCGCGAGGGAGAATTCGCTTCCGTTCGTTGACAACCTGTCCGCGTTCGCCGCGCTCGAGCCGGAGGAAAAATACCTCGCCGACGACGACCACTGCACGCCCGCCGGGCACCGCGTCGTCGCGCAGAACGTTTACAGAGTCTTAAAAGAAGCCGGTCTGCTCGAAACGAAAAAGGAATAAGCCTGCAAAACGCTCTACTCTCCCGCAAATGTTGAAAAAAACTTTCCACTGCCTTTATTGCTTGGAATTTGCAACGGAACCAGCTTATGAATTATAATGAAAAGCACAAAGGAACGCCGAGCACGGCTCGGGAGACGGAATGTATGTTATTCCATGTCATTCTTGAAAAAGCGGAAGACGGGTGGCTCGTGGCTGAAGTCCCCGCCCTGCCGGGCTGCGTTTCTCAGTGCAGGGATGAAAAGGAAGCACTTGAAAATATAAAAGAAGCCATCGTGGCGTGGCTGTGGGCTGAAGATCAGAAAGCGCTGTCGTCGCTGCCGGAAGAATCCAGCCGCAAACCCATCGTGGTCGCCGTCTGAATCGTAATGAGCAGACTGGCAAACATTTCCGGCAGGCAGGCGGCGGACAGGCGCCGTCGCGAGTCCCCGCGCGTTGCCCGGACCGCCGGCGGCTGATATAATCACACGCGAACCGTTCGTGATTCCTTAACAGCGTGCGTCCGGGAATACCGGGCGTGGGTCGGACATGAGTCACTGCATAAGATTCCCCGGCGGTCACGGCATGATCCCCATCGTGCGCCGCGGCGAGATGGGGCTGAACCTCGTTTCCTTTTCCCTGCTTTTCCTCGAACCCGGCGAGAGTTTCTCGGAGGACACGGGCGAAGACGAGACGGCGCTCGTCATCCTCGGCGGCAGTTGCGACGCGTCCGCCGGCGAAAACCGCTGGGAGAACCTCGGCGCGAGGGCGGACGTCTTCGACGGCGCGGCGACGTGCGTGTACGTCCCCCGCGAGTCGAACTACGGAGTCACGGCGCGCGACGGCGTCGAGATCGCCGTGTGCAGGACGGCGGCGCGGCGGAACTCCGCGCCCCATCTCGTCCGCCCGGAACACGTCCCGGTCATCCCCCGCGGAAGGGACAACTGGTCGCGCACCGTTCACGACGTAGTGGACGCGCGAGTGGACGCCGACCGCATGCTCGTGGGCGAAACGTTCAGTCCCCCGGGGAACTGGTCCAGTTCACCCCCGCACAGGCACGAGAAAGACGACCTCCCCCGCGAAACGCGCCACGAGGAAATCTACTACTTCCGCGTCCGCCCCCGCCAGGGCTTCGGCATAATCCGCCTCTACAACGACGACCGCTCGCTGGACGAAACCATCACCGTCGGGCACAACGACACGGTGGTCATCACGGGCGGATACCACCCCACCGTCGCCGGTCCGGGCTACAGCCTGTACTACCTGTGGGTCCTCGCCGGAAAGGAACGCAGGGTCGTCACACGCGACGATCCGAACCACGCGTGGCTGAAAGAGAAGGGATAACGTGAGCAGGGCGGGCGCCGTTCTCCAGGCGGGAGTCTTCATCGCCATGCTCGCGGCGACGGCGCTGCTGTGCCTTCCCTCGTCAGGCGAAAAGAAAATACTCCGCGCCGCGGACGATCATCCCGCCGGCTACCCCACCACGGAGGGGCTTTTTTACATGGCGCGGCGCGTGAGCGAGCTGTCCGGCGGCAGGATCACTATGCAGGTTTACCCCGGCGCGCAGCTCGGCTCCGAGAAGGAGACACTCGAGAACACGCGCATGGGCGTGATAGACGTAAACCGCGTCTCATGCGCGCCGCTGTCCGAGTTCCTCGAGGAGATGGGCGTCTTCAGCATGCCCTACGTCTTCCGCGACGGGGAGCACCAGTGGAAGACGCTGGACGGTGAGATCGGTCGGCGGCTCGCGGAGAAACTCTCCGAAGTGGGCATGGTGGGACTCGCATACTACGACTCCGGGGCGCGGAGCTTCTACAACACCCGCCGCCCCGTCGCCGCTCCCGCCGACCTGAAGGGGCTTAAAATCCGGACTCAGAAGAGCAAGGTGATGATCGAGCTTGTGGAGACCCTCGGCGGCTCCGCGACACCCATGGCGTTCGAGGAAGTGTACAGCGCGCTCCAGACAGGCGTGATTGACGGCGCGGAGAACAACCCGCCGAGCTACGAGTCCACGCGCCACTATGAAGCGGCGAAGTTCTACTCGCTCGACGAGCACACGCGAATACCGGAAATTGTGGCGGCGAGCGCCATAACGTGGGAACGCCTCTCTCCCGCGGACAGGGAAATCCTCCGCCGCGCGGCGAAGGAATCGGAGGCGGTTCAGAAAAGACTGTGGAAGAAATACGAAGCCGATGCGATGAAAAAAGTCGCCGCTGCCGGATGCAGGATCAACGCGCCGCCGAAGGACGCCTTCAGGAAAGCCGTCGAGCCGCTGTACAAAAAATACGAGGCGAAGTACGGCGAGCTTATAAGGGAGATTCAGGCGGTACGGTGATCTGGACTTTCGCATTTTTGGCAAGGGCGAGACGGACTTGCTGTACTCTGAAGATGGAATTTCATCAAGGTCGTGATTACATGAACAAATCTGAAATCGGAGAATTTCGGGGACATGACCGGAATTTTTCTGTTAATGTTTTTTCTTTCCGTGCCCGTGAGCGTGCCCGTGAGCGTACCCGAAAAGAAATAAAAGAATTCGGGCACGGGCAGGGGCGCGTTGATTCGGAAATTCGACGTCTAAAAATGCGAAAGCCCAGGTGAAGCCGGAGGAATGAGAAGATGTACAGGGCGGTTCTGAATCTGTTTTCCGCCGCGGTGGAAACGGTCACGCGGGTTCTCCTGTCCGCCCTCGTCGTGATCATCTCGTGGCAGGTGTTTTCGCGGTTCGCGCTGAACCGCACGCCGTACTGGGCGGAGGAGACCGCGCTCGTGCTCGTCGTGTGGTTCGGACTTCTGGGCGCCGGGCTTGGCGTCCGCGACGGGACACATCTTGCCGTGGAGTTCTTCGCCCGCCTTCTGCCGGCGTCCGCGCGCCTCGTCGTTCACAGGTTCGTCTTCGCCGTCACCTGCTGCTTCGCGCTCGTAATGATGATCAGCGGCGCGAGGCTCGTTCTGATGACGACGGAGCAGACGCTGCCGGCGACACACCTGCCCGTCGCCGTGTCATACCTCGCCGTTCCCATCAGCGGGATTTTCATCTTTCTCCACGCGCTTCCCGGGGTCGCCCTCGACGCCGCGCGCATGAGCGCAATCGAGTCCGCGCCCGCCGGGTCCGCGAACGAGGAGGGGGGCGGATGAACCTCGCGCCCTTCGTCCTGTTCGGCTCTTTCGCCGTTCTCCTCCTGCTGAGGGTGCCCGTGGCGTTCTCGCTCGGGGCATCCTCGTTCATCGCGGTCGTTTACGTCGGACTCGACCCGATGGTGGTGGTTCAGAAGATGGCGGACGGGATGGACTCGTTCGCGCTTCTGGCGATCCCCTTTTTCATACTCGCAGGCAACCTGATGACGGAAGGGGGGATCGCCGCGCGGATGATAGACCTCGCGAACGTGCTCGTGGGATTCATCCGCGGAGGGCTGGCGATGGTGAACATCGTCGCGAGCATGTTCTTCGGGGGCATATCCGGATCGTCGGTCGCGGACACGTCGTCCATCGGCACTATCCTCATCCCCATGATGAAGCGCAAAGGGTACGACGCCGACTACTCGGTGAGCGTGACGATCACGTCCTCAACGCAGGGCATCATCATACCGCCGAGCCACAACGCGATAATCTACGCGCTGGCGGCGGGCGGCTCGGTGTCCATCGCCAGACTCTTCCTCGGCGGGATCATTCCGGGCGTGATGGTGGGGCTTGCCCTCATGGTCGTCAGCTGCCTCATCGCGGCGAGGAGAAACTACCCGCGCGGGGAGATGGTCCCGCTGCGCGAAGCCCTGAAGATACTCGCCGGTTCGTTTCCCGGACTTCTCACCGCGGTCATAATCGTCGGGCTGGTGATCTTCGGAGTCGCCACCGCGACCGAGTCATCGGCTATCGCCGTCGTGTACGCCTTCCTTATCGCCTTTTTCTTCTACAGGGAAATTCCGCTCGGACGCCTCTCCGGCATCCTTCTCAACTCCGTCAAGACCATTTCGATGGTGATGCTTCTGATCGCCGCCGCCTCGTCGTTCGGATTCGTTCTGGCTTACCTGCGGATTCCCGCGCTCGTCACCGAAGCGCTTCTGCATACCGCGAAATCGCCTTTCGCGGTCCTTCTCATGATCAACGTCCTGCTGCTCGCGCTCGGATGCGTCATGGACATGGCGCCGCTGATCCTGATCGTCACGCCCGTGCTTCTGCCCGTGGTCACCAAGATAGGCATGGACCCCGTTCACTTCGGGATCGTGCTTCTTCTGAACCTGGGCATAGGGCTGTGCACGCCGCCGGTGGGCACGACTCTGTTCGTGGGCTGCGCCATCGGCGGCATCTCGATAGAGAAGACCACGCGCGCGCTGCCGCCGTTCTACCTCGCGATGGTGTCCGTCCTTCTGTTGGTGACCTACGTTCCCTGGTTCACGATGTTCCTTCCGGGGATTTTCATGAAATAGCGCGCCGGCGCACACCGGCAACGGAAAAACCGCGGATTTTTGTTGCGCGGAGCGTAAAATTGACCCCCGCCCGTGCGCGTACACGCGCCCGCGCTGCGCCCCTTGTGCGTGCGCTCGCCTCAGCGGCGTTGCCCGCGCACGCACGCCCGCGCTGCCCGAGCGCACACGAGAAGAACGCCGCTCCAGAGGAGTCAACTTTGGACGCCTGAAGGGGGTCGAAAAAACCGCCGCTTGACACTTTTGTTTTTAATCTGAAGCCGGGAACCGTAAACCGCTCTCTCCCCTCAAGCCCAAACCGTTCACGGCTGCGGTCACGGCGCTGTGTGTTCCGTGCGCCGTATGATGTCGTCCTGCGATAGAGGGTCGAGTTCGGTGAAAAGGGCGCTGTAGCCCGCGACGCGTACGACGAGGTCGCGGTACATCCCGGGGCGTCTCTGCGCGTCCCTCAGCGTCTCCGCGTCCACCACGTTGTACTGCACGTGCATCCCGCCGCGCTGGAAGTACGCGCGGTTCATGTGCGCGAATTTCCTTATGTTTTCCCCGCGTGAGAGTAGCCCGGGGTGGAATTTGAGGTTGAGGACCGCACCGTTTGATACCAGCGAATAGTTGAGTTTCGCGGCGGAGTTGAGCACCGCCGTGGGTCCGCTTCTTTCGGCGCCGCGGCGCGGCGAAACCCCCTCGGCGAGGGGTTCGCCCGCTTTCCTTCCGTCGGGCAGCGCCCCCGTGATCGCGCCGAACGTTATGTGCCCCGTTATGGAATAGATGCCGGGGCTGAAGTGCCCGCCGCGCCAGTTCAGGTGCTTTTCGACCTCGCGACAGTAGATTTCGGCGGCTGCGCGCGCGAGTGTGTCAGCCCCGTCGTCGTCGTTTCCGTACCTGGGTGCGCGGTTGAGGAGCGTCTGTCTTACGCTCTCGTGTCCGGCGTAGTTGTAATCGAGAATCTTCACCAGCTCCCCCATCGTGAAGAGTTTCTCGTCGAAGACGAATTTTCCGGCGGCGGCGAGCGAGTCGGCGACGTTCGCCACGCCGATCGCCTGCGGTCCGGTGGAGTTGTACCTTGCCCCGCCGCTGGTCACGTCCTCCGCGTTTTCGATGCAGTCCTGTATGGTCGAGGATATGTAGGGCGTGGGCTTTCGCTCCTCGTGTGCGCGCCCGCACGCGTCCATGGCGCACACCATTGCCCCGGCGAAATGCCGCACCTGCGCCCGGTAGGCTTCGATGAGCTCGTCAAGTGACGCGAACCTCTCCGCCCTGCCGGTCCGCGGTCCGAGCCTGTAGCCCCGGAGGATGCGGAGATGGTCCGCCGGCGTCAACTTGAGCGCAGGGTCGAGGAAGTAGTGGGAAACGGGCAGCAGGCGCGCCGCCGACCGGGCGGGAGTCATGGCGCCGGGCGTCTTCCCTCGCGTTTTTCTCCGTTTCGCGCCTGCGCCGCCCGTGAGCCGCTTCGACATGGACCTTAAAAGCGCGCGCTCTTTAAGCAGGTCAATCCCGTCTCCGTTCCGGAGGGCGAGTTCGAGACACTTGGCGATGTTGAACAGGTTGGAGTCCGTTGAGCCGAACGTCTTTTCCGGCGCTGTTGGCTCGACGCATCCCACGATGCCGTAGCACCGGGCTTCCTCCAGGGGAATGCCCCGGTTCACCATCGCCGGTATGATCGCCTCGTCGTTGAAAAGAGCCAGCATCGTTCCGCCGGCTATCGCCTCGCAAGCCCGCAGCAGGAAATCGTCCGGCGTGCCGGCGTGAACGCGGACGGACAGGTTCGGCATGCTCGTGCGAATCGCCGACATCGCGTCGAGACATACCTCCGAAAGTTCGTTCGTGGCGTCATCGCCCTTTTCGTTCTGTCCGCCTATGGTGAGGTTCTGCGCCACGGGCGGTCCCCCCGCGGCGGGGACGGCGAGCGTGTCCAGGCAGTTGACGACGCTGGAGAGTTTGAGGTAGAAGCATTCGACCAGTTCCTGCGCCTGATCCCTTGTGAGCGTTCCGCTGCGAATGTCCTGCGCGTAGAGGTGGTAGAGCAGCTGGTCGAAGCGCCCGACGGAAATGGCGAAACCCCCGTCCTCGATCTGCGTGAGCAGCTGGTTGAACCAGACCGCCTGAACGCCTTCGTGGAAGTTCCGCGCGGGGAGCGCGGGGACCCTGCGGCAGGCGGACGCGATGCGCAGCAGCTCCTCCCTGCGCCCCGGGTCGCTCTCGGCGCGGCTAAGCCTTTCCGCCTCGCCGGCGAAACGGGACGCGAAGGCGACCGCGGCGTCAACGGCGATGATCGCCGCGCGCAGAAAGTTTCTCCCCTCCTCGGAATTTTTCGACTTTTCCAGCGAGCGAAGTCTCTCCTCCGCCCTGCCCCGCGCCGCGAGCAGCCCCTCCCGCACCACTGAACCGTGTCCGGGGATGAAGTGACCGATGCCGTTTGAGAACTCGGCGCGCATGATGAACACGTTCTTGTATATCTCCTTCTGGGTTCTGCGTGACATAAGTTCGAGGGCGCGGTCCCAGACGCTCCTCCCGCGCCAGTACGGGAGAATGGAGTCGAGCAACTCTCTCTTCGATTCCGCGGAGACGAGAAACGGCTGCGCGAAGCGTGTCGGCAGAACGTCGAGCTGGGGACCGATCCACGTGTTCATTGTCTCGGGGAAAAGCGGGCTTGCCTTCGGTTTCGACGCCCGGTTGCCGACGATGAGTTCGCCCTCGCCGACGAAGATGGACATTTTCGTGAGGATGTTGTCGAATGCCTCGGCGAGGCGGATGACTTGCGGTTTCCCCTCGGAAAGCCTGAAGGATTCCGTGAGATGCCTCGCGCGTTCCACGCATATCTCCGGCGCCGCCTCCAGAAGTCGTTTTTTCAGAAGCAAGGTTCTTTCGGACATGGCAGGCGGATGAACGGCGATTACCGCAACGCTCCAGCGTGCTTCTCCTCCACGGCGCCGTCACCTTCACTCTGCCCGGCGGATGAGCGGTTGTCCCCGCCGTGTTCCCGTGTACTTCCCCCCCGGGGCGCCGTCACACCTTCTTCTTATCTGCTGATGAGCGGCGGTCTCCGTCGTGCTCCTACTGCGGGGACCCGCCCGGCGCCGTGCGCGCGCCCCGGCGCCGAACCCCGTTCGCCTTATTATCGCACAAAGGATTTCAGCCGCAAGGGGCGGCGCGGCGGAACACACGGCTCGAAGAAAAAACCGCAAAATAACACCCGTTGTAAGCCGCCCGGGACGATTATTGAGACCGACATAAGCAATACAATGTCTTTTCGCAGTGAAAATTGTTGCGTTGCTTTTGCAGCCTTCGATAAACCGAAACCCCCGCGCACGTGCGCACGCCCCGCCTCGGGGCAAACCTCACGGAGCGCATCTAAAAAAAACCCGCGCACGTGTCCCCGCCTGTGCGTTGCGCCTGCCTGCCGCCTGCCTGTCCCGCCTGTTCCGTTTTTCAACTTTTGAACCGGAATTAACTTGCAACATGTAACTTTGATTCCGAAACTCACAGGCAGGCAGTCCCGCCCGCAAACCAGCCCAAAAACCCTTGACGCCACAACCCCGGTGCGTATAATCAATCCATGTCGTTGTCCTGAATCTCAAAAATAAACGTTCCCCTCATTCTCCATTTCACGGGGAACCGCAACACGCAGCAATTAATGTGAGAGGGATAAAAAAATGGTTGAATTAAAAATTATTGAGGAAGTAACGGATGAATTGATGCAGGAGATTGTGTATCGCATCGTGGAAGTCGTTGATCCTGAAAAGATCATCCTGTTTGGTTCGTATGCGCATGGCGAAATCCACAAACACAGCGACCTCGACATTCTTGTTATAATGGAATCACCGCTCCCAAGATACAAAAGATCGCTCCCCGTTTATGATGCCATTTGCGGCTTATTGTTTCCTATAGATGTGCTTGTTTATACGCCCTGCGAGGTGGAGGACTGGAAAAATGTCCCTGAGGCATTTATCACAACAGCCGTAAGAACCGGCAGAGTGCTCTATGAAAAACAAAACCGATCTTGTTAAATCATGGATTCGTAAGGCTGATAACGATCTGAAAACGGCAATATCCGCTTTGGAGGGAAAAGAAGCTCCTCCAACGGACACAATCTGTTTTCATGCCCAGCAATGTGTAGAAAAATATCTTAAAGCCTACCTTGTGCATAATAGCATTCACTTCCCATACATTCACAAGTTGAAGGAATTGGCTTTGCTTTGCGCAACGGTTGACAAAGTATTTGAAATTCTTTCTACGGAAATTGAAACCCTAACTCCTTATGCTGTGGAAATCCGTTACCCTGATGATGATCTTTCTGATCCGCCCGTGGAAACCGCAATGGAAGCCGTTGAAATTGCCCGGAAAGTCAAAAAGTTCGTCCTTGATAGATTGCCCGAATTGCCTGAGTGATTAGCCATGCCCAAAACCTTTGCAGAAGACTTCATCCCTGCCCTTGATTCCACCGAAAAGATTTACGAATTCTTCAGGCATCAGAGTTATGATACCCTTTCCGCAGGAGGAGTCGGACCTTGATAGGCTGTTGAAAAACAAAACATTCACCGCAAAGACGAGGAGGGCGCAGAGGGGAACGCTGGATTCACGCTCCCGCTTCAGCGGAGATATGCTTATCTACCGGTAACGTTCGGAGTCATAATGCACTCCCGCTTCGGCGGAGACATGTCTGCCCGGGAATAACAAAAAACTTTTTCAACAGGCTGAAAGTCGCCGTTTTCCACGATTTTTCCTGCACTTTTTGCCCCATGGGGGCGGTCCCCGTTTCTCCATCGAAACTACTATACCTGCCCTTTTTGCTCATGGGGGGGCTGCTGTTTTACCAACGAAACTGCCGTTCGTGCGCCGGAGTTAAAATTTGAAAAACAGCGGTTTTCTCGGCTTTTTTCTTTTTTTATGTCTCTTTTCGAGAAACGCAAGGCAGACCAGGTTGATCGCTACCGTGAGCGGGACTCCCATCTCCTTTGGCAGCTTTGGCTGGAGAAGCGGCTCGAACTGGGGTCCGAGATGGGTGGGAAAGAGTTTTTCCCGCTGGAAGCCGAAGTAGTGCAGGACGTGCTCGGCGTCGGGCGCCCACCCGCCGAGAGCGCCCGCGAGCATGCCCGTGTAACCTGTTTTATCCATCTGTTTGAGAACCGACAGAGCGTGCGCCGCCCACAGGTAATAGGGGATGGCTTCCAGCTTCCGGGGGTCCGGGTCGTAGTGGGGAACGGCGTCGGCGACGAGGTGGCTCAGCAGTCCGGCGGCGAATTTTGTGACGGGGCTGCGACCGAAAATCTCGCCCGCGGCGGCTCCTATGACGAGGTGTGTCGCGCCGTCCATTTCCGTCACTCCCAGTTACATTTTTCCCCATTATTATAATCATAAACATGAATTAGAAGGTTTCAGCGATTTATGTAGCCGGATACGATTGTTTTTGACGATTGTGGACTATTTTACACCATAATACTGGAATAATAACTCAATATAATCATTATTTAAGTCATATCATCTATTATTTCGTATTTTGCTCGTCAGACTTTTTGTCTTGACATGTAATGCGCCGAAATCTAAAATCTTCATAAGTGGACACTGCCGGGCCTTTTTACCCTGATCCCAGTCGAGTGAACGCACTTTCCCGAACCTGTTAAAGGGGATTCCCTTGTTCGGCTCTCCCGGAGATGAAGAATAAAAAACCGAAAGAAGACGTCCGGATAGCCGTCATCGGCGCCGGTTACTGGGGTAAGAACCTTGTCCGCAGTTTTTACGGCGTTGAGGGCGGGAGGCTGGCAGCCGTTTGCGACGTCGCGCCAGGCGCGTTTTCGAGCCTCAAGAGGCTTTACAGGGACGTTCGTTACGTGCGTGATTACGGCGAAGTCATTTCGAGCGGGGACGTGGACGCGGTCGTGGTCGCCACACCTGCGGAGCTTCATTACCGTATGGCGATGGACGCCCTGAGAGCCGGCAAACACGTCCTTGTCGAGAAGCCGCTGTCGCTGAAGTCGGGCGACTGCCGCAGGCTCATCGCCGAGGCGGAAAAGCGAAAGCTGATTCTTATGGCGGGGCACACGTTCCTGTACAACGACGCGGTGAACGCGGTCAAGGGGCTTATAGATTCGGGGGAGCTTGGCGAGGTTTATTACATTTACGCTCAGCGTTTGAATCTGGGGGTCGTGCGCCGGGACGTGGACGTCGTGTGGAACCTTGCGCCGCACGATGTCTCGATAATATGCATGTGGTTGGGGGAGGTTCCGGGGTCGGTGAGCGCGCGGGGCAGGACGTATCTTCAGCGCGGGATACACGACGTGGCGTTCGTTGATCTCTACTTCGGGGGCGAGGTCTTCGCGCACGTTCACGTGAGCTGGCTGGACCCCGGGAAGGTTCGCGCGATTACGATCGTGGGAAGCAGGAAGATGGCGGTGTACGACGACGTGTCCCCCGACGCGAAAGTGCGGGTGTACGACAAGGGCATTTCGGTGCGGAACCTGCGGGAGCGGCTCGGGGACTATGACGATTTCGGGAAGTTTCAGCTCATAACCCGGGCGGGGGACCTTGTCGTTCCAAAGATAGACTTCAGGGAGCCGCTCCAGGTGGAGAGCGCCCATTTTGTCGAGTGCGTGAGGGAGGGGCGCAGACCGCTGACCGACGGGAGGAACGGTCTGGACGTGGTGAGGGTTCTGGAGGCGGCGCAGAGATCGCTGCAGACGGGAGGGAAACGGGCGCCCGTCCGCTGAGAGATGATTCCCCTCATTGATCTTAAGGCGCAGCACGAGAGCATACGGAGCGAACTGGACGAAGCCGTCGCGCGCGTGGTGGATTCGTCGGAGTTCGTGCTTGGGGGCGAGCTTGCGCGGTTCGAGGATGAGTTCGCCCGATATTGCGGCGCGGCGCACGCCGTGGGAGTGGGTAACGGAACGGACGCACTGATTCTGGCGCTCAAGGCTCTCGGTGTCGGCGAGGGGGACGAGGTGGTGACGACGCCCTTCACGTTTTCGGCGAGCGCGGAGGCGATAATACACGCCGGCGCGAAACCGGTCTTCGTGGATATTGAAGCCGGGACGCTCAACCTCGACCCCGCGCGACTGGACGACGCGCTGTCGCTGCGGACGAAGGCGATAATTCCCGTTCATCTTTTCGGTCAGCCGTGCAGGATGGACGCGATCATTGAGATTGCCGAGGAGCACGGCGTGGCGGTGGTGGAGGACAGCGCTCAGGCGCACGGCGCGAGGTACGGCGGCAGGCGGACGGGGAGTTTCGGGGCGGCGGGATGTTTCAGTTTTTATCCCGGTAAGAACCTGGGCGCCCTCGGTGACGCGGGGATTGTGGTGAGTTCGAGCCGGATGATCGCGGAAAGGGTGAGAATGCTCCGCGATCACGGGAGGAAGGAGAAATACACGCACGAGGTGGTCGGTTTCAACAGCCGGCTGGACTGTCTCCAGGCGGCGGTGCTGAGCGTGAAACTGCGGCGGCTGGACGAGTGGAACGAGAGGCGCAGGAAGCACGCGGCGCATTACAGGCGGCTGCTGACGGGGGATGAGAGGGTGGGGTTGCCCGAGGTGAGCGAAGGCGCGGAGCACGTGTACCACCTTTTCGTCGTGAGGGTTCCGGACAGGGACCGCGTGGTGGAGAGGATGCGCGGGGAGGGGATCGGGGTCGGTGTCCACTACCCGGCGCCGCTGCATCTTCAGGCGTCGTTCCGTGAGCTGGGATACGGGGCGGGCGATTTTCCGGTCGCCGAGAAAGCTGCGGCGGAGGTGCTCTCGCTGCCGGTCTATCCCGAGTTGAGTGAGACGCAGATCGAGTTCATAAGCGAGGTCCTCGGGCGGAGCCTGCAGCGGCGTTGACACGAAAGGTCGTCATGCCGGGCGCGGCGAAGCGTCTCGGACCGAAGGGCTGAAAAACCGGGACTGTTCACTTCGTTCGGAATGACCCCCGTGTGGAACGATGAGGATTTTGTACCTTTCGCAATATTTTCCGCCTGAGGCGGGGGCGACGCAGGCGCGGGCGTACGAGATGGCGGTGAACCTCGTGCGTATGGGGCACGAGGTAACGGTGATATGCGAGGTTCCGAACCATCCGAAGGGGGAGATTTTTCCCGGTTTCCGCGGCAGGTGGCTCGTGAGGAGACAGGAGAAGGGCGTGCGCGTGCGCCACGTCTGGGTCTATACGTCGCGGAAGAAGAATTTCAGGACGCGCATGGCGTTCTACCTGACGTACATGTTGAACGCGGCGCTGGTGGGTTTGTTCACGCGGGGATTCGACGTCGTGTACGCGAGTTCGCCGCCGCTGTTTGTAGGGGTGGCGGGGCGGCTGATTGCGTTGCTGAGAAGAAAGAGCTTCGTTCTGGAGCTGAGGGATTTGTGGCCCGAGGCGGCGGTTCAGCTCGGTGAGCTGAAGGAGGGGAGCATGGCGTTGAGGCTCGCCCGGCGGCTGGAACACTGGTGTTACCGCGGGGCGAAGAAGATCGTGGTTGTGACGCGCGGTTTTTACGACGCGCTTGCGGAATACGGCGGCGGCGTGTACGCGGGGCGTCTGAGACATATACCGAACGGGTCGAGCACGGAACATTTCCGGCGGCTTGAGAGGGCGGCGCCAAGACCTCCGGCGCTGGAGGGGAAGTTCGTCGTTATATACGCCGGGATAATGGGGATAGCTCAGGGGCTTCATACCGTTGTCGAGTGCGCGGAGATGATGAAAGGGGAGGGCGTTGTTTTCCTGATGGTGGGGGAGGGACCGGTGAAGGAGGAACTGATGGAGGAGGTTCGGAGGCGCGGGGTGAGGAACGTGGTTTTTCGGGACGGGGTTTCGAGGGAGGAGATGCCGGGTGTGTACGGCATGGCGGACGCGAGCGTCGTGCCGCTGAGGCGGCTTGAGTTGTTCACGGGTACGGTGCCCTCGAAGATGTTCGACTCGATGGCGTGCGAGCTTCCGGTGCTGCTGAACGTTGACGGTGAGGCGCGGCGGATACTGGAGGAGTCCGGCGGCGGGATTTTTGTGGCGCCGGAGGACGCGGTGGAGCTGGCGGGGGCGGTCCGGCGGTTGAAGGAACGCCCGGCGGAGGCGAGAGAGATGGGGAGGCGCGGGCGGGCTTTCGTGGAGAGGAACTATTCGAGGACCGCGCAGGCGGAGGCTCTCGCGAAGGAACTGGAGGGGTTGTGGAGGAGAGGGGGAGGGGGAGGGTCGAGTGAGACACAATTGAGGAAAAAGCCGGGGGGATGATCGTGCGGCGGAGGATCAAGGTTTTTGTCGTGGCCGGGGCGAGACCGAACTTCGTCAAGGTGGCGCCCATAATGCGCGAGCTTGAGAAGAGCGCCGCGCTCAAGCCGGTCCTCGTGCACACCGGGCAGCATTACGACGCGGAGATGTCGAGGCTTTTTTTCGATCAGCTTGCGATACCGGCGCCTGACGTGGACCTCGGAGTGGGATCGGCGAGCCACGCGGTGCAGACGGCGCACATAATGACGGCGTTTGAGAGGGAGATGCTTGCGCGAAAGCCCGGTCTGGTGGTGGTCGTGGGGGACGTGAATTCGACCCTTGCGTGCACGCTTGTGGCGGCGAAGCTGCTTGTGCCCGTGGCGCACGTGGAGGCGGGCTTGAGGAGCTTCGACCGGACGATGCCCGAGGAGATCAACCGCGTCGTGACGGACAGTCTCGCCTCGTTTCACTTCGTGACGGAGCCGAGCGGACGGGAGAACCTCATCAGGGAAGGGATTCGCGGGGAGAGCATTCATTTTGTGGGGAACGTGATGATAGACACGCTGGCGCAGAACCTGAAGCGCGTCAGGTCGGAGAAAGTGCGGCATCCGCTCGAGGGCATGGGGATGGATTACGCGGTTGTCACTCTGCACCGACCGACGAACGTGGACGACCGGGAAACGTTCGCCGGCATAATCGGAGCGCTGGAGGAGATTTCGCGGAATATACCGGTTTTTTTACCGGCCCATCCGAGAACGGAGAAGAACGCGCGCAGGTTCGGGTTGATGAAGAGGTTTTCGCTCTGGAGGGGTTCGGCGTCGGCGTCGCACCGCGTTTTCATGCTGGAACCTCTCGGATATCTGCCGTTCCTTGCGATGATGCGCGGCGCGCGCATGGTGCTGACCGATTCCGGAGGCATACAGGAGGAGACGACCTTCCTGGGGATTCCGTGCATAACGCTGCGGGAGACAACGGAGCGTCCGGTGACCGTGGAGGTCGGCACGAACGTGGTCGTGGGGTCGGAGCGGCGGAAAATCGTCGGGGCGGCGATGGACGTTCTGGACGGGCGCGCGAAGAAGGGGCGCGTGCCCGAGTTGTGGGACGGGAAGGCGGCGCGGCGAATAGTGGAGGCGCTGGAAAAAGCGTTTGCGCGGGAGGGAGGGGTTCGGCGCGGCGACGGCGGGACGGGACGGCGGCGCGGGGATGCAGTACCGTGAAGCTTTCGGCGCAGCGGAGCGCGAGGCGGGAGAGAAGTTGTTTCTCGGGACGTTTGGGCACGCGGCATAAAAGTGGGTTTTGACGGGGTTGATAAAATGGGGAGAAAGCGCTAAAGTTGTGGTGAAGAAACGGACCGGGCGGCGCAGTACGAGGGAGAGGTGGCCGAGAGGCTTAAGGCAGGCGCCTGCTAAGCGTCTAAGAGCTTAACAGGCTCTTCGCGGGTTCGAATCCCGCCCTCTCCGTGAAAGGCACTTGCACAAAGATGTGTTGTGACGGAGTTCATAATCCATGAACACTGAATAATTATGAAGCACAAAAAGGAAACCATAAAAACTGCTCTTGTAAACCTCGCACGTAATTTGAACAAACCTACCCTTTCAAAAAAGGATATAACATCTCATCTTGGCGCGTCTCTTCCTTTATCGTCAATAAATTATCATTTTGGTTCATTTAGGTATTGCTCTTAAAGAATGTGGATTGGAGAATGTCGAATCAGGCGCGAATTTGCTTGATCTGGCAAAAAAGCGAACTCTTGACGAAAATGGTTTGTTTCAAGACTTATTTTTGGTTGAGAAAAAGGTTGGGAAAAAACCAACCTATTCGCTATATAATGCAAATGGAAAATATTCTATAAGACCATTTAGGGTTCGTTATGGAAAATGGAGTAATGTGATTTCTTTCTATAGAAAATGGAAAACCGAGAACGCGATTTCGTGTTCTGAACCCGAAACCGAAGAAAAGCCCATTTTGAAAGAGCAAAAAACGATAAGCAAATAGAAACATTAAAGCCAAGCAAAAAACCATCATACATTTATGGAGAATTAATAAATTTTCGCGGAATGCGACACGCACCAAAAAATGAACTAGAAGTTATTTTCCTTTTTGGCATGGTATGTAAAGAACTTCATTTCATGATAGATTCAATAGAGGCGGCTTTTCCTGATTGTAGGGGTTTGTATGAATGCAAAAAAGATCAATGGGCGCCGATCAGGATGGAATTTGAATTCAAAGCATCAAATTTCAATCAACATGGGCATAATGCTGACAACTGCGACTTTGTTGTCTGTTGGGAGAACGATTGGCCTGAATGTCCGATTGATGTCATTGAGCTTAAGAAAGAGATAATGAAACTGTCGTCGAAATAAGAGATGAAAACAGGTTCTGTGTTATAATTTTATCAGGTGACGAAACATGACCCAAGCCGAACTTCTGCAACGCATCAAGGAGCGTCTTCAGGCACTTTACGGCGCGCGTTTCCGGGGACTGGTGCTGTATGGCAGCGCGGCGCGCGGCGACGCCCGTGAGGACAGCGATCTGGATATCCTTTGTATCCTGGATGGAATACGCGGCGGCGAAACATCCGAGATCACCCGGACAACCTATCCGCTGCAACTTGAGTTCCTTGACCGCATTTTCCACATCCTGCCCGTGGACACGTCTGAATACGAAGCCGGAGAGTTCGGTTTTTACCGCATCGTGAGACGGGAAGGGATTACGGTATGACATATCAAAGGGAGGCGGCGGATTTCTGGAAACGCGCTCTTGAAACCCTGATTGACGCAGAGCGCGCCTACTCAACCAACGGCATGGCCAGCCGCGCCTACTATTGCGCATTCTATGCCGTGTGCGCATTGCTTGCGCTGGAAGGCGTCGAATTTAAGAAGCATCAGGCTGTCGAGCAAGCCGTTCATCGGGACCTGGTTCACACGAAACGATGGCCGGAGGAACTGGGGGCAGAATATTCCGATCTTTTCAAGTTTCGTTTGAAAGGCGATTACGGCGGGAGTATATGGGTGACCACCGATGAAGCGAGACAGGCGGTGGAATATGCCCGCCGTATTCTCAAAGCTGTCCATGAAGCACAGCCGGATATTTTTCCATTGGATACGCGGGCCGAAGACAAAAGCGACTAAAATGTGCAGAAATCCTTATGTGGGTTCTAATGCGTTTTGGCTTTGTAACCGTCCTGTCAAGCGGCGGGCGTTTTTGACCCCCTTTTGGCGTCCAAAGTTGACCCCTCTGGAATGGTGGTTTTTGTCGTGTACGCACGCGCAACGCGTGCGCGCGCGCGGGCGCGCACACGCGCGCGAGGCTTGGATTCCCCGCTGACCCACTGACTGCGTTCCCTTTTCCATCCATCATTTCCCGCTTCATGCTCTTCCCTTCCCGGCTCATTTCCGCGTTCCCGCCGGGCATGGGGCGTCCGGCTCTTCTGGGGGCGGTTTTTTGTCGGCCCCTCGCGTTCTTTTCCGCCCATCTCCGTCGCCTCCAAGTCTCTGGCGCAGGCGATAGCTGGTGTTTCCGGTCTCGATGATCTCGCCGTGGTGGCAGACGCGGTCAAGAAGTGCCGTGGTCATCTTTTTGTCGTGGAAGAGGGTTGTCCATTCGGCGAACGAGAGGTTGGTGGTGATGATGACCGAGGTGGTCTCGTAGAGTTTGCTCATGGCGTGAAAGAGCAACTGCGCGCCGCCCTTGCTGAACGGCAGGTAGCCCAGTTCGTCGAGCGCCACAAGGTCGAGCCGGCACAGCTTCTTCGCCAGCGTCCCCGCCTGCCCGGCGGCCTGCTCGCGCTCGAGGTCGTTGACGAGGTCTACGGCGTTGTACCAGAGCACTCGGGCGGTGAACTCCCCCGAAAAAGTGAAACGCGCTCCGCATCGCCTCCAGCATCATCTCCTGGCGCTCAAGGGGAAAAACCTGAACAAGGAAAAACCGGCTGTGGCACAGCCGCGCATGGGCGGCCTTCACCACCGTCTCCACACCGCCGATGAGCGCCGCCTCCCGGCTCCAGTCGAACTGCATCGCCTCGCCGGGGCTGAAAACCAGCGGGATGCACGCCGCCCGTCCCCCGTCGCCGCGTTCCGCCCGCCAGCGCTTCGCCCAGCGCCGCACACTGTCAATGGCGCCAGTGTAGCCCAGCCCCTGGAGTTGTTCGTAAAACTGTTGAGGGCTGCGGCGCAGTACAGGCAGGGGCTACAGCAACGGGAATCGGCCTGGAGCTGTTCGTAAAGTTGCTGAGGACTGCGGCGGCGCGACGCCGGAAGTTTTTCATCCTCGGACAGCATCCCCTCCAGAGCCTCCACGAAAGCCCCCAGCTTCGGGCGTGGCTGATTTTTGCGCGGCGGGGGCGGCTCACAACCTCAACTCCACGCGCAAAACGCGCCTCACCGTGTTGCGGCTCACACACAGCCGGCGCGCAATCGTCCTGATGCCCCACCCCTCGACCGCGTACATCCTTCGAATCTCCCCTGTCTGGCTCATTGCAAGCATCTCCTGACAGCAGGTCTTTCAGCCTCCTCCGGCGGACCCCCGCCACAGCGCACGGGGGCATACTTTTACGCACAATAACATCCCTGCCTGGCGGCAGACAGGCGCCGCGAAGGCTCACTTTTACATCCGAACAGGGGGGTCAAAAAGGACGCCGCCAGGGGGTCAATTTTACGCGCCGCGCAACAGGTTATCTGCGCCGGCTCTTTTTGCCTTTTTTCTTTCCCGTTTTCTTCTTTCCGGGTTTTCCGTATACGGCGGAGGGGGCGGGTCGTGCCGTGCCGGAGACGCGCGCTTCGCCGGGTGTTGGAGAGACTTCCCCCGCCGCCGCCCTCGCCGGCGCGGCGGGCGCTTCCGGAGCGGCGGCGGCGGGCGCGACCCTCTCCGCCGCTTTGCCGGTCTTGAACATGTAAACCAGCGTGGCGGCGATGAATATGGACGAGTAGCCTCCGGAAAGTATCCCGATCCCCATGCCGGTGGCGAAATCCTTCAGCGAAGCGCCCCCGAAAAGCACTATCGAGGCGATGGGCAGGAGCGTCGTCACCATCGTGTTTATCGAACGCGCCATCGTCTCCCACAGACTGCGGTTCATCACAACGTCCAGAGGCTCCCTCTTGTATTTCTTCCGGTTCTCGCGTATCCGGTCGAATATCACTATCGTGTCGTTGATCGAGTAGCCGAACACGGTGAGTATGACCGCCACCGTCGCGCTGTTGACCTCGAGATGGAGAATCGAGTAGAACCCGACCGTGATCATGCAGTCGTGGAAAAGGGCGATTATCCCCGCCACGGCGTACCAGAACTCGAAACGGAGCGTAACGTAGATCAGTATGCCCGCCATGGCGAGCACGAGCGTGAACGCCGCGCGCCGCAGAAGCTCCCTGCCGAAGACGGGGTCAACCTTGTCCTCGCTCAGAAACTGCCTGTGCCCGCCGAAGTTCGTGAACAGGACCCGCGCCGCGTCCTTCAGCCGCTTGCCCTCTCTCAACTCACCCTTCAGACGGAGAACCGCGCGGTAGCGGCTCTCTTCGCCCTCTTCGCCCTCGAGTTCCTTCACTTTCACGATTTCCACGAGCGACGGGTCAATCCCCTCGCCCGCGAGCGCCTTTCGGACGTCGGCGCGCGTGAGTTTCCTTTCGATCCCCTCCAGCGCCAGCCGGTCGGGGTCGAGCTTCGTGAATTCGACTGCGAGGGCGACCCGCAGGGCGTATATGCCCTCGGCGAGCGCCTTCGCCTTGTCCTCTTCCTTATCGGCGTCGTAATCCACCGTTCGGAGAATGAATTCCCTGCCGCCGGCGAGCAGCTGCACAGGATTGTGCTTGATGATCGCGAATTCGGGGCGCCGTAGGACCCTTTCCACGTCCGAGGTTCTCACCTTCACGTCCGTCCTGTACCGGATTATCCGTCCGCCGGTGAAGTCCACCCCGACGTTGAGCCGGCGGGTCGCGAGCGAGCCTGCCCCGGCGAGGATGACGGCGAGCGACACCGCGAACCAAAGCGGGCGGGACTTGATTATGTCGAACCTGATCAGTCTGTCGCCCCGATACACGCTCTCACCCCGGCGCGCGGACGCCTTCGGACGAGCGCCCGGCGCGCTGTTTCACGCCGTACAGGCTCAGCGACTGCGCGCCGCGCATGCTCGTGACCACCGCAAACAGCACCCTCGATATCATGATGGCTGAAAACATGCTCACCAGTATTCCCAGGCTCAGCGTCACGGCGAAACCGCGGATGGGACCGGTGCCGAGCGCGTACAGCACGGCGGTGGCAATCAGCGTCGTGACGTTCGAGTCCAAAATCGCAGTGAAAGCCCGCGAAAATCCCGCCTCAAGCCCAGCTTTGAGCGTCTTTCCCCACCTCAATTCCTCCCTCATTCGCTCTATTATGAGTATGTTCGCGTCCACCGCCATCCCGATGGACAGTATGAACCCTGCGATGCCGGGCAGCGTCAGCGTCGCGTTGAACATTGACAGCAAACCGAAAAGAAGCAGGACGTAAAACATCAAAGCGACGTCGGCGACGACGCCCGGCAGGCGGTAGTAAGCGATCATGAACGCGAGCACAAGGCACACGCCCACCACGCCCGCGTGAAGGCTTCTGCGGATGGAATCGGCGCCGAGCGTCGGGCTGACGGCGTCCTTCTGGGCGATGCGCACCTCGAGCGGAAGCCGCCCCGCGTTCAGTATCGCCACCAGTTCCTGGATTTCCTCCCTGCTGAAACTGCCCTCGATTATGCCCGTCCCGCCGAATATGACCGACTTTATACGCGGACAGGAAATCACCCTGCCGTCGAGAACAATCGCAAGGTACTTCTCCAGGTTCCGCTTCGTGAACGTCTCGAAAAGCTCCGCGCCGCGCCTCTTCAGCTCGAAATTAACAGCGGGACGCCCCAGGTTGTCGAACCCCGCCGAGGCGGCCTTCAGCTCCTTGCCCGTGAACAGCACCCTGCGGTCCGCCGGCAGTTCATCGCCCTGCTCGTAACTCTTCCCCCGCGTGTCCACGAACTCGAGCACGCCCCTCTCCCCAATGAGACGCTCCACCTTCTCGGGGTCCCTCTCGCCCGGAATCTCGATGTTCACCCACCTCGCGCCCTGCCTCTGAATTGCGATCTCCCTCACGCCTTCGGGGTCGAGACGGTTGCGCATGACGGTGATGACGCCCCTCACGTTTTCCTCGTTCACGGGCGTCTCCTTCGTGGGAAGGCACTCGAGCAGTATGTGAACCCCGCCCCGGAGGTCAAGACCGAGGTTGATGGGTCCCAGGGGGTCGGTCCGCCACCGCCAGCCTATCCACGCGGCGCACGCTGAAACCACCACCGCGATGAGAACCGCCTGCCAGGCAATCTGCTTTTTCATGAGCTTCATTACCGGGGACAGCCTGAGTCCCGCGGAAAACCGCGCAACATTTTAGTACAACATCCATGTCCGCGCAATAGTATCGAGCAAACAAATCCGGAAAGTAATCCCGGCAACAAACATATGCCGACAAACCTGACGGGTTTTTCCACGACCAAACTGTTTTTTATTGATACAGCGGCGGGGGGCTGTTGATGGGGTCTTTTTTGTCATTCCCGCGCAAGCACGTCCTCGCGGAGGCGGGAGCGGCAATACATCATTCCCCTTTGTGCCCTTCGCGCCTTTGCGGTGAATAGTTTGTTTTTCAACCTCCCCGCGGGAAACGTTTTACACATCATGCAACCTACCCCCGTCTGAATACGATAGTCTTGTCCCACTATGGATTTCGCAGGATTCCGATTTGTCAATCGCAATGACGAGTGTGTATTTATTTACCACAATAGTAACATTATTGTTTCCCTATATTTGTTTTTATTCAATTTTGTGCATAGTATCATTATAAATATGAGACGCCAAAGAGACTGCTCTCGTCTCAGAGTCCGTTTGCGGTATTTAAACAGAGGTGATTCAAGCAACATGTATATTGCCGTATGAAACACGCTTGATTTAATCAAACAAAAATGTCTAAGACCAGTTTACATGAAACGATTTTGTCTTTAGAATACTCCGTACGTGTGGATTTCAACGAAACTTTGCCGATTCGGGGCGGGTGATGCGTCATGAATGGAGAAACGAGAGTGTATTCCGACTACGAAAGAAAGCTCAAGGAACTTGAGGTGATGCACGGCGTGGCAAAACTTTTGAGTTCGAAAACCGACCTTAAGGAAATGCTGAAGGACATCCTTGAGCTTCTTTCGAGGGAAATGGGCATGAGCCGCGGGATGATAACCCTTCTGCTTCGTGAGTTTCACGAGGCGCAGCTCGACATAGCCCCGGGAATGGACGATGAGGCGATCCAGAAAATACGTTACGGTGTCGGGGAGGGCGTTACGGGGCAGGTAGTGGCAACGGGCAGACCGATGGCGATCCCGAAGCTCGACGAGGCGCCCCTTTTTCTCGACCGCACGGGCGCGAGAAAGGAAGTGGACCGCTCGCGCCTCGCCTTCATATGCGTCCCGATAAAGCACGGCGACGACGTCGTCGGCGCGCTTTCGGTGGACACGGTCGCCGTGGAAAAGCTCGACCTGGACGACGAGGTGAAATTCCTCGGCGCCGTCGCCGATATGATCGCCCGGAGCGTCGAGGTGAGGCGCGAGGAAGAGGAAGCGAGAGAACGGCTCGAGAGGGAGAACCTGAGGCTCAGAAAACAGCTCGAGCAGGTCTCGCATCCCGAGAACATCGTCGGCAACTCGAAGGGGATGCAGGAAGTGTACATGCTGATAAGCCAGGTGTCGGACACCGGCACGACGGTGCTGATAACGGGCGAGACGGGCACGGGGAAGGAGCTTGTGGCGTCGGCGATACACTACGCCAGCCCCCGCCGGAACGGACCCTTTGTGCGCGTCAACTGCGCGGCGCTGCCCGAGACCCTGCTCGAAAACGAGCTGTTCGGTCATGAAAAGGGGGCTTTCACCGGAGCGTCCGGAAGGTACGCGGGGCGGTTCGAAGCCGCCAACGGAGGCACGATTTTCCTCGACGAGATAGGCGATCTGAGTCTCTCGGCGCAGGTCAGGCTCCTTCGCATACTCCAGGAAAAGGAATTCGAGCGCATCGGCGGGCTTTCCCCCGTCAGGGTCAACGTGCGTGTGATCGCCGCCACCAACCGGAATCTCGAGGAATCGGTGCTCAACGGGCAGTTCAGGGTGGACCTGTTCTACCGCCTGAACGTCTTTCCGATCCACGTGCCGCCGCTGAGGGAGCGCGGTGCGGACATAATGCTTTTAGCTGATTATTTCGTCCAGAAATACTCCGGGGAACTGGGCAAGAAGATCACGCGGATATGCTCTCCGGCGATAGACGCGCTCATGTCATATCACTGGCCTGGGAACGTCCGCGAACTCGAAAACTGCATAGAGCGCGCGGTGCTTCTCAGTTCGGACGGCGTCATCCACGCGCACAACCTGCCGCCGTCGCTCCAGTTGAAAAGCAGGGGCGTGGAGGCAGTCAGGGGCGGGTCGCTCGAGAAGCTCGTCGCCGCCTACGAGCGCGAGCTTATCGAGGAGGCGCTCAAGTACACCGGCGGCAACCAGTCGCAGGCGGCGCGGCAGCTGGGAACGACGAAGCGGATAATTCAGTACAAGGTAAAGAAGTACGGAATTGACTGCTCGTGGTACAAGGAAAAAAAGCCGTGGGTTTCGTCGCGCGCCGCGGAGGAACCGCCGGACTGAGCCGACCGTTCATCCGGACGCGCGTTTCAGCCCTGCGGGCGGCGCGGCGCGTCCGGCGGTTCTGCCGCGCGGGTCGAGCGGCAGGAAGAAACCCGCGCGCGTCCAGCCTTCCACACGGTCTATTCCGATGCGGCCCCCGTGGGCGGCGATGACGCGACGGCACAGCGTCAGCCCCAGCCCGGCGGCGCCGGGGGTGTTCCCATGGAAAGGCTCGAACGCCTTCCGGGCATCCTCTTCGCGTATGGGCGCGCCGGTGTTCATTATTTCGACCACCACCGCGGGAGCGTCGTCCACGTCCGCGGAAAACACCCTCGCCAGGACCTCTCCCCCGTCCCGCGCCGCCTGAACGGCGTTCATCAGCAGCTGCCACACCGCGAATTTCAACTGTTCCGCGTCGCCGCGGTTCACGGGCGGTTCCTCCTCGTAATCCCTCTCCACCTTCACTTCCGGCGGAAATGCTCCCCGCCCGACCGCCGCGGCGATGACCTCGTCCACCACTTTGTCCATGCGGCACATCACGAGCTTCGGCGGGCGCTCGGAGACGAAATGTCTGAGGTTGGCGGCGAACTGAAGGAGCGCCCGCGCCGACGCCGCGCACGAGCGCCACAGGGCGATGTTTTCGGCGGAATACAGGTTCGCGCCGAGTTCCGACAGCGGCTGCTGGAAACCTTCCACCGTTTCC